>DJVG01000036.1 GCA_002441095.1 Elusimicrobia bacterium UBA6262
TTCAATTCATCGGGATCACCTCCAGTTTATAGAAGCAGTTGTAAGTTAAAAGTTAAAAGTTGTAAATTCAGGTAAAAGCATAACTTATCACTTTACACTTAAAACTTAACACTGTATTTAAAATAATAAGGGGAAGCGGCATGGCGGTTATTACTAAAGAATTAAGTTTTTGGACCAAAGGTGAAACAGACATAATCGATATCACCACTGAGATCCAGGGTGAATTATCCGATTCCAAACCTAAAAATGGCATTGTTGTGCTATTTATTCCCGGGTCAACAGGCGGCTTGATAACTATTGAGCATGAACCTGGTCTCATCTCTGATTTTAAGGCTTCCATGGAAAAATTATTTCCTCAGGGTATCGAATATGCCCACAATATGCGTTGGCATGATGGCAACGGGCATTCTCATGTCCGTGCTTCTGTGGTCGGTTCATCTATGACCATACCTTTCCAGAACAGAAAACTGCTTTTAGGCACATGGCAGCAAATTGCTTTAGTTGATTTTGACTTACATCCCCGTTCCCGCAAAGTGATCATGCAGATTATCGGAGAGTAGTGATGCAGGTAATTGCCGGCATTGCTAAAGGCCGAAAACTCAAATCTCTTCCTGGGTTGGCCACTCGCCCGATCTTAGCCCGCATTAAAAAATCACTATTCGATATTATCCGTTTACCTGTTATTGAGGCTGCTTTCCTGGACTTGTATGCCGGTACCGGCGCTGTGGGCATTGAGGCGCTGAGCCGTGGCGCTAAGTCAGCTGTGTTTATTGAAAAAGATCCCGGAGCTATTAAGGTGATCCGGGATAATTTGCAATTGACACATTTCTCAGCCCAAGGGCAAGTCTTGCAAGGTAATGTTTTTGACTTACTGCAGAGATTGGGGCAGCCTTATAACATTATTTTTGTAGGTCCTCCCTATAAGCTTGGGGTGACTAAAGATACTATTGCCACAATTGATAAATACCAGGTACTGGCCCAGGATGGATTGGTAATAGCCCAGCATCATTTTAAAGAACCAATGGAGATCAAAGTCGGCAGTTTTTTTATGTACCGTCAAGAGCGTTATGGCGATACCCGTTTGAGTTTTTATAAAAAAGTGCCTAATGAATAAAGATTTATTCGAGTAATTCGCTATCCTGCCTACCGGCAGGCAGGCATTCGAGTCATTTATTAATAGGAGTATCACAATGAAAGTCTGGTTAGCTTTTAATCCGAATAAAGAAAAGGCCCTATCAGCTGTTAAAGAGCTAAAACAATATTTTCATAAGAAAAAAATAACAGTGATCAACGGGCAGCAGCCAAAAAAATTCCTGGGAGCTGATGACCTGGTTGTAGCCTTAGGCGGGGATGGGACCTTATTACGGGTAGCCCGGGCTATAGCAGGCTGCAATGTGCCGGTATTGGGAGTCAACCTTGGCGGTTTAGGGTTCTTAACCGAGGTTACCCGCCAGGAAATATACAGAACATTAGATAAGATATTGCAGGGGAATATAGCGGTCGAAGAAAGAATGATGCTGCAGGCAGAAGTCTGGCGTGGGAAAAAGAAGCTGGGCACATACCTGGCTTTAAATGATGTAGTCGTTAATTCCAGCCAGGAGGCCAGGGTGGTCAGTTTGGACCTGGCTATTGATAATAAACCTGTGGCTAATTACATTGCTGACGGATTGATCGTGGCAACGCCTACCGGGTCCACCGCTTATACCTTATCAGCCGGCGGACCAATAGTGTATCCGGATATGGAACTGATCATTGTCTCTCCGATTTGCCCGCATATGCTGACTTTGCGTCCTTTGATCGTAGCCGCAGAAACAAATATAGCTATTACCATGAAAACAGATCACCATGTAGGTAATGTCACCATGGATGGGCAGGTGGCAGTGCCGGTTAAATTGAATGATGTGATAGTGGTAAAGAAAGCGGTAGAGAAATTCTTATTGGTCACTAGCCCATATAAGAATTATTTTGAAGTGCTCAGGACCAAGCTTAAATGGTCGGAAAGAGCCTAAACTCGTTGGCAGTCCGCTCCGATATTCATCGGAGCTCGTAGTTGATGGTTGATAGTTAAAAGGATAGGTATGTTAGAACAACTGAGTATTAAAAATTATGCGTTGATCGAAGACCTTCATATTAATTTTGATGAAGGTTTTAATGTTTTAACAGGAGAAACCGGTGCCGGGAAGTCAATTATAGTGGGTGCGCTTGGCCTGATCCTGGGTGAGCGTGCCTCCACGAATATTATCCGCAAAGGCGCTGAATCGTGCAGTATCCGGGCTACTTTTGATATTGCTAAGAATAAACCGTTATTACTTCTCTTAAAGCAGCAGGGGATCAGTCTTGATGATACAACCCTGCTTTTATGCCGGGAGATCAGCCCTGCCGGGAAAAACCGCTGCCTGGTAAATGACCAGGTCATTACCCTGGGAATGCTGGAGAGTATCGGTAATTGCCTGGTGGACCTGCATGGCCAGCATGAACACCAGTCACTTTTACAGGCCAAAGAACAGCTAAACATCCTGGATGATTTTGGCGGCCTGCTGGAACAGCGGAAAGAAATAGAGGAAATGTATACCAGCTTGCGGCAACTAGAAGTGGAATTGGAAGAATTAAATCATCATGAACAGGAACGCGATCATTTTCTTGACCTCTATAATTTCCAGGTGAAAGAAATTAAAGATGCACATTTAGAACCAGGGGAGGAAGAAAAACTGGCCCAGGATATCAACTTACTGGCCAATGCCGAAAAGATAGCCCACTTGGTGAATGACGCGTACCAATGGTTGTATGAAGAAGAAGGTTCGAGTTTATCCAAACTGGAAAAGATCAAACAGAACATGATCTCTTTGCAAACGATAGATCAGAATATTAAAGCAACCACAGATATAGTTAATGAAAGTATGGTCAACCTGCAAGAAGTTAATTCTACCTTGCGTGAATACAAAGACAAGATCATTTTTGATCCGGTAAAACTGGATAGTTTGATCGAGCGTAAGGAACAGATAAATAGGCTGAAAAGCAAATATGGGGCTACGATCAAAGATATTCTTACCTACCAGGATAAGCTCACCAAGGAGATAGAAAAACTATCTACTGCCGAAGAGAGCAGGGCTGGTTTGGCTAAGGCGATAGACCAGGCCAGAGGCAAAGTTATGGAAAAAGCAAAAAAACTTTCCCTGGCGCGCCAGAAAACCGCCTCTAAACTGGAACTGGAAACAAGCCAGGAACTTAAGGACCTGGGTTTGCCAAAGATCAAGTTAAAGATAAGCCTGGTGCCGGAACAGGACACCCAGGGAGCGCCGCAGTTGACCAGTACCGGCCTGGAAAAAGCAGAATTCCTGATCAGTCCCAATGTGGGCGAAGACTTGCAGCCGTTGGCTAAGATCGCTTCCGGAGGAGAGATGTCCCGGATCATGTTGGGGTTAAAATCAGTTTTAGCCCATACCGATAAAATTCCGACCCTGATCTTTGACGAAATTGACACTGGTATCGGAGGTAGTATGGCTGAAATAGTCGGGAAGAAGATCAAAGCCCTGGCTGGTAGGCACCAGGTAGTCTGTATAACCCATTGGCCCCAAATTGCCGGGTTTGCCGCTAATCACCTGCATGTTTCCAAGGAAGTTTCGCATGACCGGACCTATACCAGGATACAACACCTTGCAGCTGAAGAAAGGGTAAAAGAACTTGCCCGGATGCTGGGTGGAGAAACGCTCACGGATATCAGCATGAAACACGCCAAAGAACTGCTTCGTAATAAGTAATATAAAATAATACTTGACAAAATTAAGTATAAGTATTATATTGATAATGGTTATCATTAACAATAAGGTTGGTTTATGAGAAATAGAAATTGTAGCGGCTCTGTTTGGTGGCATGGAAAATTCAGGGGCTGCGGCTATAGATTGACTACCGGCCGGGAAGCTATCCTGGAAATATTATCTAATGTTGCAGGCCATTTGAGTGCAGAGGATATCTATATTAAAGTTCACCCTAAGTATCCTAATATAGGGCTGACCACAGTATATAGGACATTGGATGTATTATCTGACTTGGGCATGGTATATAAGTTTGATTTTGGTGATGGCCGAACACGCTATGAATTGGCAGAAGGACCGAAGGGCTCTCACCATCATCATCACCTGGTATGCACAAACTGTAATCGGGTAATTGATTATACTGATTTTATTGATGAAGAAGTGGAATTGCTTAATCAAACGGAGAAAGGCCTTAGTAAAAAATATAATTTTAAGATCACTAACCATTTAATCCAATTCTATGGACTATGTGATAAATGCAGCATTGAGAAATAGCGCTATATTTTTTTGGCTCTAAATGGAAATGGTTATCAATAACAAATAGGAGGTGTGTTATGCCAGGATTTAATGGAACAGGTCCCAGGGGACAAGGGCCAATGACAGGCGGTGGCAGGGGATATTGCGTTTTACCGGCAAATAACTTTGTGAGCCGGTCATTTGGCGGGAGGTTTTATTGTGGTAGAGGTAGAGGTGGAGGAAGAGGACGGCGTAACTGGTTTTATGCAACTGGTCTTCCTGGTTGGATGAGAGGGCAACAAAGTATTCCGATAGCTGGTGATTTTAATTATACGGCACCAGCCAGTGAAGAATTATCTATGCTTAAGGACCAAGCCGGATATATTAAGGAAGAGCTTGAGGTGATCCAATCGAGGATTCAGGAGATAGAGGCAAATCAAGAATTAGGGAAGTAGCTTTTAAAGACAGACAAAAAGGAGTAGCTGACTATGAGAGTTGGAGTAGTATTGGAAGATGAAAGCGGTATGCATGGTAATGTGTGTGCTCACTTCGGGCAATGTAAGTATTTCTTCTTGGCTGATATTGATAAGGATGCAAAGAAGATAACAAGTACCAGAATTGTGCCAAATACTGCGGTACATGGCGGCGGTGGCTGCGTGGCAGTAGATGAGATCCTAAAACATAAGGTGACCCATGTCATAGCTGGCGGTATGGGGATGGGAGCGCAGCAAAAATTTGCTCAAGCAGGCGTTCAGGTGTTTGGTTATTCCGGTAATGTGCAGGAAGCTTTGAACGATTTTATGAATAATACTCTAGGCGGGCTTGATGCCTGCAAAGATCATGGTGATAGCGGCGGATGTCATTAAGGAGGAATAAATATGAAGATTTGTGTAACCTCAGAAAATGCAAATTTAAATTCACAGGTAGATCCACGCTTTGGCCGGTGCCAGTATTTTATTATTGTTGATACTGATACCTTTGAATTTGAAGCTGTTGGAAATCCTAATCTGGAAGCTACGGGTGGTGCAGGCATACAATCGGCGCAGTTGGTTGCTTCTAAGCAGGCTAAGGCCGTAGTTACCGGAAATGTCGGGCCTAATGCGTTTCAAACATTAACAGCAGCGGGGATAGAAGTTTTTACCGGGGCAGCAGGCACAGTTAAGGAAGCAATTGAGAAATATAAAAAAGGTGAATTTAAAGCAGCGGCCAGCCCCAGCGTTAGTTCTAAATCCGGAATGCCAAGCAAGTAATTAACAGGAGAGAGGTGATTTGTATGCCTAGAGGAGATGGAACAGGCCCGGTAGGTAAAGGACCAGGCAGTGGTGGAGGTTTTGGCAGAGGTAGTGGCAGGGGCCGCATGGGTGGAAATCGCGCTGGCGCTGGCCCGGGAGGAAATTGCCTTTGTCCTGCTTGCGGGACAACAGTTGCTCATCAGGCAGGTACGCCGTGTGCTTCAATGACCTGTCCGAAGTGTGGTACGAGGCTGGTGCGGGAATAATTAATGACTAAAGAATAGACAGGATTTAACTTGGAGCAGGAAGTAATTTTGATACAATATTTTCTGTAAATGTCTTACACCATCTGCTCAATCCCTACCAGGTAATAGATGAGCTTATACGGCTGCTTGCCCCTAAGGGCAAACTGGTATTGGCTGATTTTACCCCAGAAGGTTTCAAGGTCATGGATAAAGTCCATGGCCTTGAAGGCAATAAGCACGAGGTTGGAAAAGTTGATTTAAAAGACACTGAAGGGTACTTAATTAAAAAAGGTTTATTGGTCAAGAAGGCAAATAGCGTTCATCAATATGTTCTTATTGCCGAGAGAGGCAGTATATAGATTATGATCATTTCGGTAGCTAGCGGCAAAGGCGGCACAGGGAAAACTACTATTGCCGTCAATCTGGCTTTATCTATAGATAATGTACAATTTCTTGATTGTGATGTGGAAGAGCCGAACGCCCATATATTTCTTCAGCCTAAAATTAATGAACAAATTAAAGCGTACATACCAGTCCCGGAAATTGATGAATCTAAATGCACCTATTGCGGAAAATGCGCCCAGGTTTGCGTTTATCATGCGATAGCAGTACTCCCGGGACCGGAAAGAAAAAAAGGCTCAACCTTGATATTTGCGCATTTATGCCATGGTTGCGGGGCCTGCACTGCTTTATGTCCGAGAAATGCGATTAAAGAAGTCAATAGGGAAATTGGCATTGTAGAGATAGGCATAAGCGATAAAATAGAATTTATCCATGGGAAACTACACATTGGCGAGGCAATGTCCCCGCCGCTTATCCGCCAGGTTAAAGGATATATAAATTCAAATAAAACAGTGATCATTGATGCTCCTCCGGGTACATCCTGCCCGGTAGTCGCTGCAGTTAAGGGCAGTGATTTCTGTGTTTTGGTTACTGAGCCCACGCCTTTTGGCTTAAATGACCTGATCCTGGCAGTGGAAGTGCTAAGAAAAATAAAAATTCCTTTTGGCGTAGTAGTAAATCGCTCAGATCTAGGGAATAATAAAACCGAGGAATATTGCCGGCAGGAAAAGATCAAAGTATTGATGCGGATACCATTTAGTAAAGAAATAGCCATGGCTTATTCTAAAGGAGAGCCTTTAGTTAAGGTATTTCCCATATATAAAGAAGAATTTCAAAAGCTTTATAATATGATCGCTAATGAGCTTGGTTTGTAGAAAATATGTTAGAAAAAATGGAGGATATTCCTGTCCTAATTTCCAGAAGATCAAAGAAAGTATCATTAAAAAAGTTGGGCCTAATATTAAAAGAATTGAGTGGACACATTAATGGCGGAAAAGTGAAGACATGAAGCAAATAGTGGTCATTAGCGGAAAAGGCGGTACTGGCAAAACGGTCATTACCGGAGCATTTGCTGCTTTAGCCAGGAATAAAGTTATGGCTGACTGCGATGTTGATGCTGCGGATTTACATTTGCTATTACAGCCAAAAATCAAAGAACGCCATGATTTTAGAAGCGGCTTAAGCGCGTCAATTAACAATAAAACCTGTATCCAATGCGGCAAATGCATGATTGCCTGCAGGTTTAAGGCAATAAGTAATGATTTTGTGATCGATCATGTTTCCTGTGAAGGATGTGGATTTTGCAGTCATGTTTGTCCGGTCCAGGCTATTATGATGGAAGAAAATCTGGCGGGAGAGTGGTATATTTCCGAAACCCGGTTTGGCCCGATGGTACATGCCAAACTCGGGATAGCTGAAGAAAACTCAGGGAAACTAGTATCATTAGTAAGAAAACAGGCCAAAATAATTGCCGATCAGAATAATTGTGATTGGGTTATTATTGATGGCGCTCCGGGAATAGGTTGCCCGGTAATTGCTTCACTTTCAGGGATTGATTGCGCGGTAGTGGTTACTGAACCAACTTTATCCGGCCTGCATGATGCCGCGCGGGTGATAGAGGTAGCCAAGCAGTTTAAAATACCAGTGAAATTAATAATAAATAAATATGATTTAAATCCGGCAATGTCAGAGAAAATAGAAAAATACTGTTCTGATAACGGAATTACATTGATCGGCAAGGTCGGGTTTGATAAAGCAGTGGTAGAAGCCATGGTAGAGGGGAAAACTATTATGGAATATAAAGATACCCCGGCAAAGATAAAGATCCAGGAAATATGGGGGAAACTGCAGGATTAGAATATGGATAATAGAAATAAACGAGATATTCATATAATAAAATATTATTCTGCTGTGGTTACTATTTCTAATGGGCAAGTGATCAAGGTTACGGACCCAACTTTGATGTTTTGCCCCCTGGCGAAACATTTATATAAAGATTTCAAGAATATAAAAAACAATGATCAGGAAGCCATTAAGCAGGCAATTAAAGGAGCAATTGCGTCAAAAATCAGAGATTACGGTTTATTTACAGAGCAAAGGCAGTTTAATTTCCCTGCTGTTTCAATACCGTATGGCGCTTCTGAAATGCTCAGATACGCTCTAAAGAAAAAAGCGATAGATGCCGCGGTTGTGGTTTGCGATGGGGCTGGCACGGTTATTACCTCTAGGCCGGCGCTTGTCCAGGGTATAGGCGCCCGCATGAATAGCCTTCTGCTGACCACACCTATCCCGGGAATTATTAAAAAACTTAAAACTGCCGGTGGCCAGGTAATATTTAAAGATGCGCAGATTGATCAATACCAAGGGGTTAAAAAGGCCATAGCCGCAGGATATAAGACTATTGCTGTCACTATTAGCGGCGATGCAGTTGAGGAGCTAAAAGAACTGTGCTTATTAGAAAAGCGCAATCAAGTTAAGATTGTTTCATTAGTTCTATGCACTACCGGGATAACAAACGATAAAATTGCTATGATACGAGATTATGCTGATCTAGTGTGGAGTTGTGCTTCTCTTGATATCCGTCGGCTGATCGGACCGGTAGCAATGATACAGCTTTCCCAGTTAATTCCTGTATTTGTTTTAACGTCTCAAGGAGTTAACTTTGTTTCGGCGTATGCTACGGAAAAAAAGCTCATTAATAAGCTGGATTTTAATAAGCAATACCTGATTTCACATGAGTATGGCGGCCAAGGCGTTAATTTGGGAGGATTTAGAGCTTATATCAGAGAGTCTCACTTGCCGGTTAGTAAAGATAAAGCGCCAAGTTTTACGGATCAGGATTAAGCTGATTCCCTCCCCCTGGCAACTCTATCGCGCCATAGCCGATTATTTACTTAAATCATAAAAGGAGTATCCAAATGCAGCAGATGAATGAAAGGGAATTAAACGAACAAGAAATAATTCTTAAAGAAAGAATGTCCAAAATAAAGCATAGCCTGGTTGTAATGAGCGGTAAAGGAGGCGTAGGAAAATCAACGGTAGCAGTAAACCTGGCTTACGCGCTTTCTCTTTCCGGCAAGAAAGTGGGTATCCTGGATGTGGATATCCACGGCCCTAATATTGCCAAAATGCTGGGGATTGAAAATCAGACCATTTGTAATTCTGAATTTGGTATCCAGGCAGTCAAAGTGAGCGAAAACCTGAAGGCAGTCAGCCTGGCGCTGGTAGGGTATGACCCTGACCAACCGATCATCTGGCGGGGGCCAAGAAAAACAGCGGCCATCAGGCAATTTTTAGGAGAAGTGAACTGGGGAGAGCTTGATTACCTGATCATTGATTCACCTCCAGGCACTGGAGATGAACCGTTAAGCGTTTGCCAGCTTATCCCTAATGTACAAGGTATTATTATAGTTACCACGCCGCAGGATGTAGCTATCCTAGACGCACGAAAAAGCGTACTCTTTGCTAATGAACTAAAAATACCTGTAGTTGGTATCATTGAAAACATGAGCGGATACATTTGCCCGCATTGCCATACAGAAACCGCTATTTTTAAAAAAGGCGGTGGGGAGAAAGCAGCCCGGGAGTTAAAAATTCCGTTTTTAGGAAGAGTGCCTCTACAACCGGAATTCGTCGAATATGCTGACCAGGGCACTCCTTTCGTGTCTTTTCAGGATAAATCCGCAGCAGCGGCAGCTTTTATCGGAATAGTCAATAAGATTAAAGATTCTACGGAGAATAAATAGTGAAACGCACATTTAAATACATTTATGGCCCGGTGGCTTCATGGAGGCTGGGTAGTTCCTTGGGTATAGATTCGCTTTCACAAGAAGAAAAGATTTGCGGTTTTAACTGCATTTATTGCCAGTTGGGACCAACGCTATGTTATACAGTAAAAAGGCAGATTTTCGTTCCGGTTAAAGATATTATCAAGGAGATTAATGATTTGCCGTCAATTCATATCGACTATATTACCTTTGCCGGCAGCGGAGAGCCAACTCTGGCCAGGAACCTGGGCCAGGCGATCAAAGCGGTAAAAGCTCTTGGCAAAGCTCCGGTCGCAGTTTTAACCAATTCCAGCCTATTGCATCTTGACAGTGTCAGGAAAGAATTATTACCGGCAGATTATGTGTCAGTCAAACTGGATGCCTCTTCACCAGAATCTCTGCAAATGATCAACGACCCTGATAAAACTATCCAATTCGCCAAATTGTTGTCTGGTATAATAGAATTCAGAAAGCAGTATCAAGGCTATCTGGCATTACAAATAATGTTTTTAGAACAAAACAAGAATGATGCTGATAAAATGATCAGCCTGATCAAGAAAATTAAACCGGACGAAGTCCAAATTAATACACCTTTAAGGAAATGCGCGGTAAAGCCACAGGCAAAGAAGAATATCATTAAAATTAAAAAGGCTATTGCTGCAGCCTGCAAGGGGATTGCGGTAGTCTCGGTATATGATAAAAAAGAGCGGCTAGATATTCATTCCATAAGTGCCGTAGAAACATTAAAAAGAAGAGGGAAATAAGAGGCTTTCCGCATAATTTATAATCAAAGAAAAAGAAAAGGACTTAAAATGCAGATCGTAGATCTTTTTGATAAAAAGGCCATTGATAAAAAACTCCATATTGGCTGGGGACTTTCGTTCTTAATTAACAATTCTATTCTTTTTGATACCGGGGAAAAAGGGAATTGGCTGATAGAAAATATGCAGAAGTTGAAAATAAACCTGGATACCATAGAAGCTGTAGTCATTTCACATGACCATTGGGACCATACCGGAGGTTTGTGGGATATACTAAAGCTTAAAAAAGGGATGAAAGTTTACGGTTGTCCGTATTTCAGTAAGGAGTTCAAAGATAAAATAGCCAATATGCATGGGGACCTAGCCCTGGCTGATAGGTTCGTGGAGATAGCAAACAATATTTATATCACCGGTGAAATCCCCGGGGCCTATAATGGCAAATATATGCCGGAACAGGCAATAGTATTAAAGACAAAAAAGGGGCTCACTGTAATTACAGGATGCGCTCACCCCGGAATTTTAAAAATAATTGAAAAGGTGAAAGCTAAGTTCCCAAAAGAGCCTCTTAGTTTCGTATTAGGCGGTTTTCACCTGCTGGATGCAGACAAGCGGGCTATAGAGCTAGTAGGCAGTAATCTGCAGAAAAAAGGAGTAATTAAGGTTGGCCCGACACATTGTTCCGGAGAAGCAGCTGAGGAGATATTAGAAAAGCAATTTGGACGAAATTTTGTGCCGGTAAAAGCCGGACAAATAATAGAGGTTTAGCTTGCACAAACAAATATTCAGAGAGTTAAAAGCACATGCTCATTTTACGCTTTTCGGTACCATCACCGGAATGGTAGTGATGTTGTTTTGCTTAAAGTTGCCATATAAGACATCTTATAATATATTTTATGTGCTTCATCCGCTGCATGTATTTTTAAGCGCCTTAGTTACCGCTTCCATGTATAAACTCCATACCTGCCCCCGGCTGAGCCTCAATTGTCTTAAAGGTAAATGTAATTTCTGGCTTTTAATCGTGATCGGATATGTCGGTTCCGTCGGGATCGCAACTATCAGCGATTCCCTGATCCCATATGTAGCTGAATCCTTGCTGGGAATGCCTAATAAGGGCATACATCTTGGTTTTATCGAAAAATGGTGGCTGGTCAATCCTTTGGCTATTGCCGGTATAGTAGTTGCTTATTATAAGCCAGCTACAAAATTCCCCCATAGCCTGCATGTCTTATTTAGTATGTGGGCGTCCTTATTTCATATTATTATGGCCCAGGTAGCGATCGCAGGTTGGTTCTCATATGCTATAATATTCATATTTTTATTTTTAGCTGTTTGGCTGCCATGTTGCGTAAGCGATATTGTTTTCCCCTTATTATTTATTAAAGGCAAGGGAATAAGTGCAGCCGATGATCAGCAGTATTACAGATAATAAGCTGCAAGTAATGATTATTTTAGCTCCATAGGCAAAAAGCAGTTTCAAAAAAAGGGAAAATCCGCTATTAGCATCTTTTATTTATTTGACACCCACCCCAAAAACCGCTATAATATAAAAACTGTTTCTAGTCGCTAGCTTAAATACATTCGCTAGCTGCTAGTTTCTGGTTGCTAGTTTTAATTGTTTATGACTGGATGCTAGGAACTAACGACCAGCGACTGCTTTTACTGGAGAACCTATGCCTAAAATCATCATTGCTCAAAGCAAATGTAAGGGCTGTGAGTTGTGTATTTTAGCTTGCCCGAAAAAGAATATTCGCTTGAGCCAGAAGATAAATAAAAAGGGTTTTCATTATGTTGAAATAATTGACCCTGACAAGTGTAACGCTTGTGGTTTGTGCTTTCAGGTTTGTCCTGATGTAGCGATAGAGATTTGGAAATAATTGAGGAGTTTGCGTGAAAAAACTGATGAAAGGTAATGAAGCCCTGGGAGAAGGCGCTATACAGGCCGGCTGTGGCGCCTATTTTGGCTATCCCATTACCCCGCAAAATGAGCTGACCGAATATATGTCCCGCCGGATGCTGGAAGAAAAACGTGTTTTTATCCAGTCTGAAAGTGAGTTGGCGGCGATCAATATGGTATTTGGCGCCAGTGTAGCCGGAGCCAGGGCTATGACCTCATCATCCTCTCCAGGCGTCAGCTTGAAACAAGAAGGGCTGTCCTATATGGCTGGTTGTGAGTTACCCGGGCTGGTAGTCAACGTACAGCGGGGAGGTCCCGGATTAGGGAATATTTCCGGTTCACAGGCAGACTATTTCCAGGCAGTAAAAGGCGGAGGGCATGGCGATTACCACCTGATCGTATTGACTCCGGGATCTGTGCAGGAAATGTACGAAATGCCGGCCTTGGCCTTTACTTTAAGCGAAAAGTACCGCACTCCGGCAATGATCTTAACTGACGGGATCCTGGCGCAAATGCAGGAGCCAATGGAACAAGTAAAAATTGACTCATCACGTGCTGGGGACCGGGACTGGATACTCGATGGATGCAAAGGACGGGAGCCGCGGAAAATAAGGTCCTTGTTAATGGAAGAAGGGGCTTTGGAAGCTCATAACCTGCACTTACAGGCTAAATATGATATGATCAGAAAGCAGGAGCAACGGTACCAGTTAATTAATGAACAGGCTGAGATCATGCTTGTCGCCTACGGTATCAGCGCCCGTGTTTGTTATACCGCGATGCAGGAAGCCAATAAAAAAGGGTCTCAGATCGGGTTACTCAGGCCGCTAACAGTCTGGCCATTCCCGGAAAAAATATTGCAGGAGCTGGCGCCAAAAATAAAAGCTTTCTTAGTAATCGAACTGAATGCCGGCCAGATGATAGAAGATGTCAAACTGGCAGTCAATGGGAAAACGCCGGTACATTTTTACGGCCGGTCCGGAGGTGGCTGCGTCACTCCCGGTGAAATATTAAGGGAAATTGAAAAAATATGAAAAAATTATTTTTCAAACCAGAAAGCCTGACTGATACAGACCATAAATATTGTTCCGGCTGCGGACACGGTATCGTGCATCGCTTGGTCGCCGAAGTGATCGATGAATTAGGCATCAGGGAAAAAACTATCGGCATAGCCCCGGTAGGCTGCGCGGTATTCGCCTATGATTACTGGAATTTTGACGTTACTGAAGCTTCGCATGGCCGCCCGCCAGCTGTAGCCACCGGGATCAAGAGATTCTTACCTGACCGGGTGGTTTTCACATACCAGGGAGATGGGGACCTGGCGGCGATCGGTATGGCGGAAACTATTCATGCCGCTAACCGGGGAGAGAACATTACAGTTATTTTCATCAATAATGCCATCTACGGCATGACCACCGGACAAATGGCGCCCACCAGCTTATTAGGCATGAAGACAACTACCTCGCCGTTCGGCCGGGATGCGAAACTTGCCGGGTACCCGATAAGAGTAGGAGAATTACTGGCTACTTTAGAAGGGACCACTTATCTGGCTCGTTGCGCGGTGGACTCGGCCAAGCATGTACTGGAAGCCAAGAAAGCCATTAAAAAAGCTTTTGAAGTCCAATTAGCAGAAAAAGGATATTCCCTGGTAGAGATATTGTCACAATGTCCACCAAATTGGAAGATGTCGGTACCTGAGTCTTTGGAGTATGTGCGTAAAGAAATGATGACCCAGTTTCCACTCGGTGTAATTAAAGATAAAACAAAGGTATAACGACATGAGAGAAGAATTGATCATCGCAGGATTCGGCGGGCAGGGGATCATGTTCACCGGCACATTACTGTCCCAGGCAGCCATGATAGAGGGCAAATTCGTTACCTATTTCCCTTCATATGGGGCAGAAGTGCGCGGCGGCACTGCTAATTGCAGTGTAACTATTGCTGATACGATTATCGGCAGTCCGGTCATAACCAGTCCGGACAGCCTGATCATTCTAAATAAACCATCGTTGGATAAGTTTAGCCCACGTCTAAAAAAAGGCGGGCTGTTGGTATTGAATTCTACCTTGATCGAAGATGAAATAAAAGAAAGCAATAGGCAGGTCGTGCACATACCGGCTACAGATATAGCCGAGAAAATCGGACAGATCAAGGTAGCCAATATAGTGGCTTTGGGAAAATACCTGGCGATCAGGAAAATTGTCAGCCAGGAATCAATTTTTCAGGCTTTGGAAGCGCTCTTGACCGGGAAAAAGAAGGAATTACTGGAATTGAACAGGAAGGCATTAGCTGCCGGTTTTGAGTACCAGTAAGTAAGAAAAGCAGTCAAAGCGAAGAACAGTTGCCAGTAAATACGAAAAACAGTACTTGAATTAACTATAATTCCCAAGTCAATATCTTTTTTGTTTTACTGCTTCTTGCTCTTACTGGCAACTGCTCCTCGTATTGACTGGCATACTTAAACTTAAGGGAGAAAGACATGAAACTGCGTAAGGCGAAAATGAAGGATGTCAAAGCAATCCAGAATATTATCAATACTTTTGCCGCTAACGAGGAAATGCTGCCGCGGGCATTGAATGAATTATATGAAAATATACGCGACTATTTTATCATAGAAGACAAGGGCAAGATCGTAGCTTGCGGCGCCTTGCATGTCAATTGGGAAGACCTGGCTGAAGTTAAAGCCTTTGCTGTCGCCAAAAGCCATCACCGCCAAGGCTTGGGGACTATACTGCTCAAAGCTTGCCTCAAGGAAGCCAAGGAAATGGGTATTAAAAAGGTATTTGCTCTCTCCTATAAGCCAGACTTTTTTAAAAAGTTTGGATTCAGCGAGATAGATAAAATGCAATTACCACATAAAATATGGAGTGAATGCGTAAAATGCCCGAAATTTCCTGATTGCGACGAAATATGCCTGATCTATCCGAAAGGAGCTAAAGTTTAATGCTGGCAGTGAAAATAGAAAACCTGACCAAGATCTATAAAAAAAGATATTTTCTTAAGCCGCGCTATAGCGTAGGTATAAAAAATTTAAACCTGGAAGTAGAAGAAGGCGAAACTTTTGGCTTGCTGGGGCTGAATGGCTCCGGGAAAACAACGACGATCAAGCTTCTGCTGGGCCTGCTTTTTGCGGACAGCGGCCAGGCTTTTATTTACCAGCATAAAGTGCCTGACCGCCAGGCTAGTAACCTGGTTGGGTATCTGCCGGAAGCGCCTTACTTCTACCGCTATCTTAGTGCCCAGGAAATAATTGATTTTTATGGCCGCCTAAGCGGCATCCCGGAACAAGACCGGCACAAGAAAATAGATGAGATCCTGGAATTAGTGAACTTGGCCAAGAATCGCCATAAACGGTTGGCCGAGTTTTCTAAGGGCATGCTCCAGCGTGTGGGCATTGCGCAAGCCCTGATCCATGATCCGAAGATCTTATTTTTTGATGAATTGATCACCGGCTTAGACCCAGTGGGTATAACAGAAATGCGGTCTTTGGTATTGCGTTTAAAAGAGCGGAAGAAAACTATTTTCCTAAGCTCCCATATTATCAGTGAAATAGTGAAAGTGTGCGACCGGGTGGGTATTATCAAAGAAGGTGCCTTGGAGAAGATAGTTGACTTGCGGCAATTGAAAAATAAGGATGCGGAATTGGAGAAAATATTCTTAAGTACGGTAATGCCGTCTAGCCAGGAGTCAGTCTCATGAATATATTGCCTATAGCTGAATATACGATAATGGAGAATATCCGCAGTAAAATATTTTATATTTTATTGCTCTTTGTCTTTATTATGGCGGGCAGTTCACTGGTGTTTTCTTCTCTGGCTCCTGACACTGAAGCCAGGGTGATCACTGATATCGGTCTGGCTTGTATAGAAATGTTTACGCTTTTGACCGGTATTTTTGCTGCGGTTAACCTGGTATTGCAGGAAATTGAGAACCGGACGATCTACCTGCTGATGACCCGGCCATTGCGCCGTTGGGAATATATCGTTGGCCGTTACCTGGGGGTACTGGTAATTTTATGCTTTAATGTTATTACTATGCTGAGCGTATTGATACTGCTGCTCAAACTAACCACCAGTTGGACTATTTATCCTATGTTTGTCTGGAGTGCGGTGGCTATTTTCTTCAAAATGATCATTATTGTTGCAGTGGCACTGACTGCCAGCCTGGTATTTACTTCCAGCATCACGGCAATGGCCTTTAGTTTCCTGATGTGGGTGCTCGGTCATTTTTCCAGCGAATTAAAGTTAATGGCTGAAAGAGTGCAATCTCTCCTGGCCAAGGGATTTCTTTATTTGCTGTATTATGCCATACCAAATTTCCAGTTATTTAATTTAAAAGATAAATTAGGCATACCGGAAGGTATGCCACTGGATGTAGTATCTATAGTTTTGTTATATGGTCTTATCTATGCTGCAATTTTCCTGGTGATCGGCAGCCTATTCTTCAGTAAGAAGGAGTTTTAATGAAGGTAGCAGGAGTAGGCTGGGGATTAGCCAGCATTATCATATTGTCTATAGTTTTATTCACCCTGCGGACAACTGCTGAAAACAGGTATATTTATCCTTTTTCGCCTGTTAGTACCATGCACTATGTAGATGATAATCCTTACCTTGAATTAGGTGCTATGTTTTTTGGATTACGTTCAATGGCGGCAGATATTGCCTGGATAAAAACTTTGCAATATTATGGTGGTCCGACAGAAGGCGAAACGAGAGAAGAACATGAACAGCATATAGCAGAAGAAGCTAGTGGAAAGCATCACCATGAACATCAACTCCATGATTCTGACCCTACCGCCTACCGCAAATTATATGCCCTGTGTACCCGGGCAGTCTGGCTGGATCCTTATTTTTTCCATGTCTATTATATCGGTAGTGGTGCTATTGGATTTGTCCAGGAACGTTATGAAGAAGCAGCTGCGCTATTAAAGGAAGGCGTAGTCTGGAATTATAATCCTAACAGTGTCCATTACTGGCGCCTGAATTATGCTCTGGCGGCGCTTGGTTACGAAAAGGTAAAAGATTATAAAAAAGCGATCGCTATATTGGAAAAAATGATCGATCCTGCTGATAGTCCCTTGATTTTATTAAGAGTGTTGGCGAACACGTATGAAAAAAACGGGGATTACCGGAAATCTATTAAAATGTGGAATTTTATCGGCCGCAAATTTCCTGACCAGGAGATGAAAGCGAACCAGAAGATGGAAACTCTTTCCAAAAAGGTGTCTGAATAAATATGAAAAACCTAAAGTTATTAGTCGGTTTGATCATGCTGCTGTTTAGTATCGGGTACTTGTTCCGTCCGGATTTGATCATTAAAATAAATGATTGGGGACGCAGTTTTATCTTCAATGATAAATACATAATGGAACATCGCCGGAAAATCGGGGTGCTTTTCCTGATCCTGGCTTTTATTGCTATTTATATGAGTCTTTCTGCCAAATAGCAATACCAGGCGCAAGGCATCCCCCCAGATTTGCTTTCGCACATCTAAGCGGGGGGACAGGCAAAGTTAAAAGGGAGTAAGGATTTCCATGCTGGAATTAGGAAAACAGTTAATTAAACAGATCAAAGACAAATTCAACCTGGAAGGGGAAGTATTTATTTCCCAAAGCCACGGGACCAGCATTGAAGTTAGCGAAGGCCTGTGCGAAAAGTTTAATCTCTTCCAGGACCATGGCATCGGGATCAGGGTCTTGAAGGACAAAAAATGGGGCCTGTCCTACACCACTGATATGCAGGTTGATGCTGCAGCATTGATCTCCTCGGCCATTCATAACGCTGATTATAATATCAGTGATGAATACAATCTGCTTCCGACTGGCCAACCGGCCGGTATTTCCTTTGAAGAGCTTAATATTTATGATGAATCTATCAGGCAGCTGGATGCCAATAACAAACTGCAGATGATGCTGCGGCTGGAAAAAGAAGCTTTGGCCGCTGATCCGCAGATAAACAAAGTGCTGGCGGCTGTTTATACAGATAATGAATTTACGCAAACCATTTTAAATACCCAGGGCGTAGAAGTGCACTGGCAGGAAACGCTGTTTTCCGCAGTATTGGAATTGAAAGCAGAACAGGATACCAAAGTGCAGGTTGGCGGGGAAAGCCAAAGCCGGCGTTTTTTCGGTGACCTGGATTTTGAAAAATTAGTATCCAAAGCTGTTTTCCGGACAGTGCGGATGCTGGGCGCGAAGTCAGTACCTACGCAGAAGATAGCGGTGGTATTAGACCCTTATGTCGGATGTGAATTCCTGGCTATGCTTGCCGGCGCTGTGAGTGCTGACAATATCCAGCGCAAGAAATCCCCATTAATAGGCAAACTTAATACAAAAATTGCGGCTGATTCGATACAGATCATTGATGATGGCTGCTTGCGCCGGGGTTTAGGTTCCGGTCCATATGATGACGAAGGCGTCCCGACCCAAAGGACTCAAATAGTCCGGAATGGGACTCTGGAAGGCATACTCTATGACGGCTACACCGCAGCCCGGGACAAGACTGTCAGTACCGGCAATGCCAGCCGGGGATCGTTTATGGGTTCTCCCGGTGTAGGGGTAAACAATTTTTACCTGGAACCAGGGAAAGTATCCCGGGCGGAACTGCTAAAAAGCATAAAGCAGGGATTATATGTCATGGAAGTAATGGGTATGCATACAGCTGATCCGATCACTGGTGATTTTAGTGTAGGGGTGAGCGGGCTCTGGATAGAAAATGGGCAATTGACTTACCCGGTGCAAGGCGTGGCTATGGCTGATAATATCCTGAATGTACTGCAAAACATAGAGCTTGTTGGTAATGACCTGAAGTTTTACGGCAATGTCGGCAGCCCGACAATCAGGATCAGGGAAATAATGGTCAGCGGAAGTTAAAAAAAAGTTGATAGTTAATAGTACGCTGCGCTGGTAGTTGATAGAAAAAGAGGAAGAAATGATTACGGGAAAGACAAAAGTTTGTGGCATATTCGGCTATCCGATAGGCCATTCTCTATCGCCTTTGATGCATAATGCGGCTTTTAAGGCGCTGGGTCTTGATTATGTATATGTAGCAGTAAAAGTCGCTCCAGAGGACCTGGCGGCGGCAATTAAAGCGATTCGCGCCTTAGATCTTGTTGGCGTCAATATAACGATACCGCATAAGGAAGCGGTTACCCATTTATTGGATGAATTAAGCCCGGAGGCTAAGGCCATCGGAGCAGTAAACACTATTGTTAATTGCAGTGGCAGGTTGATCGGCGACAATACCGATGGTAAAGGATTTATCAAAAGCCTGGTTGAGGAAAATAAGATAAAACTACAGGGGAAAAAAGTAGTATTACTGGGTGCCGGGGGAGCTGGCCGGTCGATCGGAGTTAGCCTGCTAAAAAATAACATCCAGGTACTTTACCTGCATGATGTGGCGGTGAACAGGAGAAATTCCCTGGCTGCTGCACTGAAAAACATAAGTTCAGAGAAAAAAGTTAAGCCGCTGGGCCAGGATGGACTGTCTCAGGCGATCAAAGAAGCTGATATCCTGATCAATGCTACTCCAGTAGGAATGAAACCAACTGACCCTTGCGTCGTGGATCCCGCGCTATTGACCAGGAAATTATTCATCTATGATATAGTTTATAATTATGAAACTGCCTTACTAAAGGAAGCCAAACGCAAAAAAATAAAATGCGCCAATGGCCTGGGAATGCTGGTAAACCAGGGAGCGATCTCCTTTGAACTATGGACCGGGAAAAAAGAGCCAGTGTCAGTAATGAGAAAAGCACTGACTAGAAGACAGTTGATAGTTTCAGCCAGAGGCTGATCCGCCTTTGGCGGAGATAAGTTGATTGTTGATGGAAAAGGCAAAAGCATTGACATACTCCGAATAAATGAAAAATGGGAGACGCGAGATGATTAGATTTTTAACAAGCGGTGAATCACACGGTAAAGCATTAATGGCTATTCTGGAAGGTATCCCCGCCGGGCTTGAACTGCAGGAAGAGGATATCAATCTCGAACTGGGCAGGCGGCAGGTTGGTTATGGCCGCGGCCAAAGAATGCAAATAGAAAAAGACCGGGCCCAGATCATGTCCGGAGTGCGACACGGCTTGACCATAGCTGCGCCGCTCGGATTACTGATAGAAAATCGTGACTGGGAAAACTGGCAGAATAAAAAAGTTCCTCCTGTGACTGCTCCCCGTCCCGGACACGCTGACCTGGCTGGAACCCTGAAATATGCTTTTTCAGATATCCGGGATGTGCTGGAACGCGCCAGTGCCAGGGAGACTGCCGCGCGCGTAGCTATCGGTGCTGTCTGCCGTAAATTGCTGCGTGAATTTAATATTAATATATACAGCCGTACCGTCCAGATTGGCAAAATAATGGATTCTTCACCCTGGCGCCTGGCACCTAAAGAATGGGCAAAAATTGAAAATTCCCCGGTGCGCTGTTTAGACAAAGACGAAGAAAACAGAATGATCAAAGTGATCGATCAGGCCAGGGCTTCCGGAGATACTGTTGGCGGGATAGTTGAAATTGCGGCTGCCAATATCCCTGTCGGCTTGGGCAGCTATATTCAATGGGATACTAAACTTGATGGCCGGTTAGCCCAGGCTTTGATGAGCATCCAGGCGATCAAAGCAGTAGAGATCGGGTTGGGAATAAAAGTGGCAGGCCTGCCCGGCAGCCAGGTCCATGATGAGATTTCCCTGGTTAAGGGCCGCGGCTTGGCGCATACGACCAATCGGGCCGGCGGCATCGAGGGCGGCATGAGCAACGGGGAAATCATTGTCCTGCGGGCCAGCATGAAACCGATAGCAACCTTGATGAAACCGCTCCATAGTATAGATCTAAAGACCGGGAAAACAGCTAAAGCCAGTGTCGAGCGTTCTGATGTGTGCGCTGTTCCGGCGGCAGGAGTCATTGCGGAAAATGTAGTTGCTTTTGAATTAGCCCGGGCCATGCAGGAGAAGTTTGGCGGGGACAGCCTGCGCGAAATGAAGAGAAATTACCATGGATATACAGAACAGATCAGTAAGTACTAAGGGCAGTAAGAACGAAATACAGTTGCCAGTAAGAACGAGAAGCAGTTTCTTATGCACTGTATTTCGATTTGACTGGTAACTGCATCTCGTTATGACTGGAGCACTCTTAAAATGAATATCGTGTTGATCGGTTTTATGGCCAGCGGCAAGACCTCCGTCGGGAAAATACTGGCCGCCAAACTCAATATGAAATACATTGACGTGGATGAAACCATTGAAAAAAACACCGGGCATAATATTACCGATATTTTTAAAAAACATGGCGAGACTGTTTTTCGCGACATGGAGACAAAAGCTATAAAATGCGTGGCTATGCTGGATCATTTTGTCATTGCTGTAGGCGGGGGAGCGGTCATGCGCGCAGAAAACGTCCAGGAGCTGCGGTCTAATGGTAAACTGGTTTACTTGTCTGCCTCGCCTGAAGCTATTTTACGGCGGATAGGGGATGCCAAAACCCGGCCTTTATTGGCCAAAGAACCTGATAAAATGAAAAAAATCAAAGAAATGCTCGCCCATCGTGAACCATTTTATAAAGAATGTGATTTTCATGTCGACACTACGCTTTTGAGCATTAAACAAGTAGTCGATAAGGTCGCTGAATGGTATGCTAATAGGTATAAAAAATGAAAAAGGTCAAAGTTAATTTAAAAGAGAGAAGCTATAACATAATTGTCAGGGCAGACCTGGCAAAAATAGGCAGTTCCCTGCGCGCCTTAAAAATTGGCCAGAAAGTTATGATCGTAACCAATCCTAAAGTGGGGCACTGGTATCTACCGCAAGTTGAACAAAGCCTGAAGAAAGCCGGTTTTACCGTAAACTGTACCATGATCCCTGACGGGGAGCGGTATAAGTCACAGGAATCAGCCAATAAGGTCTATGCCAGGTGCCTGCAATACGGGCTGGACCGGGGCGGGACTATCTTGGCCTTAGGCGGCGGAGTGATCGGGGACCTGGCTGGCTTTGCTGCGGCTACTTTTATGCGCGGCATAAACCTGGTACAGGTGCCGACTACCCTGTTGGCCCAGGTAGATTCCAGCGTGGGAGGAAAAGTAGGGATTAACCTGCCTGATGGTAAAAATATGGTGGGAGCTTTTTACCAGCCAAAATTGGTTTATACAGACCTTAAAACTCTCCGCACCTTGCCGGCTAAGGAATTTTCACATGGCTTGGCCGAAGTGATCAAATATGGCGTTATTTATGATGCCAGCCTGTTTGCTTATCTGGAAAAAAACATAGGACGGCTCAAAAAACTGGATGAAACTGTTTTGCAGAAAGTGATCAGCCGGTGCTGCGCAATCAAAGCCCGGGTAGTGGCCCTGGATGAAAAAGAAAAAAATCTGCGGGCGATCCTCAATTTCGGCCATACGATAGGACATGCGCTGGAAGGGATCACCCGTTATAAAAAATACAAGCACGGAGAGGCAGTAGCTATCGGCATGATCGGCGCGGCAAGAATTGCTGAATGCTTGAAGCTGAATGCTGAAGGAATTAGCGGAAGAATGGAAAAGCTTTTAATAAAAGCAGGCCTGCCGGTTCAGGTGAAAGGTGTAAAATTAGTATGGGCTGATTTCCTGAGATTTATGCAGCATGATAAAAAAGTGCTGGCCGGCAACATCAGGTTTGTCCTGCCGGTAGCAATCGGCAAAGTGAAAATTATAGATACTGTACCCTTGCCTGTAATTAAAGAGGTCATAAATTCTTTAAGCAAGTGAGCCGGCTCTTACTGTTCTTTGCCGGACTGGCAACTGCTTCTCGTTTTGACTGGCACACTTATTCGAAAAAGGAGTCTGAAAATGAAAAGAATACTGGTCATTCATGGGCCCAATCTTAACCTACTGGGCAAGAGAGAGCCAAATGTTTATGGCAAAGTCACCCTCAAGAAGATCAACGAAGAATTAGCCAAGGAAGCTAAAAAACTTAAAATAGAAGTTAAAACCTTTCAGTCTGCTCATGAAGGAGAGATCGTGGAGGCTATTGGCAAAGCTGGGGATTGGGCTGATGCGATAGTGATAAACCCGGCAGCTTATACTCATACCAGCGTGGCGATCCGGGATGCAGTTTTGGCCGTCAATATCCCGGTAGTGGAAGTACATTTATCCAATATTTATAAACGGGAAGAATTCAGGCATAAATCTATGGTCGCACCGGCCGCCGCCGGGCAGATCTCCGGTTTTGGCGTCAATAGCTACCTGCTTGGCCTGCAGGCCGCCGCTGCCCTCTGTGAAAAGTAATATTAACTATGACCTCGCAGCGGATCAGGAAAGTTCAACATCAACTCATCAGGAAAAAACTGGATGCTCTTTTAGTGACTAATCCAGTCAGTTTGCTTTATCTCTTTGGCGTAGCCGAGGAAGACAGTTTTGCGCTTATCAGCCGGGGAAAAACTTTATTATATATTTCTGCATTAAATTACTCAGAAGTCAAAAAGATAGTTAAGGCTAGTAGGCTCAGTATTATCAGCAATCGAGAGAAAGTCGCTGAATATCTGCGCTCCCTGGCTGGCAGGAAAATTGGCTTTGAAAGCAGTAATTTAACAGTACGCGGCTTGTCAGTTTGGAAAAAGATGTTGCGCCAGGCAAAGTTAATGCCGACAACAAACCTGATCGAAGACCTGCGGTTGGTTAAAGATAAAGAAGAAATTACCTTGATTCGCAAAGCCGCCGGTATTGCTGATACAGTATTCCAAGAGCTCAGGCCTATGATCCGGCCGGGAGTTACAGAGCGGTTTATAGCCGGGAAGATCGACGCTTTAATCAGGGAAAAAGGGTGTGAACCGGCCTTTAAAACCATTGTGGCCAGCGGTCAAAATACTGCTGTACCGCATCATGCCGTAAGCAGTCGCACCTTAAAGAAAAACGATATTGTAATGCTTGATTTTGGGGCTGTTTATAAAGGGTATCGTTCTGACTTGACAAGGACGATATTTTTAGGTAAAATTAATAAATTACACCAGTGTTTATATGACTTAGTTGCTGCCGCACAGTCTGAGGCTATTAAGGCTGTTGGCCCCGGGGTCAAGACAGAGTCCATAGACCGGGACGCTAGAAGTATTATTGCTAAAGCAGGTTATGGCAATTATTTTATCCATAGTACGGGGCATGGGCTGGGATTGGAGACTCACGAATCTCCCCGGGTAAGCAGTAAAGATACAACTACCCTGCATCCTGGCATGGTGGTGACCGTAGAGCCGGGAATATACCTTCCCCGCTGCGGCGGGGTCAGGATCGAAGATATGGTGCTGGTCACAACTACCGGCCGAGAAGTTTTGACGAAAGCAGCTAAGTAATAGAAGAATGTTGCAGGTTGTAGATGTAAGTATGGAAGTAGGTCACCCATAGCCCTCAGCCCAAACTTACTTCCTAACCCAACACCCAAAAACAAAAAAGGGGAGTATAATACGTGATAACAGCGGGGGATTTTCGTAACGGATTGGTCTTTAAGTATGAAGGGGGACTGTACAAGGTTGTGGAATTTCAGCATCACAAGCCTGGCAAAGGTCGGGCTTTTATGCGTTCAAAAATTAAAAACGTGCGGAACGGGGCAGTGCTGGAAAGAACGTTCCGGCCTGATGAAAAGATAGAGAATGTGACCTTGGAACTGCAGAAAATGCAATTTATGTATAAACAGAATGAACGGTATGCTTTTATGGACCAGTCCACTTATGAACAGGTAGAAATTGACAAGGACCATTTAGGAGATAATGCCAAGTTCTTAAAAGAAGGGCTGGAAGTTACGGTAGTAAAGCATGAAGGAGAGATTATCGGTGTTGACCTGCCTATTTCTATTGAGCTGAAAGTAACCTATACTGAGCCAGGATTGAAAGGTGATACAGTGTCATCTACCTATAAAGCCGCCACCCTGGAAACCGGGGCAGTGATCCAGGTGCCGCTGTTCATAACAATAGGTGATGTAGTGATTATAGATACACGGAACGGGGAATACCAGTCAAGGGCATAAAGAAGTTAACGAGTTTCAAGTTACGAGTTACGAGTTTAGATCACTTTTAATAATAGCTCAAATCAAAACTCGCCAACCCGCAACTCGCTAACTCGCAACTGTTGTTATGGAGGTTACATGGATACTAAAGATATTAAGAAGTTCCTGGAGATCATTGCGGATACCGATATTGTTGAGCTGAACTGGGAAAAAGACGGTCAGAAGATTGGCTTCCGCAAAAATGAAGGAGCGGTAATTAATCCGCTCAAGGAAGAAACTGCAGGCACTGACACGCTTAAGAAAAATGGGAATGGCAACGGCAAAGAACAGGTCGCGAATGTAGAAGTCTCTAATAACTATCACACCATCAAATCTACGATGGTAGGAACATTTTTTACGGCTCCGGCGCCAGATTCTCCGCCCTATATCCAGGAAGGTACAGTGATCAAGAAAGGGCAGAAGATAGCGGTGATCGAAGCGATGAAGATAATGAAAGACGTAGTGTCGGACACAGACGGGAAATTGATCAAGATCTTGCTCGAAAATGGCCATCATGTTGAATATGGCCAGCCGATCTTTACTATCCAGATCCACCCAACAGAATAGGAAAAGTTCATTTCCCGATAGGAATTATAATTACCCTATCGGGATGAAGTTGAGCTTCAAAGGAGAAAAAATGTTTAAAAAAATCTTGATCGCCAACCGCGGAGAAATAGCTTTACGCGTTATCCGGGCTTGCAAGGAAATGGGTATCCGTACTGTAGCGGTACACTCTGAAGAGGACCGGGAATCACTGCATGTGAAGTGCGCCGATGAAAGTGTTTGCATCGGTCCGGCTCAATCGTCAGAAAGTTATTTGAATATCCCTAATATTATCAGCGCGGCGGAGATTACCGGTGCTGATGCTATTCATCCTGGCTATGGGTTCCTGGCTGAGAATTCCTATTTCGCGGAAGTATGCGAGAGCTGTAATATCAAATTTATCGGGCCTTCCAAGGAAGCGATCCTGAAAATGGGCGATAAAGTCCAGGCCCGGGCGATCATGGATAAAGCCGGAGTTCCGATCATCCCAGGCAGTGAAGGAGTGATTTCCAGGGCCGAGGAAGCCCTGAAGCTGGTAAAAAAAGTAAAATACCCTGTGATCGTGAAAGCTGCCGGCGGCGGCGGTGGCAAGGGCATGCGTATTGTGCAGAACGAAGAAGCCCTGAAAAATGCCATATTAACAGCCCAGAACGAAGCCAAAAGGGCTTTCGGCAATCCAGAAGTGTATATTGAAAAATATGTAGAAGAACCACGCCATATAGAGTTTCAGATCATGGCTGATAGCAAGGGAGACGTGGTCTATTTACCAGAGAGAGATTGTTCGATCCAACGCCGTTACCAGAAATTATTGGAAGAATCACCTTCCACTTTCATTTCTGATAAATTACGCAAGAAAATGGGTAAGGCTGCCTGCCGCGCGGCTAAAGCTGTGAAATATGTAACCGTCGGCACAGTAGAATTCCTGGTAGATAAGCACGGCCATTATTATTTTATGGAAATGAATACCCGGATCCAGGTTGAACATCCGGTGAGCGAACTGGTCACTGGTATCGACCTGGTGAAAGAACAAATAAGGCTGGCGGCCGGCGAACGCCTGGATGTTGACCAGGATGATATTGAAATCAGGGGCCACGCCATAGAATGCCGCATTAACGCCGAAGACAGTGATAAGGATTTTATCCCTTCACCTGGGAAAATAACTAAATTCCAGGTGCCAGGAGGCCCTGGAGTGCGGGTAGATACCCATGTTTACACAGGTTATATTATTCCGCCCTATTATGACTCTATGATCGCCAAGATCCTGACCTATGGACATGACCGCGAGGAAGCGATCATCCATATGCAGCGGGCCTTGAGCGAATTTGTGATCGAAGGAGTAAAAACCACGATCCCGTTCCATCTGCGTATCCTGGATAATCAGCATTTCAAGAAAGGCGAAGTATATACTAATTTTATCCAGAAAAGGATAATAGAAGAGGTCGCGAAGCAGTAAAAAAATAGGCACAAAGTTTAGAGCAAAAACAAGGCATAAAGGCAGGTAATGATGAAAGACCAAATAAGTAAAATATTAGCAGTACATGAACAGGTATGCCAGAATGTGGCCAAGAACAACATTGGCGATATAGAGAAGGTCGCCCGGGCCATAATTAATTGTTTTCACCAGGGAGGAAAGGTTATATTTTTTGGCAACGGCGGCAGTGCTTCTGACGCCCAGCATCTGGCCACCGAACTAGTCTGCCGGTTGAAACTGGAACGTAAAGCGCTCCCGGCTATGGCCTTAAATACGAATACCAGCCTTTTAACTGCCCAAGGCAATGATTATGGTTTTGAGACTGTTTTTTCACGGCAAATTGAGGCTTTTGCCGGTAAGAATGACGTGGTTATAGGTATCAGCACCAGCGGGAATTCAGCCAATGTCTTAAAAGCTATCGTTACCGCTAATAAGATCGGGTGTTTGACCATTGGCTTTAGCGGCGGCGATGGCGGTATGCTGGCCAAGACCGCGGGAATTAATTTTGTCGTCTCCAGCAACATTACCCAGCATGTACAGGAAATGCATATCACTGCGGGACATATTGTTTGCGAACTGGTAGAAGAAGCGCTAGCGAAATAAAGTTGATAGTTGATTGTTGATTGTTGATGGAAAAAACTATGAGAGCAAAAGATAAAATTATAGAGAGAAAGAAACTGGCTGGAATATTAGCCAACCTGCGGGAACAAGGAAAAAAAATAGTTTTTACTAATGGTTGTTTTGACCTTTTACATGTTGGTCATGTCCGTTATTTGAACAAAGCCAAACAATATGGCAATGTGCTGGTAGTAGCGCTGAATACTGATGCTTCCGTGCGTCGTCTTAAAGGCAAAACCCGGCCGCTGGTGCCGCAGCGGGAAAGGGCGGAAATTTTGGGCGGCCTGGCGGCAGTGGATTATGTCACTTTTTTTCAGGAAGAGACTCCGGAGGCTATTATCAGCGAGCTCAAACCGCAAATCCTGGTTAAGGGCGCGGATTATAAGATCAAGGATATTGTCGGTAATCGCTTTATGAAAGACCATAACGGCCGGGTGGTGAGAATTCCCCTGGCCCAAGGGCAATCAACTAGTAATATCATTAAAAGTATCGTGAAGAAATATGGATAATAAACAAAATGTTTACCGGGTGTTGGATGCCAATATTAATCGCGCCCGTGAGGGGCTAAGGGTCCTGGAGGATGTGGCGCGGTTTATTTTAAATGACCGGAAAACTACAGCCATGCTGCGCTCCTGCAGGCATTTGCTGGACCGGAGCGCCAGGAAGATCTATCCGCAGTTGCTGGCCGCCAGGGATTCCGGTGATGATTTGGGGCGTACCTTTAAAGAACCCAAAAGAAAAGACCTGCTGAGCCTGACTGCGGCTAATTTTAAAAGAGTAGAAGAAGCAATAAGGGTGCTGGAAGAATTTGCCAAATTGTTTGGCGCACATCAGGGCAGAATGTTTAAAAAGATCAGGTTCACCATGTACCAGGCTGAAAAAATTCTAGTAAAAAGGATTATATAAATGACTCAAATGGAATTAGCCCGGGCAGGTAAGATCACCCAGGAAATGCGCATTATTGCCCGGCAAGAAGGATTAGAAGCTAACCTAGTTCGGCAGTTGGTGGCCAAAGGCCTGGTCGCTATCGTTAAAAATAAGATCCATAATAAAACCGGTTTGAAAATATGCGGTGTAGGCCAGCACCTGCGTACCAAGGTCAATGCCAATATCGGTACCAGCCCCAAACAAAAATCCATTGCTTTAGAGAAAAAGAAACTGGCGGCTTGCATTAAATATGGTGCTGATGCGGTAATGGACCTTTCCACTGGCGGCGATTTGCGGCAGATGAGACAGGTTATTCTGCAAGCTTCAACTATTCCCCTGGGAACAGTGCCTATCTATCAGGCAGTTGTGAATACGGTGCGCCAGGGTAAGAGCGTACCGACGATGAAAGTAAATGACCTCTTTGATGCTATAGAAGAGCAATGCCAGGCGGGAGTTGATTTTATCACTGTGCATTGCGGTGTGACCAGGAAAGTGATAGAAATACTGCGTAAACATAAAAGAATAATGGGTATGGTCAGCCGGGGCGGAACATTCCTGGCTGAATGGGTAGTGTGTAATAAAAAAGAAAATCCTTTGTATGAATATTATGACCGCCTGCTGGATATTGCCTATAAATATGATGTGGTCCTTAGCTTAGGCGATGGTTTGCGGCCGGGCTGCGGCGCTGATGCTACTGATGCATCCCAGATCGCGGAATTGAAAGTCCTAGGAGAACTGGCAAAACAGGCCTGGCGGCGGAACGTCCAGGTAATGATCGAAGGGCCGGGCCATGTTCCTTTAAACCAGATCGAGAAAAACATTATCCTGCAGAAAAAATTATGCGCCCAGGCGCCATTTTATGTACTAGGCCCGCTGGTCACTGATATTGCTCCGGGATATGACCATATCACCTGCGCTATAGGCGGCGCTCTGGCTGCCAGTTATGGGGCTGATTTCCTCTGCTACGTTACTCCGGCTGAGCATTTGCGTTTGCCTGACGTCGCTGATGTTAAAGAAGGGATAATGGCCTCGCGGATTGCTGCTCATGCGGCTGATATAGTTAAGGGAATAGACGGCGCAGCCACCTGGGATAAAAAAATGTCTGTTGCGCGTAAAGCCCTGGATTGGAAAAATCAAAGTCGCTTAAGCCTGGATCCGGAAAAGTTCACCAAAGAAAATACCAGAATGCATTTACGCAATAAGTTTGGCTGCACTATGTGCGGCGAATTCTGCTCCATGAAGGAAATGGATAAATTTTTATGAATCTAAAAAAATGTTTTTTAAAAAATGCTTTATTAACGATGGGTTATGCGCTTGTTTTAACCATGTTTTTAGCCGGTTGCCAGGCTAAAGAGCAAACTGTTACTGCGGTTGGCCCCAGCGAACTGCTGATCGGGGTGGTCCTGCCGGAAACGGGACAGTATGATATGCTCGGAAAAAGTGCAAAACAAGCCATCGAATTTGCCATCGATGAAATAAACCAGATCGGTGGTGTGCGCGGTACGGTTCTGAAGGCAATTTTCATTGATGATCAGAGCCAGGCAAATAAAGCAACCGAAGCGATCAATAACCTGGCTGAGCGTAATGAAGTAGTCGCTATTATCGGGGGGATGAATGACGAGCTGGCTTTTGCCGGCGGCATCCAGGCAAACCGAAAAAAAGTCGTATTTATCACTCCGGCCGCTGGCGCGATCGGTATCCCTGACCTTGGTCCTTATATTTTCCGGAATAAGGTCAACTATAGCGTTAACACCACGAAATTAATCGAATATTTGTTCCAGATCGAAAGCAAACGCATGTTTGCCATCATGTACCCATTTAATGAATACGGCGTCAATGTGGCCGAGACATCTGCCAGGCGTATTGGTGAATTAGGCGGGGTAGTGGCCGGAAAAGAATCTTATTCTGTTGATATGGATGGACTAAATTCGACTATCTCCAAGATCCGTAACATGAATATACAGGCGCTCTTTGTTCCCTGCTATTCATCAGAATTACCGGGAATTGCCCAGCAGTTGTATCAAAGCGGTAACAAGGTGATGATGGCCGGTATTAATTCCTGGACTCAAGACGGCAGTATTAGCAGGGGTATCGAATTTCTGGAAGGGGCCATATACACGACCAGTTTTTATGTAGGAAGCCACAATCAAAATGTTATGGGATTTGTAAATAAATATAAACAAAAGTACGGGAAAACCCCGGATAGTCTGGCCGCACATTGTGTGGATACAGTACGTTTGCTTGCTCAATGCATTTATGCCGGCGGCTTTAACCGTGAAACTATTAAGGATGAATTACAGCGTATTAAGAATTTTCCTGGATTAACCGGGCTCACCACTTTCGATAGTAACCGGGAAGCAGAAAAACCGCTATTGTTCCTGACCGTAACCAGCGGTAAGATAGAGAAAATACAGTAGAGTTTCCAGTAAAGGTAATCAGGTAATCAGGAGACCAGGAAGTGGACATCAGGGCATCAGGATAGCAGGAAGTACCTGATTCCCTGGTACCCTGATAACCACCACCTGATACCCTGATATACTGATAGACGTATCTGTATTAAAAAAGGAGAGTACATGACTGAGCACAAAAAACTGAAAAAATGGGTAGACGAATGCGCTAAAATGTGCCAGCCTGATAAAATCATCTGGCTCAATGGCTCTGAAGAGGAAAAGACCACGCTGGAACAGCAGGCCTGCGATACCGGAGAGATTATCCGCTTGAACCAGGACTTGCTGCCTGGCTGCCTTTATCACCGGACAGCTCCGAACGATGTAGCCCGTACCGAAGATCTTACTTTCATTTGTACCAGCAAAAAAGATGATGCCGGGCCGAATAATAATTGGATGTTGCCGAAAGAAGCGTATCTCCGGGCGAAGGAAATATTTACCGGTTCAATGCGCGGCCGCACTATGTATGTTATTCCTTTTTCCATGGGACCGGTGGGTTCGCCATTCAGTAAAGTCGGGGTAGAGATAACTGACAGTATTTATGTGGTCCTTAATATGAGGATCATGACCAGGATAGGGGCCAAGGTATTGGAATATCTTGGTAAAACAGGGGAATTTACTAAGTGTCTACACAGTAAGGCCCAGTTGGATATCACCAAGCGCCTGATCCTGCATTTTCCTGAAGATAATGCTATCTGGAGCGTAGGTAGTGGTTATGGTGGAAATGTCTTACTTGGAAAAAAGTGTTTAAGTTTGAGAATAGCCAGCTATTTAGCCAGAAAGGAAAGCTGGTTGGCTGAACATATGTTGATCATGGGTGTTGAAGAGCCTGGCGGCAAGATCGATTATATTGCTGCCGCTTTTCCCAGTGCCTGTGGCAAGACGAACCTGGCAATGCTGATCCCGCCTGAGGGCCTAAAGATAAAAGGTTATAAGATCTGGACCGTTGGTGACGATATTGCCTGGATGCGGGTTGATACTGATGGAGCACTGTGGGCGGTTAATCCTGAATCCGGGTTTTTCGGGGTAGCACCGGGAACGAATTCCAAGTCTAATCCCAATATGATGGAAGCGATCAAAAGAAATTCTATTTATACCAATGTGATCCTTAATATGGATGGCACTGTGTGGTGGGAAGATGGTGATGGCCCGGTTCCGGAAAACGGGATCGATTGGATGGGTCGTCCCTGGAAACCGGGAATGAAAGACGAAAAGGGTAATGTTATCAAGGGTGCGCATCCCAATAGCCGTATTACTGTTCCGGCTATGCAATGCCCGTCAATTTCCTATCGGCTGGAACATCATCATGGGGTACCGATCTCCGCGATTGTTTTTGGCGGTCGCCGGGCACACCTAGCGCCGCTGGTGTATGAATCGTTCAGTTGGCAGCACGGTGTTTATGTCGGCGCGACTATGGCCAGTGAACGCACAGCTGCTCAGTTTGGCAAGCAGGGTGAAGTAAGGCGTGATCCGATGGCTATGTTCCCATTCTGTGGTTACAATATGGCTGATTATTTTAGTCACTGGTTGAATATGGGAAAGAAAATAGAAAAAAAGCCTAAAATATTCAATGTGAACTGGTTCCGGGTAGATGAAGAAGGAAAGTTCCTGTGGCCGGGATATGGGGAAAACCTGCGCGTACTTGAATGGATCTTGTCTCGTTGCCGTGGTGAGGTAGAGGCGCACAAGACGCCTATTGGTTATGTACCGCGTCCGCAAGATATTGATCTTAATGGTTTGAAGCTATCTGACAAAACCATGGAAAAACTAGTAGCAGTAGATAAAAATGAATGGCTGGAAGAGCTGAAAGGGCATAAGGAGTTCTTCGAACAGTTCGGGGATCGGCTGCCTAAAGCCATCTGGGATGAATATGCAGCCCTGAAACAAAGGTTAGAGAACAAATAAGCTTCTGCCTACACCATATTTTGTATATCATTTAAGCACCACTGCTAGCGGCAGTGGTGTTTTTGTTATTTATCTTCAGTTTTATATTGACAAGAAAATAGGTATTGGAGTATAAATAAATCGTAAATATCCGACTATATAAAAGCACACGGGCTACAGTAACTGACGCATAGGTAATTGGGAGGCATAATTGTGAAGATCGGTGTGGTCAGTGACCTTCATGGAAGCCTATTAGCCTTTGAAAAAACAGTTAATCATTTCCGGGCGAAAAATGTAGAATTAATTCTTAATGCCGGTGATTTATTTAGTTACGGCCCACGCAATCCTTTACCAGAGGGTTATGCGCCGGGCGACCTGGTCAAAGCCATTAATAGTCTCTCTATCCCGATGGTGATCGCCAAAGGTAACTGTGATAGTGAAGTGGACCAGGCTGTGCTCAATGTGCCCTTATTGGCGCCGTATGCTTTTATTTATGTGGCCGGTCAGCGGATCATGGTCAATCACGGACATAAATTAACCGATGATGAAAAGATACTGTTAGCAAAAAGACTGAATATTGATATTTTTATTGTGGGCCATACGCACCTGCCAAAGCTGGAGCGGCTGGAAAAAATGATTTTGCTTAATCCCGGTAGTCCGGCCTTGCCGAAAGGCAGTCCTACAGCCGGCACCATAGAGATTGTAGATCATGAAACAAATATAGAAATATTTAATATCGATACCGGTAATGTAGTAATGCGCTGAAAATTAAAATAGTCTTTAGGTGTTGGGTTAAGAAGTAAGTTTGGTCTTAGGTCTAAAGGTTTAGGTTCTAGACCGCACACATTAGACCTACCTCCATACCTACTTCTAAAACCAATAACCTATATCTGAATTTGGAGGCTGGGTGCAAACAGAAATAATTTCTATCGGGACCGAGCTCTTATTGGGTAAGGTGAATACCAATGCTAGTTATTTAAGCGAAAAAATAACCGGCATTGGCCTTAATTTAATATATGAGACCACGGTCGG
>DJVG01000044.1 GCA_002441095.1 Elusimicrobia bacterium UBA6262
ATTGATACTCCCAGCGATGATGGTGACAGCATCGATATTACCTGGACCGCCAGCGCTGCAGTTGTTGGTTATTCCATTTATTATGCTACTCAACCGTTTGCCAGTATTACTGATGAAGGCGTCCAGGTCATGCTGGATTCCCCGGTAGACGATCCGCAGGCTAATAGCGGCACTATCTCTGGCTTGCAGGAAGGCACTGGTTATTATGTAGCTGTCGTAGCCACCCTGGCTGCCGGCAAGAGCAAGACTTCTGTCTCTGCAAATTCCGCGGCCAATATGCTCTCTAATGACAAGCCAGTGTATCCGGTACACAATATCATTAACAGCAATAGCAATGAGGACACTATTTCCTGGGACCAGGATTGCCAGACCCGGGCCATTATCCCGCAGAATCCGGAAAATCATAACAAGATACTGAATATTACCATACCGCAACAGGAAAAAGTTTCCCTGGTCAGCGCTGCTGATACCAAATTATACAATTCCATGAAACTGGCCTCTGAAGAAGAGCTTGCTTCCAGCATCGTTGAATTCAAAGCTACTGACGTGATCAGCGGCTTGATCACTATCCAGCTGAGTTATGCCGGCGATATCACTGGTTGGCAGGAAACCAACCTGCGGATCTATCAATTAAATGAAAGCTCTGCCAACTGGGAAGAAGTACCAGGCAGCCAACTGATCCATCGTAATAACAATATCATAGCCGTAGAAATTGCCGGCAGCGAATTAACTGAAGGCCGGATCTATCGTCTTTTCTCACCGGCTGGCGCCCTGGAAAACCTCGAAGAAGTAAAAGTCTATCCTAATCCCTATAAGCCCAACAGCGGGCTGGGACATACCAAGATTACCTTTACCAACGTTATGAATGAATCAACAGTCAAGATATACACCCTGACCGGCGAACTCGTGCGCACCCTGCGTGATGATTTGGCCCTGGGTGAAGTTAGCTGGGACGCGGCCAATGAAGATGGCCAGAAAGTAGCCAGCGGCTTGTACATATTCTTAGTAGAAAGCAATGACAGCAAACATAAGACCGGCAAATTAGCGATCATTAAATAAGAGGGGCATATGAAAAGCAATTTTAAATTACAAATTACAAATTCTAAATTAAGAATGATGATACTGATCCTGGCGTTTGTTATTGGGCCTTTAGCCTTTGGCCTTTCCGCTGGCTATGCAAGCGGGACAGGAACGACTGGCGCGCAGTTCTTGCGGTTAGGAGCCGGAGCCCGTCCGGTAGCTATGGGCAATGCTTTCACCGCGATCGCTGATGATGCTAACGGGCCGCAATATAATGCTGCCGGTATTGCCTGGGCGAAGCACAAAGAAGCTATTGCCAGTTATATCGATTACCTTGAAGGTATCAGCTATGGTTATGTCGGTTATATACATCCGTTGCCCAACGGCAGTGCTCTGGGCCTGGCCCTGGCCTATCTTGATTCAGGAGCTATTGACCAGACTGACCTGGCCGGCAGTTCGATCGGCACTTTTTCCAGTACCCAGAACCTGCTTTTGCTGACATATGCCAAAACCATTGGGTCAAAAATGTCCTGGGGCACCAATCTGAAAGTATTCCGGCAAAAAATTGAAGCAGAAAAGGCCAATGGCTATGCTTTGGATCTTGGAACTATCTATAAAGCCTGGCCGCGTTTGTCTTTCGGCGTTAATGTGCAGAACCTGGGACCCGGGGTAAAGTTTGTGCAGGAAAAAGATCCCTTGCCTTTAACGATCAAAGCCGGTGCCGCCTATATTTTTGTGGAAGACAAACTGACTTTGGCCACAGACGCGAAATACCAGCCCAAGGAAGAAAGCAAGGTCAGCGAGAATGTAGGACTGGAATACTGGGTCAACCAGAACCTGGCTCTCCGGGTCGGTTATGATACGGCGAACATTTCTGACATTGAAAATTTTAACGGCCTTACCGCCGGGCTGGGCTTCCAGATCGCTGGTTTTAATTTACACTATGCCTGGATGCCGTACGGGATCCTCGGCGATACCCACCGCATTTCAGTAGGATATAAATGGTAAATAAAAAATATTTCATCATTTTCATAATATCACTCTGCCTGGCTGCGTCTTGGTCCCGGGTTTACGGACAAGAGGCCGACAATATATACCGGCAATCATTAGCTGACTTAAATAAATCGGTACTGCTTCATTTGGATAAACATAGTAATCAAACCACCGGATTAGTGGAAAGTTTTCAAGGGACCACCGGTTACTATTTTGATGATGCTACCAAGAGATATTATCAGCAAAAAGAAGGCCTGCTGGACCAGCAGGCCTTTACCTATGACCTGGCTTTAGCCGTGATCATGTACACTATCAATGATCAAAAAAGCAAGGCCGACCAGATCCTGCGGATCTTGAAGAACAATTTCTATGCGGTTAAAAATGGCTATACCGGACTGCTCACCTCCTACCGTATCACTAGTTTTGATATTTGGGGGGAAGACGCTCTTTTAGCTGGTATTGACGGGGACAGGATACATGTCGGGCCGAATATGTGGGTCGCCCTGGCCGCCCTGCAATATGACCAGGTCAACCATACTCATAAATATCTTAAATTTGCGATTGATATTGCCCGCTGGGCCTATAACCTGCCGCATTTTAGGTTCCCTGACGGGAGCCGCGGGGCAGTCAGCATGGGCAGCGGCTGGGGTACTAACTGGAGTAAAGTCTATTCCACGGAAAATGTTATCGATAACTATGCCGTGCTTACAATTTTGGAACAGATATATCAGCAAGACCCGGGCAAGTACCAGCAGCTGTTTGAGCAACGCAAGTTTGGTTTGAAAAAGATCAGGTACGAAAAAGCCTGCATTAAGAAATGGCTGCTGGAGATTGTTTATAGCCGCCAAAATAAGCTCTTTCATTGTGGCTACAACGAGTCTGGCGTTGATACCACTAAAGCGCTGGATACCGTTAGCTGGAGTATTGCTGCCATCGGGCCGGAGGAAATGATCCGTTGGGGCCTGGACCCGTTCAAAATGATCAAATGTGCCGAAGATAACTTTTTAGTACAGCACGACATTAACGATATCGCTATTTCTGGTTTTGATTTTACCGATGAAAAGGGCAAAGACCCAAAACGGTCCCGGTTGATCTGGTGGGAAGGCACGGGACAAATGGTCATCACCTATCAGGTAATGGCAGAATTTTGCCGGCGCAACCAGGCCCCCGACCAGGCGGCTGAATACGAGGAAAAAGCTTTCCGCTATATAGCCGAAATGAATAAGATGAATGAACTGGCCAAATTACCCAAAGGAATATTGCCATATACCAGTATTCAGCCCCGAGACCGTGAAATAATTAATACTTTTTTCTTTGGCTGGGAAATTCCCCGCGGCAAGAATGGGCAATGGGTTACGGCTCTCTCCAGCACGATCTGGCGGGTTTTTGGCCTCAGCGGCTTCAATCCTCTCGTTAAAGAGCAAAAAACCAGCGGGGGCTTACAGCAGGTACCGCGCAAGATGCGGGCCGGTATGCAGAAAGAAATAAAAAATTAACAGCAGGAGGAAGTGAATATTATGTCTCGCAAGCTTATCCATTCATTTTGTGTCTTTCTCGTTTTGCTGTGTTCGGTTGAGTGTCTGGCTTTAGATGAAGCGCGTTTGGTCGTTCAAGAGAGCGGCTATCACGTGTATTACGATTCCATCCCCTGAATTCCACCCCAAACTGTTTTTCGCTTTTACTGGTAACTGCTTCTCGTTTTTACTGATTCTCGCATTGACTGCTTTCAGATTGACTGGCAACCACTTCATGTGATAAGATACTTAAGTCCTCCCTTCCGTAATAATCCTTGACAAAAACAGTAGTTGTGGTATATTTGTACTAGTAATATGTTACCGGTATCATAAAAGGTGGCGTATGAACAAACCAGAGAATATTACCATCGACACGATCGCGGAGAAGGCCGGGACTTCCAAGATGACAGTCTCCCGGGTTCTTAATAACCATCCGTATGTCAAATCTAAAACCCGATCCAAAATACTCAGCCTGATCAAGAAATTCAAATACCATCCAAATCTTACCGCTGTTAATCTTTCCCGTCAATCTTCCCAAACTATTGCCCTGGTCATTCAGTATGAACATTTATTTACTACCTATTATTTTACCGAGATCCTGCAGGGTATAGAAAAAATGGTAGATGAATATTCTTATAACCTGGTCATCCTTAATGTCACGTCCCAGGAAGAAGAGGATGTGGAACGGATCACCAGCTGGTATTTTGGCAAGTTCGTCAAAGGATTCCTGGTGCTGGCTCCGCCGCAGAACTCTGTGCTGGTCAAAAAGATGCGGGAAGCTGATGTGCCTTTCGTGCTGATCGGCGCCAGCGGGGGCTTCAAGGGCAGTAGTTTTGTAGATGTGGAGAATTATACCGGGGCCTACAAAGCAGCTAAATACCTGATTGACCTGGGTCATAAGCATATCGGTTTTATCGCCGGGCCGCCGGAACGCGGTGATGCCCGCGAACGCGAGGCCGGATTTCGCCAGGCCCTGGCTGATACAAAGATACCTGTTGCCGAGAGCCTGGTCGTTTGCGGCCATTATAAGGAAGACCTCGGCTACCAGGCAATGCTGCAATTATTGATCCAACCTGCCAGGCCAACTGCGGTATTTGCCGCTAACGATCTCATGGCCAAAGGCGCGATGATGGCCATCAAGGAAAGCAACCTCCAGGTGCCTAAAGACATTTCCCTGGTCGGTTTTGATGATATTGATACAGCGGCCCAGCTGGTGCCCCCTTTGACTACGGTGAAACAGCCGATGTTCAGGCTGGGGACAGAAGCGGCCAATTTTCTGATCGAACACAACCCGGAAGACAGCAAGCCATTGCATTTAGTGTTGCCCACCGAACTGATCATAAGAGAGTCGAGCTCCAGAAGATGGCATTTTTAAAAGTAAAAAGAAAAGATGGCCTGACCATGATCGAACTGATGATCGTCGTAACCATTATCGGCGTACTGGCGAGTATTGGCATACCCCGCTATATGACTTTCACCAAACGGGCCAAAGAAGGGGCAGTTAAGGGTAACCTGGGTGCGTTACGTTCAACATTAGGCCTTTATTATGCGGATACGGAATTCTATCCCCTGGTTATTTCCGTCGATCCCGCTAGCCCACAGGGTTTATATACTGATGACGGGTTAGGCTGGCAGATACACAACGATTTCCAGCTATATCTTTACGAGCTTCCCGAATGCAAGATTGGCCCCGCCCCGTCCCTCCCCTGGCAACACACGCGAGCAGATGTTTACCACCTGGGGATAGCTTCCCCCGGCCCGATCGATCCCGGCCCTAATAATGTAGGCTGGTTGTATTATCGTTCCAGTGATACAGTAAGTGGAATTGCTTACCTGGGCAAGTTTTTTGTTAATGTCGAGGGGACAGATAACAAAGGGGTCTGCTATAGTTCATGGTAAAGGAGAACATATAAGAGAGTCGAGCTTCTGGATATGGCATTACCAAAAGTAAAAAAAGGAACAGGTTTTACCTTAGTGGAATTAATGATCGTCGTGGCCATTATCGGCATCATAGCAGGTATTGCCATACCCCGCTATATTAGTTTTATACAACGTTCCAAAGAAGCAAACACGAAGGGAAACCTCGGTGTGTTACGGTCAGCAATAAGCATATACTATGCAGATGCGGAGCATTTCCCTCTGGCTGTATCTTTTGATCCCCGGCCTGGCAATGAAAATCACGTTTACTCTGATGATGGATTCTGTTGGGCTATACAAAATGATTTCAAGGCCTATATGGACGAAATTCCCTCGTGCGCGATTGGCCCAAATCCATCCTTCGTTGATAATCCAAATAGGTCTGATGTTTGGCACCAGGGACTGCATTGGTCTACAAAAACGCCTGAGCCAGACAGCGCTGCTGTCGGCTGGTGGTATTACCGCTCTACTGAAACGGTGAGTGGATTGGCTAGTGTCGGCAGAATGTATATTAATGTCTTGGGTAGTGACCGCAAGGGAGAATATTATACTTCATGGTAAAGGAGATTATATGGATCGCAGATGGGCAGTAATTTTTATATTAATAGCGATAGGCTGGACAGTGAATTTATCTGCCGTGGAATTACAACCGCCTGCTTTTGAATTAAAAACTGTTAATAGTGTGACTGTCCCGTTCCAGAATGACCTGCCTTTGCCTGGTTTTGAAAAGCAGGACCGGGCTCAGCTCAGCCTGGCCGGAACCTGGAAGAAAGAACGGCTGGTAATGAACCAGGAATTAACCCTGCAAAAAAGGACCGCAGAGAACATCACTGCCCTGGAGAAAGAGAGCAATGGACGGCATCTGGCGGCCTATGACGATAGTGCCTGGGAAAACAAAGTCATCCCCGGGGTGGAAAATCCTGCTCCTGACCGGTATGAAAACGGGGTCTGGTACCGCCGGAATTTTGAAATAAGCAAAGAAAACGAGGGAAAATACCTGCGGCTGGTATTCCTGGCTTCCAATTATTTCACCGATGTCTGGGTCAACGGCACTTGGGTTGGCTGCCATGAAGGCGGTTACACTCCTTTTGTTCTCGATCTGACCACGCATGTCAAATTCGGGGAGAAAAATTCCCTGGCTGTCCGGGTGGATAATATCCCCTGGGTGCCTTCCGGCAACCGTGACCAGCGAAACTTGACCGTGCCTTGTTTTATCGGTGACTGGTGGAATTATGGCGGCATCAAGAGAGATGTTTATGTTGAAATTTGCCCGGCCATCAATATTGTGCGGGCGGATGTCAGGACAAAACCGGTCAGCCCGGAAAAGGCGCAGCTCTCGGCTAATGTGGTGATCGATAACCGGTCTGAAGTTGATACGACGCTGAAAGTGGAAATATTCATCTACAAAGCGAAACTGACTGAAAAAAATATTATAGCGGAAAGTGCCAAAGACATAATAGACCTGTCCCGGCCCTTGTCAGTATGGGGAGAACAAAATACTGAATTGACGGCCTTGGGCAAAGATACCGTGGCCTGCAATTTCACTCTCTCTGCTGATTGGCCCGAGCTCTGGACTCCGGCCCAGCCGAATTTGTATGTTCTGCAGGTCAAGATCTATGATCTTAAGAATAAACAGCTGGTGGATAAGTATTATACCCAGTTCGGCATCAGGGAATTCACCATTGACAAAGAAAAAGCCGCTATCCTGCTTAACGGCGAGTCCATAAAGCTGAAAGGCCTGGCCCGGCATGAAGTGTACCCTGGCAGCGAGGAAGTGCCAGGAAAAAAATCAACCCAGCAGGTCATTTATAATGATTTTATGCTGATCAAAGAAGCGAACTGCAATTTCCTCCGGACCGCGCATTATCCTAATCATCCTTTTACCCAGGTCATGGCTGACCGCCTGGGCCTGGTGGTTTGGGAAGAAATACCGGTTTACTGGTTTGGCGGGCCGGAGTTTGATATCCAGCGCAAGGAGCGGGGTATTGCCCGGCAGATGTGGCAGGAAATGATCTACCAGGATTATAACCGCGCCTCTGTGGGTATCTGGGGCACCTGCAATGAATGCAGCTGGCAGACCGAGCGGGCCCTGTTCGTCAAAGAACTGCGCGACATCGCTTATCAGATCGACGGGACCAGGTTTGTAGCGCAATCTGCGTCAGGCAGTGACGACAAAGATCCCAGCCAGAAAGATATGGATGTGCTTGGGTTTACCATGTACTACGGCGTATTTTACGGCAAGGATTATTATGAAGATACCCTGAATGCTTTGGAAACCATGCACAAGACTTTCCCGGATAAACCGATCATCGCTACAGAATTCGGTGTCTGGGCACCCTACAAAGAAGACACTATGCAGGTGAAACAGGTGGAGTTGTTCAAGGAAACCATGAAGGCTTTCAATAAAGTGCCGGCAGTCGCCGGTACGGTTTGGTGGACTGCTTTTGACTGGCATACAATGATCAACGATCCCGGCACCATGGGAGTCATGACCATGGACCGGAAATTGTATAAGAAAGTTTTCTCTGCCTTGCAGAAAGAATATGGGCAGACCACAGGCAGTATCCAGGTGGTTAGCCCCAGGCAGGATGAAAAGCTCGCCGGCAAAGTGCCTATCAAAGCAGCTTATATGGTAGGTAAAGACTGGCCGACCAAAGAGATCGTCATTGATAATGAGAAAAAATATACCATGAAGGCATTAGGTAACAGCTATTACAGCTATGACCTGGACACCAAGTTGCTGGGAGAGGGCATGCATTCCCTCGTTTTCAAAGCCTGGAGCTCGTCCGGCACTGCTGTATCCGAGGCTTTCAATGTAGTCGTGGATAATATTGATGAGCCGCCGCTGGTACAGTTTAGCCCCAAAGACGGCTCATATGTGATGAATAATGTGATATTGACGGTCCATGCTGAGGATGACCGCGGTATCGCCTCAGTCAAATATGCTATCGATGACGGCCCGCTGGCTGATATGGCGGACAAGAGCAAAGGAAACTACCAGGCCAGGTGGGATGCTTCGGCCCTTGCCGACGGTTCCGTGCATGTCCTTAAATTCCGCGTCGAAGATACCGGTAAGAACATAGTCGAAAAACTGACCAAAGTTATCATTGACAACTCACCCGGCATATATGTGGACCTGCCTTTTGATACGGATATGATCTCTACCGAAGCAAGTCTCGCTGATGGTACTGGCTGGGATTTCCCGGCTGAAGAACTGCCTGACTCTAACCGCGATTTTATCTTCATGGGCCAGGAAAAAATAAAGTATAAATTCGGCCCTAAGGAAGACGGGCAAAATAATAATGTTGAATGTAAAGGCCAGGTCCTCAAAGTGCCTAACGGCCGGTATACTAAAGTGTATATCCTGGCTGCCATGCATAATGGCAGCAGCAAAGTAGATTTTACACTGCGCTATACTGACGGCACCACTGAAGTGAAAAAGACCGCTTTTTCTGACTGGTGGGGAGGTAAGCCTGTTTTTGATGATGAGCCGGCCATTGTTACTTCCTATCATCATGAAAAAGAGGGCATCCGCCAGCCGGGAGTCGCGATCTTTTCCCAGACCATTATTGTCGATCCCAAGAAGATAATGAACGGGTTGGGCACGCCCAATGATCCCCGGGTGCATATTTTCGCGGTTTCCCTGGAAGGCGAAAAGATCGATTTCAATGTACCGGAGATCGCCTTCCAAAGCCCCGCCGGGACTATTTATGGCGGCAAAGAAATACTGGACTTCGTGATCAAAGGCGAAACTATCACGAAAGCCGAATATTCGCTGGACGCTAACACTTGGATCAGCCTGAAGTATTACGGCAATGATGCTTATAGCGGTACCCTGGATACCACGAAACTTAAAGATGGGCCATATACGCTTTCCGTCAGGGCGTTTGATAAATATGACCAGGTCGGCACTGCGGAAAAAAAGGTCAATGTGTTCAACCAGGTAAATATCATCGGCCCCATACCCAAGGCTCCGATTTATAAATCATGCAAGATAATAGCTATTCCCAAAGCGCACAGCCAAGTCGATAAAATGCTGTATCTGATAGATAAGGCGAAAGAAGCGCCGCTGACGGCCACGGATAAAGGTTTTTATGAAGCAGTGTGGCTGGTACCGGAAAAACTCAAACCAGGTTCAGAACACATTATTACCGTGATCCAGGTGGACAAAAAAGGCAAAAAAGAGTCTTGTTCCATCCCGGTGATCATCGGGACTCCCTTACGCGGACATAACATCAAGGTAAATAAGGAAGTCAGGGATTGGGTCGGCACTGCTCCCGCTGAGAACAGCTGGACCATTAGCGCTGACGAGTTCATCTGGACAGATGCGAAAAATGACGATACCGGTACCGGGGCATATACCTATCCGGCCAGTAAAGTATTTACCAAATCTTCTGACCTGCGTGAATTCCGGGTCACTTATGATGACCATAATCTTTATTTTCTCATTAAATGTGCCCGTCCGGGTGACTGGTGGGCGCCGTTCCGTCTCATTGGTATCGACACCAATGGTGTCGAGGGAGGATTGGGAAAACAAGGGATGGTCACTCTGCCCGGTCTGGGAGAAATAAATGTAGCCCCAGGACTGGCTTGTGAATATGCTGTGGGTATTTCCAGCACCTACAAAGGATTTGTCTGGGACGCAGACGGCAAGGTCATTGCCAGGAAAGAAGGCAAGAATACTGATACTGCCGGCTTTTTGATCGATGATTACAACTGGAACAATGTAGAAGTGGCGGTCCCTTGGCAAATGCTGGGTGGCCAGCCGGCGGGGAAGACCTGGCGCTTTATTGTCGGTATCGGCCAGCAGGACAATGACCACTTCCGTGAAGTGAATGAAGTCGCTTCCGAATGGCACGGCGGCGGCGGCGAAGGCAATGAGGGAGAAACCGGTCCGGATCCTGATATCTATGACCTGGCCAGCCCATCTACTGAAATTCAGCAGAAAGAACTAAGCAGTTATAAACCGGCGGGATCAAGGAATGACGCTTCCAGTTATGCCACCATCGAGCAATCGTATCTTACAGTAACCTTTGAATAATTATTAAAGGCAGTGTTAAGTTGAAAGTGTAAAGTGTTAAGTTATGGTTAAAAAACCTTCACTTAAAACTTTCAACTCAAAACTTAAAACTTCTTTAAAAAATGTATTTAAATTAAAAGGGGGAGGTAAAGAACCATGAGATTGAGAATTGGTTTAGTAGCACTGGTTATACTGCTGGCGATCAGCAGCGTAGTTTTTGCCGCTGAAGGATTGAAAGGCCATTCGATCAAAGTTGATAAGAATGACAATGACTGGATCGGGACCCCGGCGGAGCAGGAAAATACCGCTATTATTTCCAGCGGTGAATTTATCTGGAAAGATGCCAAGGGTGATGATACCGGGGCTGGTAAATACACCTATCCAACCAGCAAAGATGTAGCCAAGGGCGCTGACCTGAGAGAATTCAGGGTCACTTGGGACAAGTATAATGTATATTTCCTCATCAAGTGCTCCCGGCCGGGTAATTGGTGGGCGCCATATCGCATTATCGGCATCCACAAAGAAGGAGAGAAGGGCGGTATGACTGTTTTGGGGCAGGGAGACCCGGATGAGATGGATCCTGAGGGCGGCTGCTTTGGGGAAATTAAAGTTGACGAATCATTGGCTTGCCAGTATGTCATCGGTATTGCTAGCACCTATAAAATGTGGATGTGGGATGCTAAAGGGAAAACCATAGCCAGGACAACTGGTGAGAAAAGCACTGATACTCCTGGCTTCTTAGTGGCAGATGATAACTGGAATTCTGTGGAAATAGCAGTGCCCATAGAGTTGATCGGCAATCCCGCCGGGCAAACCTGGAAGTTCGTCGTTGGTGTTGGTATGCAGGATGCTGACCATTTCCGCGAAGTATATGAAGAGGCGACTGAATGGCACGGCGGCGGCGGCGAAGGCGACGAAGATGAGAGCGGCAACGACCCGGATGTTTATGACCTGGCCAGCCCAAGCATGGAAATACAGGAAAAGGAATTAGCCAGCTACAAAGCGTCGGCTCATGCCGGGGATCCGGACGGCTTTTGCACCATTAAAGATTCATATGTGACGGTGACATTCGCGAAATAAGAACAGTTACGGGTTCCAGGTTGCGAGTTGCGGGTTTTGTTTTAACCTGAAACCTGAAACTTGAAACTCGCCAACTTGAAAAAGGCAAGAAAGAGGCCAGTTTGAGAAAAGTATTAACCGTAATTACACTGGGATTGTTACTACTCACAGGGTGCGGGAGCAAACAGCCGGCAGAAAGGGAGATCACTTTTTGGGCTTATGCTCCCGGCGACCAGGCCAGGACACAGCAGGTTGAATCCCTGGTGAATAAGTACAACCTGGAACATCCTGGTACCTGCGTTAAGATATTTTTTGTGCCGAAAGATGATTTCAATACCAAGATCAATACTTCTATTGCCGTGGGCGCCAATCCTGACTGTTCTTACCTGGACAGCGGATTGGTGTCCCGTTTTGCCAAGGATAATATTCTGTTCTGCCTGGATGATTTTGTCAATGCCGGAGATCTCGACCTGAAAGATTTTTATCCCGGGGCCATGAAGATGGTCAAGTATGGCCAGAAATATTATGGCATTCCCTTGAACCAGACCTGCATTGCCTTGTTTTATAACCAGGAGCTCATAAAAAAAGTTCCCACTACCTGGGATGAGCTGCTGCAGACAGCCAGGGAAGTCTATGTGCCGGGTAAAATCGCTGCCTTTGCCGTGCCCAAAGGGGATGGTTATGGCGGCTGGATGTTCCCGGCTTTTGTCGCCAGCGCCGGCGGCACAATGCTCAATGATACTGAAACTAAAGCCATCTTTAACCAGCCAGCAGGATTGGCAGCTATGGATCTCTGGGTCCAGCTCCTGCAATATTCCCCGCGCCTGATCACGGATAGCGCCAATGCTTTTGAACTGGGCCGGGTGGCCATGGCGCTGAACGGGCCCTGGGCTATCGAGGGTATTAAGACTAATTTCCCTAAATTAAAATACGGTATCGCGCTGATCCCGAAAAAAGTACAGTATGCCACTAATATTGGCGGCGAAAGCCTGGTTATCTACCAGAACGCCAAAGATCCGCCGGCGGCCTGGGATTTTATCCGCTATCTTATGCTCGATGAAAACCAGGTAGTGATGAGTGAAGTGAGCGGCAATTTCCCCGTCAAAAAGACGCTCATCGATCATCCAAAGTTCAAAGATGACCCGGACAAAAGAATATTCATGGAACAGATCCAATATGCGGTGAGCAAACCGACAGTTGAGTCCTGGACCAAAATAAACGATGAAATTATTGCCAAAGCCATAGACGAGGCCCTGAACCAGCGGCTGAGCGTAGCTGAGGCTTTTAATAAAGCGGCTAAAGATTGCGATGCTATATTAGCGGAAGAACAAAAATAAAACAGTTACGAGTTTCAGGTTTCAAGTTTCAGGTTAAACAAAACTCGCAACTCGCAACCTGGAACCCGGAACTTATTTCAAGGAGGATACAATGAAAAACAAGCTGACAGTATTGATCGTCGTAATATCGTTTCTACTCGTAGCCGGAAGCGTATTTGGCTTGGATCTGGTCAAACCAAAAACAATTAAAGTGGACAAGAATATCAATGACTGGACCGGTACCCCGCCGTCACAGGAAAACACCTCGTGTGTTTCCCAGAGCGAGTTTATCTGGAAAGATGCCAAAGGCGATGACACCGGCAACGGTAAATACTACTATCCGGCGAACCAGGAACTGGCCAGGGGTGCTGACCTGCTGGAATTCAGGGTAACATATGATGCCAAGAACGTATATTTTCTGATTAAGTCTACCCGGCCGGGTGTCTGGTGGGCGCCGTTCAAGCTTATCGGTATCCATAAGGTAGGGCAAAAAGGCGGCTTGTCATTTTTCCCGCAAGGGGATAGTGACTCGCTGGATGCCACTACCGGGGCTTTCGGTGAATTGCGTGTCTCTGACGACCTGGGGCTCCATTGCACGATCGCCATTGCCGGCACTTATAAAGGATTTATCTGGGATGAGAATGGCAAATTAATAGCCAGGAAGATTGGCGAGATCAGCGACACCAAAGGATTTATGGTTGATGATGATAAATGGACGGCTATCGAAGTAGCTGTACCTATTGCTATTATCGGCAATCCTGCCGGACAGACCTGGAAGGTCATCGTCGGTATTGGCCAGGAGGAAAATGGCCACCTGCGGGAAGTGTACGAAGAAGGCAATGAATGGCATGGCGGCGGCGGCGAAGGCAAAGACAATGAAGACGGGGTGGACCCGGATATTTATGACCTGGCCAGTCCATCCCAGGAAATACAGGAAAAAGAATTAGCCAGTTATACTGATAATGGGACACCGGGTGATATCGCAAGTTTTGCCTGTATTACAGAATCTTTTGTGACGATATATTTCGCTAAGTAAAAACGATTACACCGATTAGCTTTAAAAACGGTGATCAGGTGATCAGGACATCAGGAAGTGGATACCAGGACATCAGGAGATCAGGTAGTACCTGGTATTCTGATAACCTGATATTCTTCACCCTGATTCCCTGATATTCTGATAACCGTACTTTAGCCATAAATTGGGGTATCATGAAATCCTCGGGATTATTAAAAAGTAAACAATGGAAAGACGGATTAACAGGTTATTTATTTATTATGCCCTTGTTGATCTATTTCACTATTTTTGTGCTGCTCCCGATCATAATTTCTTTCTACTATAGTTTTACTGACTGGAACATGCGGTCTGCCCCGCATTGGACCGGGCTGAAAAATTACGCGGAACTGCTGTTTAATGCGCAAAAACAACCGTACTTCTGGCCGTCATTGCTGGTGACGGTGAAGTATATTGTCCTGCGCGTGCCGGCAGGACTGGTTTTGTCCTTGATCCTGGCTTTGTTCCTGAACAGCCGCATCAAGGGAGAGAATTTCTTTAAGCTGTGCTATTTCATCCCCATGATCACATCAGCTATTGCCGTGGCGGTGTTATGGAAATGGCTCTATGATCCGATCATCGGTTTTATCAATCAGTTCCTGGCTGGTTTTTCCCTGCCGCCTAAGAACTGGCTCAATGATACCAGCACTGCTTTACCGTCTATTGCGGCCATGAGTGTCTGGCAGGGAGCAGGGTATGGCATGATCATTTTCCTGGCGGGATTGAAAGGCATTCCCGAAGAACTATACGAAGCAGCCAGGATCGACGGCGCTAATGCCTGGCAGCAATTCTGGAACATTACCTTGCCACTGCTCCGCCCGGTGACATTTTTTCTTCTGATCACTACGGTCATTGGCTCGTTCCAGGTATTTGACCAGATCTATGTCCTGACCAGCGGGCTGGGCGGGCCGGAGCATTCCACGTTTGTCTATATCCTGAATTTGTATAACCAGGCGTTCCGCTATTACCGCATGGGCCTGGCCTGCGCCATGAGCTATATATTGTTTGTGATCATTTTGGTCATTACCTGGATCCAGTTCAAATATGTACCACAAGAGATTGAATAGTAACTAAAACGGATAACAGAGGATCAGGATATCAGGAGGAAGGGCATCAGGGAATCAGAGTATCAGGAAAACCTGATAACCTGTTATCCTGATATCCACAACCTGATCACCTGATATTCTGATAGCCTTATCTGGGAGTTCACATGGATAAGATCTCGAAACTATTTATCTACCTGGTACTGATCTCGTTCGCAGCAATAATGGTCCTGCCGTTTATCTGGATGCTAAGCGCGTCTTTGCGCCAGCCTCAGGATATCTATACCAGCGGCGTAAAACTATTGCCATTAGATCCAAATACTGGTAAAATAAGCGCTACTTTGAATAACTATCGGGAAGTAACTACCCAGCTGCCATTCGGCCGGATGTTCCTGAATAGTCTTTTCGTGGCCGTCGTAGCGACGGCCTGCAATCTTTTTTTTAATGCCCTGGCGGCCTATGCTTTTGCCAGGATCAATTTCCCGTTCAAGGAAAAGATCTTTAGCCTGATGCTGGCCTCGTTAATGATCCCGTTTTATGTGATCATGATCCCGCTGGTATTTATTACCAAGAACCTGGGGATGTATGACTCGCTGTGGGGCTTGATCATCCCGGTCAGTATGTCTGTTTATAATGTATTTCTGATCCGGCAATTTATAGTCGGCATACCGATAGAGCTGGAAGAAGCCGCGACCCTGGATGGCTGTTCGCGTTTCCGTATTTTCTGGAGTATTATCATGCCGCTGTCCAAACCGGTGCTGGCAGTAGTGGGTATTTTTACCTTCATGTTCAACTGGAACAATTTTACCTGGCCCTTGGTGCTAATCATCAGCCGGAATAATTTTACCCTGCCCCTGGGCCTGGGCGCTTTGATGACCCAGTCTGGCAGTAAGTATCATCTCCTGCTGGCCGGGGCTACGATCACGATCATTCCAATGGTCATTATTTTCCTGATCATGCAAAAATATATAATAAAGGGGATCACTATGGGGGCAGTTAAAGGATGAACAGACGCGCCAAGAAAAGCATTATTACCGACGGGGTCATTCATATAGATGGCCAACCTGATTTTTGCCTGAGCGCTGATTATCCCTATTACCGCGACTACCGGTCAGACTGGGCCGTGAAATTAAGCGGCATCAGGAAGCTGGGGATCAAATATGTGTCTTTCTATATCCCCTGGCGCCATCATTTGCCGCGTGACCCGTTTGCGGAAAAGGCGCAGGCTGATTTTACCGGTGAAGACCAGGGCAGCGCTGATATCAAGTATCTCCTGCATGTCTGCCAGNNCGGGTCATTGCCAAGCCCGGGCCATTTGTTCATGCCGAGCTGAATTTCGGCGGTTTGCCGGAATATGTCCGGGCTGGAAAAGATACTGATATCGAACCAATGTTGAACGCAGACGGCAAGGCGCGTACCTGGAGCGGATTGCAGGAAAATGCCCTGCCAGCGCCCTTGGACCGGAAATTCCTGCGCTATGTGCAATACTGGCTGGAAACAGTGACCAGGGAGATCCTGGTGCCCTGGCAATATCCCCGCGGGCCTATTGTTGCCGTGCAGATATTGAATGAGGGGATTTACTCGGATGCCGGCCAGCCCATTGATGCGTATGACTATTCTGACTCCGCGGTCGAGCGCTATCAACTATTCCTGAAAAATAAATATAAGTCACTGGCCAGGCTGAACAAAATATATGGTATGGCCTATAAAGCCTGGGAGCGCATTGACCCGCCCAGGAAATGGACGGGCGTAAAGAAGATCAAGGAGCTTATCTGGTACCGGGACTGGGCAGAATTTTCCGGCTTGTATGTGCCCTTGATCATTAGTGAATACAGGAAATACATGAAAGGGCTCAAAGTCCCGTTCCTGACCAACTACAATCCTCCCGGACCAACCGCTGCCCTGAAAGAAGCATATTTTGCCCGGAATAATCCGCGGACACTGGCTCCGGTGGCAGAGTATGGCTTTACCAATTGGCTCGGAGTGATCTATAAAAATCATGAAGATTATTGCCGCTACCGCCTGCTGGCCAGGAAAGCGCGCGGTATTTGCCTGGAAGAGAACTGGGGCTTCAGCAAGATCTATGACCCGGCCTATGAATACTGCCAGCCCAGCTATTTCCAGTCCATGGCCTATATTGCTTTCGGCGCCACTGGTTTGAATGTTTATACAGCTGCTGCTACTGACCACTGGACCAAAGAGCTGGATGCTAATCATTATCCGCCATATCCGCATCACCCGCCGATCAAGCAAACCGGACTGTTCCGCCAGAAATACTGGACCCTGTACCAGATGACTTCTTTCTTTAACCAGGAAGGGCCATCTTTGGTCAGGGAGCAGGAAAAGCCGTCTATTGCCTGGGGATTATACACACCCTATTGCCAGGAAGGCGCCTGGCACGGTGGAGTGAGTTCAGTGTATTATGGCTGGGATTCATTCCTGCGCCTGCTTTCCAGGAACAATACTGAAAGCGGATTAGCCTACCTCAAGGAAGATGATCTTAACTCATTATTAAAGTATAAGATCATCTTTACCAATGGCTATGAATGGATGGACCGCGCTACCCAGCGCACTTTGGCTGCGTACATTAAAAAAGGCGGCATCCTGGTACTGACCGGCACGCTCCCGGTCCTGGATGAGAAGATGGAGCCATATACCGTACTAAAACAGGCTTTTGGGTCACCGCGCACGGAGAGGATAGCCCTGGCTGAATCAACGCGGGTGATGCTGGATAGAAACAAATTTACTTGCCGGGCCCATAAAGCCCTGGTCCATGTTTTTGTCAAAGATAATGGCGATTTGCTCGCGCAGGCCATCTACCGGGGCAGGAAAATTAATTNNGAAGGGCTGGTTGAATATCTCCTGGACCGGCTCAATATCAAGCCAGTCAGCCGGGCAGTCAACTGCAGCTATCAGCCGCGGGTCGAAGTGATCCAGTATGACCACCAGGCCGAAGGAAAGCAGGTCTTGTTTGTCATCAATCGCGCCAGGACCAGCAAATTACAAACTATCCGCTACACGAATGAGCGCCGCCAGCTGCGCTATTTTGAAATAAATATGTGCAGTAATTCAATAGCTGCCGTGGTTATTAAAAAAGGGCGTATTGCTTCAGCTTTGCTCAAATGCACCAATGACCAGGAAAAAACCAGCGCGAAGCCGTTCCTTGCTGTCCAAAAGCAGGCCTTAGGCGCGGACCTTAACTGCGACCTGGCTTTTGTTGATCATGGTGATTATGCAGAAGTTAGTGTCACTAATATTGTCGGTAAGGATTGTACCGAAGTGACCGTGCCTGTGGCGGTAGGCAATATCAAGAATGTATTTGCCCTGGATAATAACATGGTCCGGGAGCCGGTCCTGTTCGTGTCCCATGAAGAACATATTACCTTTCTTGCCGAAGATATCAGTGATAATTTTAAGCGGTATTTCATTATCCTGAGAAAACGCGCGTAAGTTATCTTCCCTTGACAAAATTGAAAAACCTGCTATATTTAAAAGACAGTAATAGCGAAGAGCAGTAAATACGAGAAACAGTTACCAGTAAGAACAAGAGTCAGTTTAAGTTCTTACTGCTTTTTGCTTTGACTGGCAACTGTACTTTGTACTGACTGGCAACTTTATTTTAAAGGAATTAAAAATGTCTAAATTTCTAGTAACTGGCGGGGCTGGCTTTATCGGCTCCAATATCACCGCCGCCCTGCTCCAGAAAAAACACAAAGTCCGCATCCTGGACAATTTCTCCACAGGCAAAAAGGAAAATCTTGCCGGCTTCAGCTCCAAGATAGATATTATCAGAGGCGATATCCGTAATATCAAGACTGTCAACCAGGCGGTCAAAGGTGTAGACTATGTCCTGCACCAGGCAGCTCTGCCTTCAGTGGCCCGTTCAATAGCTGATCCTGCTCTTAGTAATGCGGTCAATATTGATGGTACCCTGAATGTCCTTATCGCTGCCCGTGACTACAAGGTCAAGCGGGTGGTTTATGCCGCCTCCAGCTCTGCTTATGGCGATACACCAATACTGCCTAAAGTAGAGACAATGGCTTCCAATCCTCAATCTCCTTATGCGACCACTAAACTGGCCGGAGAGCTCTATTGCCGCAATTTTGCCAAAATATTCAACCTGGAGACAGTCTGCCTCCGCTATTTCAATGTCTTTGGCCCAAAACAGGACCCCACCAGTTTTTACAGCGCGGTTATTCCCAAATTTATCAGCGCTATGCTCAGGGGTGAATCCCCGCATATCAATGGCGACGGCCAGCAGAGCCGCGACTTTACCTATATTGACAATGTGGTATTAGCCAATATCCAGGCCTGTACCGCACCCAAGGCATCAGGCGAAGTGTTTAATGTCGCCTGCGGCAAGCGCTACACGGTTATTGAGCTGGCAGAAAAAATAGCCCGTATCTTGCGCATGACCCTGGAACCGGAATTTGGGCCGGCCAGCCCCGGTGATGTGAAACATTCGCTGGCTGATATCCGCAAAGCTAAAAAAATATTAAAATATTCAGTGAAAGTGGACTTTGACGAAGGCCTGCGCCGCACTATTCACTGGTTCATTAATGGAGGAAAATAAAATGTATGATGAAAGACTGAAAAAGATCATCGAGAAAAAAGCCAAAGCCGGTATTATCGGGCTCGGCTATGTCGGCCTGCCCCTGGCTGTGGAACTGGCCAAGGTCGGCTTTGATGTCACTGGCATTGATGTGGACAAACGCAAAACAGACAGCATCAACAAAGGCATTTCTTACATCCAGGATGTACCTTCAGCCGAAGTCAGGGAGTTGGTCAAAGCCGGCAAGCTCCGGGCTACCACTGACTTTAGCGTACTCAGGCATATAGATACGATCAATATCTGCGTCCCGACTCCCTTGCGCAAATCCAAGGATCCGGATATCTCCTATATTCTCTCTGCTACTACAGAAATAGCCAAATACCTGCACAAAGGACAGCTCATCATCCTGGAGAGTACCACCTATCCCGGTACCACCGAGGAAGTAATGCAACCCATGCTGGAAGCCAAAGGCCTCAAAGCCGGCCGTGATTTCCACCTGGCTTTTTCACCTGAGCGGGTGGATCCTGGCAATCCCCAGTTTAATACCAAGAATATTACCAAAGTAGTAGGCGGCTATACTCCTAAATGCACCGAGCTGGCAGTAGCTCTTTACAGCCAGGCCATCGACAAAGTATTGCCCGTCAGCTCTACCCGGGTAGCCGAGACAGTCAAGCTGTTGGAGAATACCTTCCGCTCAGTCAATATCGGGATGATCAATGAAATGGCCATCATCTGTAACAAGCTCGGTATCAATGTTTGGGAAGTGATCGATGCAGCCGCGACCAAGCCTTTCGGCTTTATGCCATTCTATCCCGGACCTGGAATTGGGGGTCACTGTATTCCGCTCGACCCGCATTATTTGTCATGGCGGGTACGGCTGGAAGGGTATGAGGCCAAGTTCATCGAGCTGGCCGGACAGATCAACCGGTCTATGCCTGAGTATGTCATCAACAAGCTTAATGACGCCCTGAATGATAAGGGCAAGTCAGTGAAAAAGGCCAGGATACTGGTCCTGGGAGTAGCTTATAAAAATGATATTGATGATGTCCGCGAATCGCCGGCGATTGATTTCATCAAGCTCCTGCAGAAAAAAGGCGCCAAAGTCAGCTACCATGACCCGTTTATCCCGAATCTGGGCCATGAAGGCATCCCTCTGAAGTCTGTGCCCCTGACTGAAAAGACGGTCAAGTCTGTAGATGCAGTGGTCATCATCACCAGGCACAAAGCCATTGACTACAAATGGCTGGTTTCCAAGGCCAAAATAGTCATTGATACCAGGAATGCTACCAAATTCCTTGGCAAACGGGCTAATGTAGTGAAATTATAAGGAAAAACTTGACAAAAGAGATAAAAGGGGATATATTTTAAATAGAATTTATAAAAGTCTTTAGTTTGTACTATTGTGATTGATTAAATCAAAGCATTAGCTGATTTAGCTAATGCTTTGTTGTTTTAAGGGGAGGGACAATATGAAAAGAGTAGGCATTGTCTTAATGTTCGTAATGACGATGCTGAGTTTTAGTATATCTGTTGAGGCAATCATCATTAATGTGGGAGAAGAAGTGAAATGGGAATATTTAAAAGACTCTAATGGTAACTTTATTTTTGATTCTAATGGCCCAATTTGGGGAGAAAACATATCCTGGGGTATGAATTTTAATGAAAACGAAAGTTATGACTTAGTAAATGTTGTATTGAGTGGATTTGGTTCTTATCAGCTTCCAAGCCCTCCCTATAGTAGCGGCCAATTTGAACAAGAATACGGAGAGATTCGCGTACTACATAAAGGTGAAATTGATGATGGCTCCCAATGGACATTTGTAAACAGCGATGGAGTTTATACTGCTCAGCAATTAAACTATTCTCCCTTTCTTGGACCGATCCAAAGTATTTGGTTTACTCATGCGCAAGAACCTGCCTTTTATAACAGCTTTATTGTAGAAAGCATAGAGCTTACTCCGCATAATACTACTCCTGTCTCTGAACCAGGGACTTTGTTTTTAATAGGGACCGGCTTATTAGGAATGGTTGCGCGATATAGAAATAGACACAATTAGTCAGATATGGTTGAGTCTTTAATATTTTTAGGAGTACCCGCATGAAAAAAGTAGTAATTGCCTTAATGTTCGGATTGATAGCGTTAAGTTTTAGCCTGCCAGCTGAAGCAATTATCATCAGTTTCCTGGCTGAAGATAATTTCGCCGGAGTGGATGATCCCACGGGCCTTTCATTAGATGACACTCTGGTTCAAAATGGGGTAGGAAGTTGTCTGAATGGAGATATAAGTGTCGGTGGAAGTTCCCATAGCGGTACCTATGGATTAGGAGTATGGGGAGGTGGGTGTGATGCCGAAATAGATTGGTCATATCTTTTTGATGATGATCAGGATATGTATTTTGGCCCTAGGGAAGCAATAAATATACACTTTTATGGAGATTATGACTTGGTAAGTTTTGAAGTGCGGTCACTTTATACGGATCAAACTAGACCATGGCCATCCTGGATGGAACCCAGTAGTAATACTTTTAATGAGTATGGCATAGCGTACGCAGACTTCGAAAATGTTGATTGGAATTTTAGTACCTATTATGATGATTATATAGTTTTCGGAGCAGTGCAGTCAGATGGATATGGGATTAGAACAGTGGATACTACTAATTATTTTAATGAAACTCCTACCACTAGGGGTCCTATAAGGAATTTGTTATTTTATTTTGAGCAGGAACCTGATTTGGGTAATGGCTATACTTTAGCCAGAATAGAAGTTGTACCTCATTGCGGAGTGCCTATCCCCGAGCCAGGGACATTGCTCTTATTAGGTACCGGTCTTATGGGCATATTTGCCCGGAAAAAAACAAAGCAATTCCCTTGACAAAAGCCATTTTTTCTGTTATGTATTTATATATCTCTAAAACTCGATTTAAGTTATTTTATAAGTTCCAAACTCGTAACTCGCAACCTGGAACTCGCAACTGTTTTTATATGTAGTTAAGTAGAAACTCTACAGGCTACAAAAGTGTATAGCTGCACTGATGTGGCTTTTTATTTTCAGAATAATTGGTATAACCTGGTATAACTAAATCGTATAATATCATATAGATTGTTTTCGTTCTATTCTGTGTATCAATTTGAGGAATTCAAATATGAAACGTCACGCTAAATATGCCAAGTCAGAAACAGTCAAAAGTCCCAAAGATAAGCGCATTCCAATTCATGTCAACCGTAACAATTCTTATGTCCTCTGCTATGTCAAAGAAACAATGTACCTGAAGCCTTTAGCCGGGCACAATGAGAATGATTTTGATACTGACAACTTCAACATAATTAATACCCCGTTTGGCCCGGGACGCGTAATGAAGCATAGTTCTGAAAAGCACAATTACGGTTTTGAGCCAGCAAATAATAATTCCAGGAAAAAGGGCTCCAACGTTATCTTCCAGGGTGCCGGGAAGGACAGTGCCATCCACAATGGCAAACTGATTATTTCACCAAAAAAAACACCGGTAATGAAGCCGGTTTATACACTGGAAACTCAGACCATACCTGAATACAGGAATCGCAAAGAAAAGCCTGCGTTACGAGCGATACCTGCCAGGGGAGAAGATCACTTTAACTTACGGACAGGATTTTTTTATCCTGCCGGTAACGATAAAGAATTGGACCAGATGATCAATAATCTCACCGGAACCATTAAAAAACATAATATAAAATGCAAGCTGGATAAAACCTTTGCCGAAACTTATGCTCCCAATGCTCATCTGAATTATGGCGATATAGTGGAAATGGTGGGGATGTCCTATAATCAGGGAGTTGACCTGGTCATCTGGCTGGGGCCTCCGCCATCCAATAATGTGATTGAAAGCAAATTTGCCCGTTCTGTCCACAAAGTGTTTAATAGGGGGAGATTACCATTACAGTACATCTCCTATGAAACCGTACCAAAGCAATATAAATACCTGGATATGGTACTTGATTTTGCTTTTTTACGTAGCTAACTGTAGTTTCAGCTTTAACTCGCAACTGTATTAAGACTTATTCTTGACAGAAGCTGTTTTTTTTAAATTAACATATCTTTAAAAACTCGCAACCTGGAACTCGCAACTGTATTTAATGTAGTTTAGTAGAATACCTACAAGCTACAAAAGTGTATAGTTACACTTGTGTAGCTTTTTATTTTCAAAATGACTGGTATAACCTGGTATAACCAAAACATATAAAACAATATAGTATGTTTTCGCTTTAATCTGTGCCGCGCCCGCCGGCGCTCTTTGGCGGGTAATCTCTTCTAGAAATCTGTGTAATCAATTTTAAGGAGTTAAAAATGAAACGTTGCCTAAAGTGTATCATGCCGGACACCGCCAAAGGCATTAAGCTTGATGAAAAAGGGCTATGCCAGCTTTGCCGGGACTATAAAGAATATGTCCCCAAAGGGGAAAAGAAACTCCGTGAAGACATCAAGGACTATATCGATCCTAAAGCAGAATTCAACTGCATTGTCCCGGTCAGCGGCGGCCGTGACAGCTCCTATGCCCTCTATTATGTCAAAGAGGTATTGGGACTGAAGCCCTTAGCGGTGCACAATGACAATGACTTTGAAACAGAAGTAGCCACCAATAACCTGAAGGCTATTACCAAGGCGGTAAATGTCCCCTTACTGCGGATCCAGTCAAAAAACCATATCACCAAGACCATTATCGCGGAAAAGTTTAAGATGAATGCTCCCTTCGGTCCGGGACTGGTAGTGGAGCAGACCTGCGAAGCCTGCAAGTATGGCTTTGAATCTGCCTCTTACAACACTGCCCGGCAGAAGGGCATCAAGGTGATCTTCTGGGGTGATTCTCTGGATGAATCTACTGTCCCTTATCACTCGCTCTATGCTCACTACACACCTTCCAAGTGGAAAAGACTGGTTTCTCCGAATGCCCTCAGTTTATTCAAATACAAAAAATACTATAACCAAATGAAACAAGAATACGGTCCTTGCTCCCCGGCTGGACTGAAAGAGATCCATCTGTTTGACTATATTCTCTGGGACCAGCGGGTGATCGTTGATACCATCCAGAAAAAGATGGGCTGGTCTGTGCCCAAGACTTCAGCTACGACTTGGCGGACAGACTGCAGTATCGTGCCCTTGGTGAATTATCTGACTGAAAAAGCCTGCGGGGTCAGCAAGCTCGAGATCGGCTTCAGCAATATGGTCCGCAGCGGCAAAATGGACCGTGATGAAGCCCTCCAGTCTGTGGAACAAATAAAAAATAATACTGATGTCTTGAAATTCAAAGAATCCCTGCGGGAAATGGGCATCAGTAATAAAGACATTAATCGCGTTTTATAATAGACAAGTAAAACCGAAAAGCAGTAAAAACGAAAGGCAGTTGCCAGTAAGAACAAAGAGCAGTTTATAGGTTCTGTATTTATTTTTGGCTGTTCCTCGTTCTGACTGCATTTCGTATTGACTGGCAACTCGAGCACTAAATAAACGGAGGTCACTTTAGTATGAATGGTCATCTGACAGTCTGTCAAGTATGCCAAAGACTCCATTGCCATCCCAATACTCTCAAGAGATGGGAGAAGCGGTTGAGCCTGCGGGTCAAACGGGACTACCGTAACTATCGTATTTACACCGAGGACGACATCAAGAGGATTGAATCCTATATTACCCAGGAAAAATAATTTTCCCGAAAAGGACACCCCATGAAAAAGCAGAAACTGGCCAGTATTTTTTTAGCATTAGCTATCATCTATCATCTATCAACTATCAACTGTTTCGCTGGTAATTTCAGTGACGACAAACAGAGCGCCCGTACTGCCGGCATGGGTAATGCTTTTACCGGCCTGGCTGATGATGCCGGAGCTCTCTGGTTCAATCCAGCCGGTACTTCACAGCTCACCCAGCTGCAATTTATTTATACTAATGTGATCCCGTATATCACCCGGGAGAATGTACCATATTATATGTCCCAATCCTTAAGTATGGCCTTGCCTTTAACCAAGAACAATGCCTGGGGTTTTGGCTGGAACAATTACCGGGTCAATCATGCCTACCAGGAAAACACTTTCCTTTTGAATTATTCCCAAAAAATAAATCCTTTCATCCCTTGGGAGATCAATGACTTGTCCGCGGGCTTGAACCTCAAAGGCTTATTTTATGCGCCAAACCAGGCTGGGGAGGATATTTTTGATTCCCTTTCCGGCGGTGACAACTCCAGGAGCGCCTTTGGTGTCGATTTCGGTCTCCACTACAAGATCACCCCAACCCTTAATTTTGGCCTTAGCGCCGAGAATATAAACGAACCACCTGTTCACATTACTGATAACGATCAGCGCCTGCCCATCCAGGCCAGGTTAGGCGTTTCGTATAAGATCCCCATGCCCGAAACCCTCAAGCCCATCGGGATGGAACAGATCACCGCTGCTTTTGATACTATCCTGGTCAAAGGCGAATGGCGATCAAATATCGGTACAGAAATACCCTTTTTCAAAAACCTTTTTGCCCTGCGCGGCGGAGTCAATTCGACTGCAGCGTCTGCCGGATTGAGCCTCGGCAGTATGCAAACTAAAAATTTCTCCTTTGTTCTTGATTATTCATACATCTATAGCTACGGCAAAGACCTGCGTGATCGCCAGCATCTGGTATCTATCAAGATCAACCGCCTGCCATTCAAGCAGCCGGAAGCAGTAGAAACGCCGGACACAGAAGTCTCTCCGTATCGCCTGGGGCCGAATGACGTCCTGCAAATCATCACTCGCAATCATGATGAATTCAGCGGCAAGTTCACTGTCGATCCCTATGGCAATATCCTGATCCCGATGATCGGTGAGATCAAAGCAGAGGACCTGACCCGGGAAGAATTCACGACCGTATTAAGAGAAGAGATCGGCAAGTATGTCGAGGATGCCAATATCATGGTCTCAATTATCCAATACCGCAGTAAAGTAGTATATATCCTGGGTGAAGTGCGCGCTCCTGGCAAATACCCGGTAGAAGGCGACTCCATCGAACTGCGTGATGCCATAGCTTCGGCTGGTTTCCCGACTGGCCTGGCTGCCACCTGGAGAGTCTTTATTATCAAGCCCAGGGCTTTAAATCCCAGTTACAAAATCGTGAATTTATACAAAATACTGTATCGCGGCAAGATGAAGAACAATGTGACGCTCACTCCGGGGGACATTGTCTATGTGCCATCTACGATGCTGGGCAAACTGGCTAACAGCCTGAGCCATTTACTGGATCCATTCTATAAGACCAGGAACCTGGCGACCCCGCTGTCTACCCCGACACCGCTTTTGGACGAGAACGCCACGAACTAGTAATGCAGGATATCAGGTAATCAGGACATCAGGAGGAAGAATATCAGGACATCAGGAGATCAGGAAAAACCAATAGCAGGATTTGAAAAACTCTGGGTGTGGCAAAAAGCCCATAAATTAATGCAAGAGATACACTTAGCCTGTAAGAATTTACCAAAAGCTGAGAGATTCAGGATAAATGATCAAATCGAGCGTTCTACAGCGTCAGTATGCGATAATATTGCCGAGGGATACACAGCATACTACTATAACGATAAGATTAAAGGTTTTTTTACAGCAAGGAAAGAAGCAGGAGAATCACAAAATCATATAAGGAAGCTTTCAGGTAAAGACTATATTGACCTGAAGACTTCACAGAAATGGGTTGAGGAGTACGAAGAAGTAATACGTGGTATAAATGGTTACGTGAACTATGTACGAGGGAAAAGGGGCGCTTCTAAATAACCTGATTCCCTGATAACCTGATACCCACTACCTGATACCCTGATATTCTGATAACCGTATTTAATGTCGAACAAGATGCAATATATTACAACTTTCAACTATAACCTACTTACTAAAAAAAGAGGAGCTATTTTAATGGACCAGACCACCTTCAATATCCGCGATTACTTAATGATCTTTTTTCGCCGCAAATGGATATTTATCCTGGCGCTGTTGCTTTGCGTTATCGGGGGGATAATCTATGTCATTACGGCCCCGAAGGTATATAATTCCTCTTCCATCATCTATATCCAGAGAGCTGACATCCTGAATCCCCTGATGGACAAAATCGCGGTCACCAGCCAGTACAATGAGACGATCAAGACCATGAGAGAGCGTATCCTGAGCTGGCCCAGGCTGGTCAGCATGGTTGAAAGCGTAAGACTGGCTAACAATATCAAAACCCCGCTTGAGTTTGAAAAATTTATGCTTGAACTCAGGAAAAGGATCGATATCCAAATGTTCAACCAGGACCTGGTGCGTATATCCTTTGAGGACAAAGAACCTTTTATAGCCAAGCAGGTGGTTGACTATTTGACTAATAATTTTATCGAAGAAACGATCCAGCTCAAAAGCGAAGAAGCGGTTAAAGCCATTGATTTCATCAGGGACCAGCTAAATGTGTACCGCGACCGCCTGGAAGCATCAGAAAAAGACCTGGGCGAAATTAAAGTCAAAGCCGAGATCGAAAGCATAGACAAGCAAAAAGGACTCATTCAGGACCAGCTCTCCCGGCAGGAAAAAGTCGTAGTCTCAGAAGTCAAAAGAGAGCAAAACCCGGTCTTTAAGCAATTGAATGAACATTTAGCGAAATTAGAGAGAGAGCTGAGCGGATTGCTCATCGACTCCACTGAACAGCATCCCCGGGTCCAGGAACTGCGCAAAGAGATCTCCAAAACCAAGGAAAAACTATCCCAGGAGATGGATAAATCCAGTTCTGTCAGTGTGGAAGAGAAATCAGCCACTAATCCTATATATGCAGAACTTGACCAGAGACTTAAAAGCCTGGAGCTAAAACGCGAGGAACTATTGCAAAAACAGGAAGATATCAAGGCCAAACGCGGCAAGTACAAACTCGCAGATGTGAGCGCTGCCGAGGTGTCAGCCATGGACCGCGATGCCAAGGTCAACGAAGCTCTCTATACCTCTCTCTTGTCAAAAATGGAGAGCGCGCGTATCTCCCAGCAAATGGAAAACCTGGACAAAGGCACCAGGTTCAAAATAATAGACCCGGCTCGTATGCCGCTCAAGCCATCCAAGCCTAATATTTTCCAGTCTATACTCTTGAGTATTGCTCTTGGCCTGGGTTTGGGCTTTGCCGGTATCTACCTGTTGGAATATCTGGACCATTCCTTGCGGAACATAGAAGATGCCAAAGCTTTCTTCACTAAGCCGATACTTGGCGCAATATCCAAGATTTCCCTGGAAGAAGACGCCAACAAGAATGTCAACAGAGTCATCCGTTCTTAAGTAAGTAAATACGAAAGGCAGTCAAGACGAAAGGCAGTTACCAGTAAAAGAGAAGAGAGTTAAAAGATGCACTGTATTTAGTTTTGACTGATTCTAGTATTTACTGCTCTTCGTATTGACAGTTCCTCGTTGTGACTGTATTTCGTATTGACTGGCAACTGTAACTTGAAAAGGAGTTCAAAAATGGAAAACGACAAAATTAGCTTAGGCAAATCCAGGACTGCGACTGCTGAAGAGAAGGTAATCGTCCCCAGTATTTCTTCTGGTATAGACAAAAGTATCATGACCTATTACCAGCCCAAGGGGGCTATTGCCGAACAGTACCGCACCCTGCGCACCAATCTTAAGAGGATCAACAAGGAAAATCCAGTCAAGACCATAGTCTTGACCAGCTCAGTGCATAACGAAGGCAAATCTACTACTTCAGTCAACCTGGCCATAGCTATGTCCTATGAAAAAGACCGCAAAATACTATTAATTGATGGCGACCTGCGCAAAAGCAAAGTGCATCTGCTATTGGGTATGAGGAATACCAAGGGACTTTCCGAACTGCTCAATTCACAAGCTACTGCTGAAGAAGTGATCCGTAACACTAAGATCTCCGGCCTGGATATCATTACTTCAGGAGCAGTGCCATCAGATCCCAGTGAATTATTAGAATCACAAAAAATGAAAGACTTCCTGTTATCAATGAAACTGCAGTATGATTTCATTATTGTCGATACACCGCCTATCATCCCGCTCACTGATGCCGCGGCCTTAGGGGTCAATGTGGATGGGGTAGTAATGGTCGTGCAGACGAACCGGACCAAAAAGGAAGTAGTCACCCAGGCAGAAAATCTCCTGCAGCAGGCAGGATGCAATCTCCTGGGCTTCATCCTGACCAATGTCGAATACTACATCCCCAGCTACTATTACAAGTACGTATAGAATTTATTTCTCAGGAGTAATAAGTGAATTTAGATCAACTGAAACTATTAATAGCCGAAGGTGAAGGGCTAAAGGTAGAATTTAAGGAGAAGTACACTCCTAAAATTGATCGTGATATTACTGCTATGGCAAATGCCAGGGGAGGATTTATTATCCTGGGCATAAACGATGAAGGAAAGATAATCGGCGAAAAGCTTACCAATCAAATGAAAGCGGAAATTTTATCAATAGCCAGAAATTGTGACCCAAACATTGATATTACCAATATCTCACAATTTGATAATGCAGTAGTTATCGAAGTTGCCGAAGGTAGCATAAAGCCATATAGTTGTGCTTCCGGATATTTCCGTAGGCTTGACGCAGTAACGCAAAAAATGACTCAGCAGGAAGTCCGTCATCTTTTTCGACAAAGCGCTGATCTCGTTTTTGAAGACTTGCCTTGCCGTAATTTAAGTGTCGAAGATATATCCCTTCAAAAAGTCCGGGCATTTTTAAAAGAAGCAAATACAGCTTATAAACCGAGCAAGGCAAATTTGCCGGCACTGCTTGCCAGTCTTGGAGTGTGCAAGAACGGTGTTATAAATAATGCGGGCGCCATGATGTTTGCGCAGGATGTATGCAGTTGGATTCCTTATTGTGAAATTATCCTGGTTGCTTTTAAGGGATTAGACAGGGTACATATCTATGACCGGAAAGATGTACGAGATGATCTCTTTACTCAAATGACCGAGGCCATATCTTTTATCCGTAAGCATATTAATATAAGAAGTGAAATAAGGGATATTAATAGATATGATATCTATGAAATTCCTCTTGATGCTCTCCGTGAAGCAGTGGTTAACGCTATTATCCATCGTGACTATAGTATGAGGGGTACAAGTGTGTATGTTTCTGTTTATGATGACCGGGTGGAGATTGAGAACCCCGGAGGACTACCCGCGGGATTATTATCGCGCGATTTTGGCAAAACATCAGTTCGCCGGAATCTGATTATAGCTGATCTTTTTCACCGTATGGGTAAGGTGGAGCGTATTGGCTCAGGGATAAAGAGAATGAGGGATCTCATGAGTAATGCTGGTCTAAAAGAGCCGCAATTTGAAATGACTGCATTTTTCCGGACAGTTTTTTACCGCAATCCAGAGTACGCACTTAAAAAATCTAAAGAGCTAAAAGATATTAAAAATGGTAAGGAGAAAAGTAAGGAGAAAAGTAAGGAGAAAATACTACGTCTTATTACAGATAATTCAAAGATAACAACACAAGAGATGTCAGAGTTTATTAGAATGAGCCATGCGGGAGTAGAAAAAATCATACGAAAACTAAAACAGCAAGGAAAACTACGGCGCATTGGTCCCGATAAAGGCGGATATTGGGAAATTGTAAAACATAAGTAGTATACTCGTAAGTAGACTATTATTCAAACTTGTCGTCTTCAAGATCATAGAAGTTATTCCCGAGGTTTTAATAGGCGTCCAGAATAAATAAAAGGAGTCCAAAATGAAAAAGAACCGCAACTTAAAACTTAACACTTTACACTTAACACTTTTTGTCGTGCTTGTTCTATCAACTATCAACTACCAACCACGAACGGCATTTAGCGCGCTCAAAGAAGATCTCGGTTCAGCCTACCTCTATCCCAATCCTGTCCGCATATCACAGGGGCATGACAGGGTGATTTTTGAAAACCTGACTAACAATGTCATCATCAGGATATTCAAAACTAATGGTAATTTAGTCCGGGAGATCAATGCCACTGACACCAATGGCAGGGTCACCTGGAACCTGGACAATGACAGCGGCAATAAGGCTGCCAGCGGCATGTATATTTATCTCATCACCAATGAATCCGGCCACAAACTCAAAGGTAAAATTGCCATCATTCGGTAGCTTGGATGGCAGTTGGCAGTCCGCCGTTGGCCGTAATTAATAAAGATTAAAAAGGGAATGAAGTATGACAAAACTGCAAAAAATAAAAGAAATTATAAGGCAAGATAAAAAACAGCTTAAAACTGACTATAAAGTAAATAAAATCGGTATATTTGGCTCATATATTAGAGGTGAAGCTAAAAGCAAGAGTGATCTTGATATCCTTGTTGAATTCACTGAGCCTATCGGTTTGTTCAAGTTCATGGATTTAGAAGAGCATTTACACAAAAAGTTGCAGGTCAAAATAGATTTGGTCTCGAAAAAAGCTTTGCGGCCTTACATAGGTAAATATATCCTTAAGGAGGTCAAATATATATGATCAAAGTGCCGTTCGTCGTTCATCGTTCGTAGTAAATAAAAAGGAGAATGGTTTGGCGAATTTTCAACAGCTTGATGTGTATAAAGTGGCCCAGGAATATATTAAAGAGATATACCAAATTACTAAGAGTTATCCAAAAGACGAAAAATACGGATTAATTGATCAAATTAGAAGAGCAACTGTGTCTATAGCCGCAAATATTGCCGAAGGTTGCGGAAGATATCACCCTAAAGATTTCACTCAATTTTTACGAATAGCCAGAGGTTCCTCTTACGAAGTTATAGCTTTATTGGATGCATCTTTAAATTTAGAATATTTGAACAAAAAAGATCATGATGCCTTATATACGAAAGCAGAGCGTATTAATATGATGCTAAATGGTTTAATAAATTCTGTGAAAAAATAAAGGAGAATTAACATGCGTTTACGAGCAAAAACGATTCTAGTCTTAGCTTTATTACTGCTAACGGCCAACGGCCAACGGTCAACGATTTTCGCCGCTTCCCACTCGCGATCCGGCGAAAACTCCGCCCAAGTGCTAGAATTAAAAACCGGCACCCGTCCGGCCGCCATGGGTGGCGCTTTTGTCGCCATTAGCGACGACTCCAACGCAGTTACCTACAATCCCGCTGGCTTGGCCTATTTAACAAAAACCGAGCTCCAATTAAGCCAAAACAAATATTTTTCTGAAGTCACCTCTAACTATATCGGCTGGGTCTATCCATTAGACGAAATGCATGCCCGGAATATTTCCGATATGGGTACTCTGGCTGGCAATGTCAACTTAGTTGACTATGGCAAGATAGCCAGCCGGGATAATTCCGGTAATGCCAGCGGAGAATTCGGCGCCAAAGACAGGGTCATCTCCCTGGCCTATGGCAAAGCTTTTACTACTAATTTTTCTGTCGGTTTTATTGGCAGGCAAGTTGTTCAAGAGATAGCCGCGACCAAAGCCCGTGGATACAGCTTTGACGCTGGATTTCTCTTTTCCAACATTATGGATACTCTCAATATCGGTATAGTAGCCCAGAACCTGGGAGACAAGATCACTTTTGACAAAGAAGCTAACCCTCTGCCAACCAATTATGTAATTGGTACTGCCCTAAACTTATTTACGAACCGGTTGATCGTTGCTGCTGACTTGAACAAACCAGTCAACGAATACTACCATTGGAACTTCGGCAGTGAATTCTGGCTCACCAATGTCCTGGCCTTGCGCCTGGGCTATGATACCAAGCATGATATCGGCAACGGGCTCTCCACTGGCATAGGATTGAGCCTGCAGGACTTCGAATTCTCTTTTGTCCCGCTCTCAGAGCTGGCTATCAACTATGCCTATGTCCCCCGCGGTGACCTGGGTGTCATCCACCAGATAGAGCTGGTCCTTAAGATAGGCATTGAGTAAGAATATATGTATACTACCGGATTAGATAAAATTTCTATTAAAACGCTACTTCTTATAGCTATAAGTTTAAGTGTCCTGAACATTATCAATCTCTATTTAGGGGAACCTTCCTGGCAAATTACCCGGCTCATAGATGTAGATCATGAATCTAATATCCCCACCTGGTTTTCCAGTATTATATTGGCCATAGCTGCTTTATATGCATATGAATGTTCTATTTTAATAGCCTCCAGAAAAAACGAAAAAAAGTTATGGCAGCTCATGAGCATAGTCTTATTAGGCATGTCTTGCGATGAAGTAGCTATGATACATGAACACTTTGCAGTCGTGATCAATAAATATATTATTAGGTCAAGTGCTATCAGAAATTCTGAGAGTTTTTCATTTATTTTAGGCCCTATTGCTCTTTTATTTATTTTTTGGTTTGCCTATAGAATGAATCAATGTTTAGCCAAATCAATTAAGGCAAAAAGGTTTGTTTTTATAGGTATTGCGATATATTTATTAGGTGCTCTGGGTTTAGAAGCTACAGCCAGCTATTTCCGTTATAATAGTCTGGAATTATTATTAAGAGCGGAATATGTATTAGAAGAATTATGTGAGATGACAGGTGTTATTATTATTATCAAAGGGCTCAAAGAGCAATATGGATATTTAACTACAAAGGAACAATAGAATCATGGAAAACAAATTTATCCTCAATTTTACCCCGACCGGGATGATCCCCACTAAGGACATGACCAAGCATGTCCCGGTTCAACCCAAGGAGATCATCCAGGAAATCCTGGCTATTGCCGCGCTTGGCGCCAATATGGTCCATATCCACGCCCGTGACCCGCAAACCGGCCAACCCACCTATCAGAAAGAAATTTACTCCGAAATCATAGCAGGTATCAGGAAGGAAAACAAAGACCTTGTCCTGTGCGTATCCACTAGCGGCAGGAATCATTCAGAATTTGAAAAACGTTCAGAATGCCTGGACTTGAAAGGCGACCTAAAGCCGGATTTTGGCAGTCTTACCCTCAGCTCGGTTAATTTTAACAAGCAAGCCAGCATCAACACCCCCCAAATGATCCAGGACTTAGCCAAGAAGATGCTGGATAACAATATTAAGCCGGAATTAGAAGCATTTGACCTTGGTATGATCAATTATGCCCGCTACCTGATTAAAAAAGGGCTTGTCAAACCACCTTACTATTTTAACCTGATACTGGGAAACATTGCCTGCGCCCAGGCCAACATGCTCAGCCTGGGGCTTTTAGTAAATGAGCTTCCGACAGACTCTATTTGGTCTGTTGGCGGTATCGGCGATACCCAGCTCAAGATGAATGCCATGAGCCTGGTAGCAGGCGGTGGAGTACGGATAGGATTAGAAGACAATATCTACTTTGACCATGAGAGGACCATATTAGCCACTAATAAAGACTTAGTCAAACGTATTCTGGACATAGCTAAAGCTTTACGGCTGACACCATATTCCCATCAAGAGACCAGGCAAGTATTAGGATTGTCCCAATGTTAAAGGTATTTAGCAAGTTAAAAGAGAAATTACAACATGGATTGTTTCTTTACTTCCTGTTATCACAATTAAAGAGGATTGGATTGGATTTTTTGCCGTGTTATTGGATCCAGGAAGGTATATTTGACAGCACTCCTATCGCTATGGAGAATCTTCCGGCAGGATATACATTTGAATTCTTGACTCAGGAAGATATGAAAATCATCGGTAATATACCAGGCCGGGAAGATGAAAATGTGCCGGTATTGTTGGCCCGCCTGAAAAAAGGCGATAAATGTTTAGGCGCTAAATACCAGGGCCAGATTGCAGCTTTTACCTGGGTAGACTTTATCGGGGATAGTTTTAAAGACCGGAAGCTTATCTTAAAAGAAGATGAAGCATACCTATATGATATGTACACTCTGAAATCATTCAGAGGGAGTAATATCGCTCCCCACCTGCGTTATGAATGCTATAAAATCGCAAAAGAACTGGGCCGGAGTAAATGTTATAGCACCAGTGATATATTTAATGCCCCGTCTCTTAAATTCAAACAGAAGTTAAATGCAAAAATACTTGAAAGCTACCTTGATATTAAATTATTCAATAAGTTTCACTGGAACTGGAAAATCAAAGATTATACTAGTTATAAGACAGCTGCTTAAGAACGTGATATATTGATTAATCATTAAATGAAGTTCATCTTTAGGTGCAGGGTAAAATAGAGGTTATACAATGAATAAAATAAAAATAAAAAGCACCTTGCCGCCAGTTGTTGTCACGGGCCTATGTACGGGGGCATTAGATATAATACGTTCCTTGAAAAACATGGGGATTGAAATCACCGCGATAGACACTGATCTGTCTCAGCCGAGCGCGCATACCAAATATGCAACAAAAATAAAATGTGACGATCTAGTTGATGATAATAAATTCATTTCAGCGCTTGTAAATATAGCTAAGCAGTTTAAAGAGAAACCGGTATTGTTTTTAACCAATGATAAATATGTCCTGTCAGTTTCTCGCAACCGGGCATTATTATCCCAGCACTATATGTTTAATTTGCCTGAAGAAGAGGTCATAGAAACGCTAACGGATAAAGCAAAATTCTCATTATTCGCTCAAGAACACAACTTACCGATCCCACTAACCTATATTATTAATAACGCTGAAGAGGCTAGTCCTATAGCGGCAATATTACAATATCCTTGTGTGATAAAACCTATTTATAAAACATCTTGTTGGACATCATACTATAAGGCAAATAAAGCGTTTAAGGTATATTCGGAGTACGAATTACTGAAAAAAGTGCATGAGACTTACTTGGTAATGAATATACCTGTAATAATACAAGAATGGATAGAAGGGGATGAAAGTGAAATATATTTTACTTTGCTTTATTATGATCTTGAAGCGAATTTACGGTCGAGCTTTACCGGCAGAAAACTTTTGCAGTGGCTGCCTGAAGTAGGAAATACCTGTATTGCTGAAAGTGTTAATAACGAAAAGATATTAGAAGAAAGTAGGGTATTATTTGACAAAATAAAATTCAGGGGATTTGCCTCTTTAGAATATAAAAAAGATGTAATAACCAATACCTTTAAAATCATCGAGCCAACTGTAGGCAGAATTAATTTACAGTCTTCTATTGCTATGGGACAGAATATTAATATGCCTCTGCAATATTATTGCGATCTCGCAAAAATAGAGTATCCCCAATGTCAAATCAACAAGCAGCAGATATTCTGGATTAGAGAGCAAAGCTTGGTATGTTTAGCGCGTGAACCGAAGCGTTTAATGAAGTTGCCAATGAAAATATGGATAAAGATATTACTTGGAAAGAAAGTATTTACATTATTTTCCTTTAGGGATCCATTGCCTTTTATATATTTTTTAAGAGAAACGGTTGTAGCTGTATTAAAAACATTATTTTATTCAAAAAGACACCATTTATCAACTCCTGTTTCTTAAGAACGATATTGCTGGAGCAACAAGAAAAACCAACAAATAGTACATGAAGCAAGGAAAAGAGCTGATATTTAGAAATGGCCCCGGTGATTATATGTTAAATGTGGCAGTTATTACCAAGAATCGGGAATTTGAAGGTTTAAGAGCAGAATGGGATGCGCTATTAAAGAACAGTTCTGCTGATAATGTTTTCTTAACTTTTGATTGGATGTTTACCTGGTGGCAGGTCTTTGAAAGTAAAGACAAGCAGTTATCTATTATTACTGCCAGGGAGAATGAGGATTTAATAGCTATTGCTCCTTTATATATAGAAAGAAAGATTTTTAAGACGCTTAAGTTTATGAGTGCCGGCGATCCTCTTTACCCTGATTATTTAAATATTATTATTAAACCAGGATATGAAGAAGAAGCAGTGAAGCTTATATTTAATAAAATTGCTGAACTTAACTGGGATTATATCAATCTAACTGATATCAAAAATGATAGTGAGATCAAGGAATTGTTAGTGAAGCAAGTCATTCCCTTTGCTGGTAGCGTTTGCCAAAGGCCAGCAGCTATCTGTCACATTATTAATTTGCCGGAATTGTATTGTGATTACTTCAGTCAAAGATCACGCAAACAAAAGCTTAAAATTAATAATAGTGTAAATAAGTTAATAAGGAACTCTAAAAAAGTACAATATCATGAATACCAGACTGATGAATTAGCTGATGCTTTTAATCAGCTTAAAGAATTGCATATAAAACGCTGGGCCGCTAAGGGTAACAGTCATGTTTTTAAAGATGATTGCTATCTATCTTTCCATAATCGATATATTAATGCGGCAATTAAACAGTCAATACCCAGGATATTCAGTTTGACCATAGATGATAAAGTGGTGGCAATAAATTATCTTTATCAATATAGGCAAAGTTTATATTATTATCAGTCAGGATTTGATCCTGATTATGCTTTATATAGACCGGGTTTATTATTACTGAACAATATAATCCAGCAGGCAATCAAAGAAAGATTAGCTTGCTTTGATTTCCTGCAAGGGGAGCATAGCTATAAGGAAGATTGGGCCAATGCAAATAATGTGACCGTATCTATTATATGGTTTAAGAGATCACTTAAAGGACAGTTAGCATACACATATAGTTATATTTGGCCTAAATTAAAAATTAATATTAAGCGAATTATAGGTCGATAATATGGAAGTAAAAGAATTCAATGATTTTAAAAGCATAGAGACATATAAAGAAAATTGGGATGCTTTAATTAAAAGCGAAAAACCTGAACAGTGGTTTTTCCATACTTATGATTGGTATAAAAACTGGTGGTCGGCTTTTGGTGGCCAGATAAAGCCAGTGATTTTATTGGTTTTTGAAGCGCAAGAATTAATTGGGGTCGCTCCTTGCGGTTTATCTAGTGTAACTAAATTCGGAATCCCGTATAAGCAATTATCCCTGTTAGCCAATGAGCATTCTCCCAAGAATACAATTATTACTAAAGGTAATAGCTACGATATAATTGATACTATTATTAAAGCTCTGATGAATGATTATCCGGATTCCTTGATCTATTTTGAGGATATCGCGAAAGGTGATCCCTTATATCAAAATATAGTAAAATATAAAGTAAGCAATAATATAGATATCAGGGAACGAGTAGCCCGTACTACAGCAGTGATAAATATTAAAAGTGATTGGGCAGGATATATACAGCAAAAGGCCAAAAAGTTCCGCACCTATACCAGGAAAATAGCAAGGGACTATCAAAACAATGGTTGTGTTATTAAACATTATCGGTCATTAAGTGAAATAGATGACTTTTTCAAACAAGGGCAGATAATAGCTAACCATAGTTGGCAGGGAGATAAGCATTCTTCCTTATTCTCCCAAGAACATTTAATGCGATTTTATCATGGATATGTAGAACTATCTGCATCAGAAGGGATCCTTGATATTCTTTGTTTAGTTAATCAGACGGGGCCGATTGCTTATTTGTTAAATATACAGATTAATAATAATCTTTATCTAATTAAGCAGGAATATGATTCCCGCTATTCACATATAGCTCCTGGCTTCTATTTAGATCTTGTAGCTTTTCAAGAAGCTTTCACTAAACAATTAAAAGTTATAGATATGCTGGGATTTACAACAAATTATAAAGAACGCTGGGCTACTGAATTAAGGGAAGATACAAGAATGTCTCTTTATCAGAACCGCAGAGCAAAATTAATGGGTTTTTTTGATTTCAACATGCGCAATTTGTTTAAGAGTATAATTAGAGGAAAAAGTAAATGAGTAAGATTAACATCCTATATTTAATTGATGTTTTCAGTGGATTAGCCGGAGCTGAGCGGAATCTTCATGAAATAGTCAAAAATATTAATAAAGAAGAGTTTACTCCTTATGTTGTTGCCCTAAAAGAAGGAGATGAGCTTGCTACGATAGAGAAGCTTGGTATTTACGCAAAATCTTTAAATATAACTAAAATATACAATTTAAAGGGAATAAAGAAGTTAATAGCGCTTATTAGGTTTATCAAAGACAATAAAATTCAAATAATAGTCAGTTATCATGAGAGTTCTGATTTCTTATCTGTTCTCGCTGGGAAATTAGCAGGAGTCAAGATTCTAATCTCCTCGCGCAGGGATCTAGGGTATAAGCTAAGAAAAAGGCATATATTAGCTTATAAGCTGCTAAATAGGTATTTCACGAAGATCATTACTGTCTCAGATGCTGTTGCGAAAACTATCCAAATCAGAGAAAAAACATCAGAGGACAAGACTATCACTATATATAACGGGGTAGATTTTGCAAGAACAACGCCTGATAATTATAAAGAAAAAGAGCTAACAGCCCTTGGTATAAAACAAAATACTATAAAAATTGGAGTACTGGCGACTTTTAGACCTGTAAAGGGGCTGGAATATTTTATTAATGCAGCAAAAAAATTGAAATTAAAGAAGAATAATATCCAATTTTTAATTATAGGTAAAAACTCTGGACATAATAGCGGCTACGCTAATGAATTGGAGCTATTGTCTGGAAATGCAGTAGCTTTTTTCGAATTCCAGAGAGATATAGCAAAATTAATTAATATGCTGGATATTGTGGTTTTACCGTCGTTAAGCGAAGGGTTTTCCAATACTCTCATAGAAGCTATGAGCGCTAGCAAGCCCGTTATTGCTACTAATGTTGGCGGTAATCCTGAAGCAATAGTAAATGGAGAGACAGGAATATTAGTCCCCCCAGCAGATGAAATGGCTTTAGAGAAAGCTATAATTAAACTGGTTGATGATAAAGATCTTCGTATCAAAATGGGGAATAAAGGAAAAGAAGAGGCACAAACCAGGTTTAATTTACAGAAAATGATTAGAACCAATGAAATATTGTATCATCACTTACTCCATACCCCTGGATATAAGAAATCATTCAAGCCAAAACTGAGAAGAATAGTTAAGATATTAATTGCCTCAATCTTATACTACAGTGGTTTATTAAAGTTGTTATCACTGCTAAAGAAACAATCTGGTACACTTTTGATATTGGCTTATCACAATATAGTCCAAAATAGTAACAATTATCTTAATCTTGATATAACAGTTGATAGTTTTAAAAAGCAATTAAATATAATGAAAAAGTATTTTAAAATAATACCTCTCTCTGAAGGGGTAAATATATTAAAGAAAAGGACTAAGCAAGGCAATTATCTCTGTATTACATTTGATGAGGGATATAAGGGAATTTATAAATATCTAAAGCCATTACTGGTAGAGCAAAGAATACCCGCCACTATTTTCCTTACAGCAGGAGTATTAGAGGGTAATCAACTGCTATGGTTTGACGAGCTTATTTACTTAATTTCTATTACAAAGGAAAAGGCATTGGACTTAAGGGCACATGGATTAAATACATATTTGCTTAGTAATATCAATGAGAGTAAAAGTACATGTGATGCAATAACCTCCAAATTAAAGAGCTTTAAAGCTAAAGAGAAACAGTTAGTAATGAATGAAATCAGAGCCCAGCTTAGAGTAAGTTTCCTATCACAAGTCCAGGATGTTTATTTAGACCAGAAAAACCTACAAGAACTACTAGAAAATGGCATATCTATAGGGTCTCATACTATGAATCATCCTGTTTTGGCTAATATTAGTAAGGAAGAGTTCCAGAGTGAAATTTATTTATCAAAACAAATACTGGAACGGAAGTTTAAAACAGGGATTGATTATTTTGCTTATCCAAATGGACAAGAAGCAGATTATAATTCTGAAATTATTCAAGTTATTCAGAAAGCAGGATATAAGGCGGCTTTTACATTGATTAAAAATAAATGTATTATACCTTTTCAAATTGGCAGATTAGGTATATATGAGAATAATATATTTAAAGCACCATTATTTGTTTTTGATTTACTAGCAGCCTCCAGTTGTATTAAGAAGATGAAGAAAAACTAATGCTAATAAGCTCCTAGGAGTACTTAAATGAAAAGTAAACCTAATATATTAATATTTATTATCGCATTCCTAATATTATTATTGTTTATAGGTAAATTAAATATTATTCCACATTCTTTACTTGGTATTAAAAAAGTGCAAAGTCAGGAATGGAGCATAGGTATATATAATCTAAATAATAAAGATGGGAAATTAATACTTACACCAAAGCCAGGTGTAAAATCGCCAATTCTGACCGCAAAGGATGTAACCGATAGAGATGCTATCTTTGTGGCAGATCCTTTTTTAGTAAATGAAAAAGGTATTTACTACCTATTTTTTGAGGTAATGGGTAAGAAAAAAGGTGAAATTGGAGTAGCTACAAGTAAGGACGGTTTGAAATGGCGGTATGATAAAATTGTTCTTAGTGAGCCACACCATCTTTCTTATCCTTTTGTATTTAAATGGAAAAATACTTATTATATGATACCAGAATCTCACCAGGCGAACTCAATTAAATTATATAAATCTACAAGCTTCCCAAGTGGATGGGAGTTAGAGAAAGTATTAATAAGTGGCAGAGATTTTGTTGATAGTACCTTAGTATATAATAATAATAAATGGTGGTTGTTTACATCGACAACAAAAAATAATAATTTATATTTGTACTATGCGGCTGGCTTAGATGGACCATGGGTTGAACACCCAAAGAGCCCTGTGGTCAATGGCAATAGCCAAAATGCACGCTGTGGAGGGAATATATTTGATTATAATAATATGATAATAAGATTTGCCCAAGATGATTATAAATCTTATGGGAGTGCAGTCAGGGGATTTAAAATACTAGAACTAAACATTAAAGATTATAAGGAAGAAGAGTTAATAGAAAGTCCATTAATAAAAGCATCTGGAAGTGGATGGAACAAAGATGGTATGCATAATATATCATCTTGTAAAGTAAGTGATAACGAATGGATAGCTGCTGTTGATGGACAACAAATAAAGGAAGATTACTATATGTTTGCTAGGTTACCAGCATGGATAGTAAAAATGATACAAAAACATTGATAGGGAGAATTCTTTGAGTCTTAAAAGCCAAACTGTTAGCGGAGTCAAATGGTTAGTAGGTGGCAGCTTTTTACATAAGTTAATATCATTTACTACTACAATAATTATCGCCAGATACTTGGGGCCGTCAGTATACGGTCTCGTATCTTTCGCTATGGTGATAGTGGCTTCATTTGAATTATTTAAGAGTTTGGGTGTGGATTCAGCTCTTTTACGAAGAACAGATGATTTCGATAGAGCTGCCAATACAGCTTTCCTGATCATCCCGTCATTAGGATTGTTTTTGTTCATTCTTTTATATATATCGGCTCCATATATTGGGAAAATAATGGGCAATCCGGATTTAATCCCTGTGACTAGAGCCTTAGGTATTATATTTGTCATGACTTGCTTCTCCAAGGTATCCAATATAGTACTTGAGAGGGAAATGCAGTTTAAAACGGTGGCAATCATTGAAATGATAGGCTCTATTATATTCTCGGTAGTTGCAATAATAGGCACTTTTTTGGATTACAAAGTATGGTCTTTAGTATTGGCTTATATCATTAAAAGTATTTTTCACTTCATATGTGTATGGATTAAAGCAAATTGGCGGCCTGCATTTCAGTTTGATAAGAAATTAGCCAGGGAAATGCTTAGTTTCGGTAAATTCATATTTTTGGGTTCAGTGTTAGTATATTTCAAATCAGCATTAGATAGTTTATTAGTGGGCAAATTATTAGGAATTACTATGCTGGGATTCTATGCTGTTGCTTTTAATATTTCGAATTTTAGTTATGAGTATTTTGGTATTAAAGTATATCGGGTTACCTACCCTGTATATGCGAAATTAGCAGGATCCCTGGATAATTTGAGAGGGGCCTATCTAAAAGTAACTAAATATTTAAGTTTAATAGCAATACCGCTTGGATTAGGGGTATTTTTAATGGGTGAAGATTTCTTAAGGGTTGCATATGGCAATAAATGGATTGGGGCTATTGGAGTATTGAAAGTATTAGCATGGGCAGGTATTTTTAATACTTTGCCTGCCAGTGCAAGCGGTATATTTATGGCCTGTGGAAAGCCTAAAGAAAGTATGAAAACAACGGCTGTCCAAGTAATCCTGTTTTTCTTATTGATAACACCATTCGCCAAGCTTTATGGATTAGTAGGTGTTGGGTCAGTTGTAGTATTAGCTAGCCTGCTCTCTTGTATATATACTTTCTATTTACTCAATAAAATATTGCATATTAGCTCTATATCTTTGTTTAATAGTATTAAACCAGCCCTGATTTCTAGTTTGTTAATGACCGTGGTAATTATTATGATGCAAATATTATTATCGAGTATTTTGAATTTGCACATAATATATAAATTCTTTATAGTGTTGATTATAGCTGGCATGACCTACACCTATTCAATTTATAAGCTTGAAAAAGATATTTTTAAAGAAATAAAAGAAATAGTGTTTTAGCTATAAAAAATAGGAGGCTTAATAATAGTGTATGACTATATTATCAAAATGCTTCTGTGGATGTTATCCCAATATATAATAGTAGCGGGACTAGAATTAAAATAATAGAGGCTTTTGCTTGTAGAAGGCCGGTGATCTCAACAACTATTGGAATTGAAGGTATAGAAGCTACTGATCGACAGCATTATTTAAAAGCAGATAGTGATAAAGAATTTGTGGATGCCTGCATTATGGCTCTTAAAAAGTATGAATATGCAAATAATCTTGCAAATAAAGCTTATGCCCTGGCAAATAGTAAATATAGTAATGAAGTCTTTGCGGATAAAATAAGGGAGATAATTTAAATGCCTTTGGTTAGTATTATTATGCCAGTTTATAATAGTAGTAAATATGTAATAAGCGCTATAGAATCAGTATTCTCCCAAAGCTATAAAGATTATGAGCTAATTATTATAAATGATGGCTCTACAGATAATTCAAAAGAACTGATTATAGATTATTTGAAACAAAATAAGGACAAAGATGTAAAATATATTTATCAGGAAAACAAAGGAGCTTCTGCAGCAAGAAACAAAGGTATAGAACTAGCAAAAGGTGAGTATATCGCTTTTCTTGATGCTGATGATCTATGGATGCCGGAGAAACTAAGCCGTTCAATTAATTACATTAATAGCCAGGAATATCCAACAGTTTATTCTGATATGTATATAATTGATTCTGGGGGAAATATAATTGACCAATGGTTTAAAATGAAAAAGGAAATATCAGAAGGTAATATATATGGGGATCTATTAAAGGAATGTTTTATAGTTCCCACAAACATTATAATCAGAAAGGCCTGCTTATTAGAAAATAAGTTTGATGAAACGATAAGAGGAGTCGAAGATATTGATTTATGGCTTCGATTAGCCAGAAAGTATAATTTTAGAGTAATAAAGGAACCCCTGACAAAATGGAGAAATCATGAGGGTAATTATTCAAAAAATAGTAGAATAGTATCAGAGAATATAGTAAATGTATTTGAAAGAGAACTGAAGGAATGGACTAGAAAGGATAAATATCACAAAGTAATAATAAATATATTAAGTACTAAATTATATATTTCGGGCCGATATTATCTAAAAGAACAAAAGTATAAACAGGCAAGATGGGTATTTATTAAAAGTATACTATATAACCCTAATATAGCAAGTTTAACTAGATTAGTAGCAACAATACTTCCAAATAGAATGATAAAACAAATAGTAAGTATTCGTAATAAAGGATAATACATTGAAAATATGCTATCTTTCAAGCACATATTATAAATATAGAGGGGGTATAGAAACATATACTTATAGAATGGCACATGAATTAGCAAAACAAGGGCATCAGGTACATATTATCACTAATTGCGGTGATGAAAGAGAGAAGGAATATAAGCATCCAGAGACTGGGATCTTAGTCCATAACCTTAATTAGCGGTTATCATTGCGAGGAATAGTCCATTTGCATAAAATTATTCCAATAGAGAGTCTGTTATATAGTTATAAGGTATCCAGAATAATTAAAGAATTAGTAAGTAAGCATGACATAGAAATAGTTGAATCTCCGGATTGGCTATATGAAGGTCTTTGTTATAGTATGAGCAAGACAATCCCAATCGTTATGAAATTACATGGGCATAATAGTATTTTTAAGTATTATATTAATAGTAATCATGTATATACTCCAATTAGCGTGAGAATCGGAGCTTTATTAGAAAAGCAGTTGGCATTGCGGGCAGACAAAGTGACTTCAGTTTCTAAATATTATGCTTCTAATATATCTAATTTATGGGGTATCTCCGAGAAAAGAATAGAAATTATTCCCAATGGAGTATTGCTTAGTAATGAGATAGAGCTTGTAGAAAAAACAGAAAAAACTATACTATTTATTGGACGTATCGGGAAAAGTAAAGGGGTCGATTTACTCTTTGATGTAATCCCTCATATATGGCAAAAAATCCCAGAGGTCAAGTTAGTACTAATTGGTGATTATGAAAATAATGATGAAAGGGAACGGATAGAACAGGAACGAAAAGAATTGCTAAGAGACAACAGAATATTAATACTTGCTTCAATAGAGTATAATAAATTGTCTGAATATTACAGTTCAAGTGATATATGTATATTCCCTTCTAAATTTGAAAATCTTGGTACAGTAGCGTTAGAAGCTATGGCACATGGGAAGCCGGTGATTGTAACAGACGTAGGTGGTTTTAAGGAGATAATAAGCAATGGCGTCAATGGTTATGTTATAAAGCCAGGAGATATGCAAGGATTGGTAAACATAATAATACATTTATTGAAAGATTTAAAGTTAAGAAGTGAGATTGGCAGAAATGCATTTAAATCAATTGAAGCAGGATATAGCATAGAAGAGATAGCTAGTAAAACAGTAAAAACATATAAAGATATCATCATAGATTATTATAATAAGAAAGGGTTACAGAATCATGAAGGTTAGTGTCATTATCCCCACATATAATAGAAAAAGTTATTTACTAAATGCTATAGACTCGGTGATGAATCAGACTTTTAAGGACTATGAAATAGTGGTTGTTGATGATGGATCTACTGATGGGACAAAAGAAGCATTAGCATTGCTGGTAAATTCAAATTTAATTAAATATTATTATCAAATTAATGGAGGCCCCTCTAAAGCAAGAAATCTAGGCATAAAACAGGCTCAAGGGGAGTATATAGCATTTTTGGACTCGGATGACCTTTGGTTGCCCACAAAATTAGAAGCCCAAATGGAATATTTAAGATTAAATCCCACACTAAAAGTGGTTCATTCAAATATAGCAATTATAAAAAATGGGAAATTAGATGAAAGGGACCTAAAATCGAGAGGATTATTAGGAGCCGGATGGTTGTTTGAAAAAATCCTTTTATTAAAAGGCTGGATATTACTATCTACTTTAATGGTTCATAGAACAGTAATAGAAAAAGTTGGTATATTTGATGAGTCTTTAGGTACTGCAGAAGATACAAATTTAATACTAAGAATTGCCAAAGAATATGAAATTGGTTTTGTTGAAGAAGTATTAGTAAACAGATTGGTCCATGATGCAAATATATCATTAATGAAGCCAGAAAATAACGGGACAATTGATAGCATATCTAAAATAGAGAAACTATATCCAGAATTGGCTATTAGTAATAAGGATTTATTTAAACAGGCATATGAAGCAAGATATTTTTTCATAGCGAAGACATATTTTTATTTGGGTGATTATAGAAGGACAAGAGAAAAATATATAAAATCACTCAAATATAATCACTTAAGAATTAAAACGATTGCGCTTATTATTTGTACTCTTTTCCCTAAGAGATTGATTGATTTATTTAGAAAGACAAGAAGAATATTATTAAATAAAATAAATAAGGTAAGAGGCGAAAATGTTTGATTATATTAAAGCAGATATTAAGCGATATACAAAAGGAATAAATGCTTATAAGATAATATTTTATTTGGTATTTACCCAAGGATTATGGGCTATTTCTGTTTACAGATTTGGAAATTGGGTGAATAGGATAAGAATTATCTTAGTTGGTCAAATACTCAGGTTAATATATTTTATATTATTTAAAGGTATAGAAATTACCACGGGGATTTCTATAGATTGTAATGCAAAAATAGGAAAAGGAATGTATATAGGTCATTTTGGGCAAATATTTATCTATTCTGATGTAGTAATTGGGGAAAATGTAAGTATCGCACAGGGAGTCACTATTGGGACTTTAGGCTTAGGGAAAAGGGGCGCTCCAAAATTAGGGGATAATGTTTTTATTGGTTCAGGAGCAAAAGTGCTTGGAAATATAAACGTTGGCAACAATGTGCGTATTGGAGCAAATGCAGTTTTGGTTAAAGATGTGCCTGATAATGCAACTGTTGTCGGTATCCCCGGGAAAATAATAAGAATTAATAAGGATTAATATGGGCTTAATTGCTTTTCTGAAAATAGTAGCGCCAGGGATCATATTTTATATTGGGTTAATAACAATAGTAGTCTTATCTTTAAGAGGTAGAGTGGATAAGGCATTACTGCTCCTGGTTCCTGTGTTACCATTACAAAATGTAATAGAAAGACTACATCAATTTCCTTTAGGCAATCAATTTATTGATATTGTTTTAATATCTATGCTAATAGGATGGTTCATAAATTCCCAGCGTAGTAAAGAGGGTTTGTTTGTTAGTACCCCATATAATAAATTGCTAATTATAATGGGTATATACCTTTACATCCTTTTGTGGACTGGATCATCTTATCTTAATTTCTCTGCTCCAATTAGTTTAAATGATGAAAGGTTACAGGCATGGAAAAATTATATGATATTGCCCTTATTATTCGTAATTGTTGTTAATAATATCAAAGACAGACATCAGATGAAGAAATTAATGATTGCCCTGACTATTGGTTATGTTATATCTGAATATTATACTTGGAGACAGATAGGTATTACTCCTGGATTGGCTTCAAGAGGGAAGATAAGAGGCACATTCGTATGGTTAGGCGTAAATGAAGTAGCTGCATTTTTTACACAGTACAGTTTTGTCTTTTTAGGATTATACTTATTACTGAAGAAGAAGATGAATAAAATTATTATTGGTATAATATTTATTATTAGTAATTATATTATTTTGTTCCTGTTTTCAAGAGGAGCATATTTAGGATTAATTGCCGGGTTGGGGGCCATATTCTTTATTAAGAAAAAGATTCTATTGATACCATTAATTGTATTGCTTATATTTTGGCAGAATATTTTACCCAGCGAAGTTATAGAAAGGATTAAATACACCAAGGACGAAGAAACCGGAACGTATGAATCTTCTTCACAAAGAAGGATTGATATTTGGGAAAAAAGTATTGAATTATTCCAGGAGAACCCAGTGACAGGGGTAGGGTATTTTGTTTTCCCGTACTTAGGATATGACCTCGGGGATACGCATAATTTATATATGAAAGTATTAGCAGAACAAGGAATCATAGGAATGATATTATTGCTAATGTTATTTTGGCTTGCTTTAAAAAGTACTTTGCGACTATATAAAGAATCAAAAGATGATTTGTTGAAAGGATTAGGATTGGGATTTTTAGGGTGTATTGCGGCGACCATAGTAAATAATATATTTGGAGATAGATGGACTTATTTACAATTAGGATCGTATTTTTGGATAATTATGGCATTAATTGCGCGCGGTAACATTATGATAGATGAGCAAAGAGTCCATAATAGTAATCAAGAAAGAAGAGATATATGAAGCAGACAGAGCTTGTCCCTGCCGTAATATTAGGGATGACAGCTACTGGTCTGTCTGTTGCCAGAAGCCTTGGTCGTAAACATATCCCAGTTATTGGGTTAGATAAAAATAAGAATAATGCGGGGATGCATTCCAGGTATTGTAAATCATTGGTATGCCCTGATGCAGTGAATAAAGAGAAAGAATTTGTTGAATATTTAATTAAAGTAGGACAGATAGAATCAACTAAAAGTATATTATTTATTGCGGCGGATGAGTATTTAGTGGCAGTCTCTAATAATAGAGAAGCTCTGTCTAATTATTTTAAATTTAATATCCCTTCAAAAGAAATTGTTGATGCTTTTATCAATAAAATAGAAAGTTATAAAATAGCAGTAAAATATGGCTTATTATGCCCGAAAACATATTGTATAAATAATGAAAATGATTTAATATGCTATTCAAATAAAATGAATTATCCTTGTGTCCTAAAACCAACCTTATCTCATTTATGGCATAGGATACATAGTGCAATAAAAGTAATAGTAGTGAATTCTCCAGAAGAAGCGAAGGCAGCCTATATTTAATTACAATTGGAAGGGCAAAAAATAATGCTGCAAGAAATTATTACGGGAAAAGACAATCAATTATATACTTTTACTGGATACTGCAACAAGGAACAAAAGATATTGGCATATATTTGTAAAAGAAAGGAAAGACAATACCCAATTCATTTTGGAATAGGTTGTTTCCATGTATCGGAAAATAATGAAGAAGTTATTAATATAGGCAGAAGATTTGTAGAAAATATAAAATATAGTGGTATATTTGGCATAGAATTAAAAAAAGAATCAAGAGATGGCAAATATAAATTTGGCGAATTGAATATGAGATTTCTGATGGGGAATGAATTGAATGTTAAAAGTGGGATAGATTTGCCTTACATATATTATAAAGACATGAGTGGCCAAAAAGTAGATCCTGTAGCCTTTTTTAAAGACAATGTAAAATTAACAAATGTATTTTTAGATATATCTTCATTTTGGCAGTATCACAGGTTAAAAGAGATTAAATTGTGGGAATGGATTAAAAGTTATAAAGGGAAAGTATCAGATACTTATTTTGCTATGGATGATCTTCGCCCTTTTGGCTATATATTGTACAAGTATATATTAACAATTCCACGCAAGTTTAGAAAAATCTTCTCACACAGAAATAATGGATCAGAATAGGTTATGAATAATCAAATACGATCGGCTTGTATTTTTCATCTAATTTCCAGTAATGGTGTGTATGGCGCTGAGAAAGTAGTATTGGCCTTAGCAGAAGGAATGAAAGCTAAGAGATATCAGGTAATTGTAGCTAATATAGGTCAAAAGTCAAATAAAGAAACAGCTATTGTTAAAGAAGCAAAGACGAAGGGAATGGAAGGAATTGCGTTCTCTTGTAGCAGTAGGATTGACTCTAAGACGATAAAAGATATCAGAGCCTATATAGTAAATCAAAAGATAGATATTATACATAGCCATGGATATAAGTCCAACTATTTTGCGTTAAAAGCCGTGCAAGGAACAAATACCAAGTTAGTTGCCACTTGTCATAACTGGACCAGCAATACTTTGAAAATGAAGCTTTATGAATATGTGGATAAGAAAATACTTAGGAAATTTGATCAAGTAGTAGCTGTATCAAACCAGATATATCAGAGACTTACTGATTCAAAAGTTCCAGGGGATAAATTGAAGTTAATCTATAATGGAATCAGTATTCAAGAAAGTAATTCTCTCTCTGGATCGTTTAAGGAAGAATATCATGTCCCCCCGGATACTAAATGTATAGGAACCATTGGAAGGTTATCGCGTGAAAAGGGCCAAATATACCTTATTAGGGCGTTTAAGCAGTTAATTGACAAAGGATCTAATGCTGTCCTGTTCATAATAGGTGAAGGACCGCAAAAAGAGGCTCTGCAACAGGAAGCAAACAAGCTAAATATAGACAATAAAGTAATTTTCACGGGATATAGGGCTGATATTAGCAATATATTGGCGTCATTAGATGTATTTGTCCTGCCTTCTTTGAAAGAAGGTGTCCCGATGATACTGCTTGAAGCAATGCTAGCGAAAAAAGTAATCGTAGCGACAGAAGTTGGTGAAGTACCAAAGATATTGGGAAAGAACGGACTACTTTGTCCTGCTGGAGACACAAACTCATTAATTGATAGCATTACTAAAGCATTACAGATGCCAGGAAATGAAAGAGCAAAGATAGGCGCGAATACTTATAATACTGTAATCAATAAATATTCCCAGGAAAAGATGGTAAATGAATACGATAAAGTTTATAGGAGATTAATAGCGTGATAATATCCGTGATAATTCCGGCTTTTAATGAAGAAAGTAACATAGGTAAATGCTTAGAAAGCTTAAATAATATAAAATTAGGTAATAATACTGTTGAAACTATTATTGTTGATAATGGATCCAAAGACAATACAGTTATGGAAGCTAAAAAGCATAATGCTAAAGTATATATATTGCCAAATGTAACTATAGGGGCATTAAGGAACTACGGGGCAAAACAAGCAAGAGGAGATATTCTAGCTTTTTTAGATGCAGATTGCATTGTTAGTGATTCTTGGCTTATAAGAGCTCTTAAGGATTTTGATAATATACAAGTGGCTGCAACTGGGTCACCTCATCGTGTAGCAAATAATGCATCATGGGTAGCTAAAGCCTGGGGTTTAAATAACCAGGATATGAGAGAGGCTTCTTATGTAAGCTATATCCCGAGTGGAAATTTATTTGTTCGCAAGAAATGTTTTGAAGAAATTAGCGGTTTTAAGGAAAGTTTAATGGTAAGTGAAGATACTGAATTATGTAGATCACTAAGAGAAAAAGGATATGAAATATTATCTGATCCTAGTATAGAAGCTATCCATCTAGGGGCTCCAGAAACATTAAGAAAATTTTACTTAAAAGAACTTTGGCATGGAAAAGAGACTTTTAAGATATTCTTACATACTGGAGCAAACAAAAGAGTTGTATTATATGCATTAACATTTGTTGCTTTAATGATGGGATTGATGTTGTCAATTATATTTATAAGATTTGAATTTGCAGTAAGTATTGCAGTAGCAATGCTAGTAATTCCGTTATTTATAGCTATTAAAACATCATTTAATAGAAACAACTTTAAATATTTAACACAGTTATGGATCATATACTTGGTATATGGAATTGCTCGGGCAATCTGTATTCTTAATATTAGAAATTGGATGCCACATAAAAGCAATTAAAAGGGCTCTAGTGAATAATTTGCTTTGTTTAATGTTCCACTCTATAGATAAAGACAACTTGGCCCATAGATATGCTATTGCTGAGCACTTGTTCGATGAATTTGTAAAGAATATAAAGAAAAAAAGCTATTATTCAATAGATACAAGAGACCTGAACAATAATATAGATAATGCGGCCATTCATCTAAGTTTTGATGATGGGGCAGTTAGTGACCTGGAAATTGCCTCCAAAATATTGCTAAAGCATAAGCTCAAAGCCACTTTTTTTGTCACTACAAGCTATATAGGGACACCAGGATATATGACTTGGGGGCAAGTGCAAGAATTGAAACAAAAAGGGTTTGATATACAATCCCATAGCCATAGCCATAAATTATTAGCTACCTTGAGCAAGAAGGAAATAGTACAAGATTTGAAAATGGCTAAAAACATGATTGAACAGAAATTAGGCAGTCCGGTAGAGGCTTTGTCATTGCCAGGTGGTAGTATTAATAGGAAAGTATTGGAAGCCGCTTTACAAACAGGACATAAATATATATTTACATCAGTCCCCAAGTTAAATATTTTTAGCCAGGGTAATGTTTTCCATAGGATCTTGATTAAACAGAATACAAAGGTGGATAATCTTAAGAAGATCCTGGTCATGGATGAGAGATATCTGAAAAAAGAGCAGAACAAATATTATATTAGAAAAGCAATAAAAGCCATAATAACTCCCAAGATCTATCATTACTTTTGGAAAAAATATTATAAGGATAAAGTGAATAACTAGTGATTTATTTCTTTTGGGTACTAATACTAATATCCGCATATACCTATATTGGCTATCCAATACTTCTTACTTTAATTGCGTGTGTATTCACAAGAAAGATAGCCAAAGGTCAGACCTATCCACATATTTCATTGATAATTGCCGCGCATAATGAAGAGAAAGACATAGCCAGAAAGATTGAAGATTCGTTAGCTTTAGACTATCCTCAGGATAAATATGAAATTATCGTGGTATCTGATGGAGCAGAAGATAAGACCAATGAGATAGTGATGTCCTATCAAGATAAAGGAGTAAAATTAGTAGCTTTATCAGAGCGTAAGGGTAAGACCTCAGCGCAAAATGAAGCAGTAAAGGCTGCTCTTGGTGATATACTGATATTCTCAGACGCAACTACAGTTTTTCAAAAAGATACCATTAAGCAAATGGTCAGCAATTTTGCTGACAATAAAATTGGCGGAGTTGGGGCTGAATTGGTATATGTTAATAGAAATAATACTGCGGTTGGCGAGGGGACCGGTCTGTATTGGAAATATGAAAAGTTTTTAAGAAAGAAAGAAAGTGATATTTCTTCACTGATCGGTGTCAGTGGCTGCGCTTATGCGATACGCAAAGATCTGTATGAAAATATCGATAGTTCATTGATCAGCGATTTTGTAGTTGCCCAGATGATATACAGCAAAGGCAAGAGAGTAGTATTTGAGCCAGAGGCCATTGTCTTTGAAGAGACTAACAGTGAGATCAAGGATGAATTTAAGATGCGGGTGAGGGTTGCTACCAGGTCTCTCTATGGTTTATGGTATATGAAAAAACTGCTCAATCCATTCAAATACAGGATGTACGCTATACAATTGATATCCCATAAGGTTTTAAGATATTTAATGCCTGTATTTCTGATATTATTATTTTTCACTAATCAATTGTTGTTAGGCCGTGGTATTGGTTATCAGCTATTTTTTGGCGCGCAAGTATTATTTTATCTAAGCGCAATGATCGGCGGGATGCCGAAGTATTTTTGTACTATGAATTTAGCTCTGCTGGTGGCATTGGTTAATTTCCTGCGAGGGGAAAAAAATATAACCTGGCAACCAGTGAGGAAATAGTTGATAGTTCATTGTTGATAGTTGATTGAAATGGCAAGGAAAGGGTATCAGGTAAGCAGGATATCAGGAAGTGGATATCAGGATACCAGGGGATCAGGCGAAAGACCGTTCGTGGTTCGTGGTTCGTCGTTGGCCGGGAAAGACTTTTGATTGAAAAAGACAAAATCTTTAGAAGACCCTGGTTTTTGTTATTTACGTACAATTATTACATATAATGTAATATAAATGCTTGACAATAGATTAATAATGTGTATAATTATTACATAATATGTAATGATTAGGTGCTATGGAAAATACAAAAAAACAAAAACTATTTGAAATTGCTGCACTTCAACAAGGCTATTTTACTGCTAAACAAGCAGTTCATGCGGGGTTTTCCTATCGCCTGCATACCCATTATAAGCAGAGCGGACAATGGCTTGTGATTGATCGGGGTGTTTTTCGACTTGCGCAATTTCCTAATTCACCTGATGAAGATTATGTTAGATGGTCTCTGTGGAGTAGAGATCGCAATGGCGAGCTTCAAGCTGTTATTTCGCATGAGTCAGCGCTTTCTATTCATAACCTCAGTGATGTTATGCCGTCCAAGATCCATTTTACCGTTCCTCCGGGATTTAGGAAAAAGGCCCCCAAAGGATGTATCATCCACAAGGGGAGAGTGGCGGCTGATGAGCAGGAGCAAAGAGAAGGTTTTTTTGTTACGAAGCCTCTGCGCACGATTCTTGACTCTGCCGAAGCTAATCTGAGCATAGATTATCTTGAGCAGGCGATCCAAGAGGCTTGCGATAAGGGTATGGTGCAGGTCATTGATATTGTAAGCGCTGAAATGTCGGAAAAGGCCAGAGAAATAATAATGCTGATTTTGAAAAAGATGAAAAACCAGGCGGTAAAACAATAGTGTCAGCAGATGTAAAAAAATACGAGAATGCAATTGCCTTCAGGCGAGCTCTTGAGGATAGGCTTAAAAATATTGCGCGGGAACAATCTATTCCTTTAGATCGCTTGCGAAGGCGAGTCACTTTTGATCGTTTTCTAGCGCGTCTATTTGACCAAAGAAAGCAAAAACCGCAATGGTTGCTAAAAGGCGGTTATGCTTTGGAGTTTCGGTTTCATAATATTGCGCGAACGACGAAAGATATTGATTTCTCAATACCGGACATGAAAGACGTTAATGAAGATAGTGTCCGCTCCTTGTTGCAGGCTGAAGCAAAAAAAGATATGTCTGATTGGTTTGAGTTTAATATTGGTTTGCCAATGAGGGAATTTGATCAAGCGGTGTATGGCGGCTGGCGCTATCCCGTAGAAGCGAGAGTTGCTCATCGAGTTTTTACAAAATTTCATATTGATGTCGGTAGAGGCGATGCGGTTATCTCTGAAGCCGAATGGCAAAAGGGAGATAATATTCTACAGTTTGCCGGAATAGAACCCGCATCTGTTGCTATGTTGCCAATCGAACAGCATTTCGCGGAAAAGATACACGCATTTTCATATCCTCGCGATAAACGGCCTTTTTCGCGGATGAGGGATTTGGTTGATTTAGTTTTGCTTATTGAACAGGGACTTCCTAATAAGATATTGATGATGTCAGCAGTAAAAGCAACATTTAAACGACGTAACACCCATGATATACCTCAGGCGTTAGAAATGCCTCCTGAGATATTGGAAGATAGTTATGCGCAAATAGCAGAAGATTGTGGCGTCGCAAAAAAGACAATGGCCGACTCTTTTTCATTTTTACAAGAATATTGGATAAAATTAAGAAAATGAAGACTGTTCGTGGTTCGTAGTTGATAGTTCGTCGTAAAAAAGAAGTTGAAAGGTTTAAATTATAAGTTTTTCAGCCTAAGGCTGATCCGCCAAGCTTAAGGGCGGAAAGTTATAAGTGTAAAGTGTTAAGTTAAGGTTGAGGAGCGACGATGAGTAAGTTAGGGTGTTTGCGAGACAGGATGGATGAGAGAGATTATTTGATGCGGGCGTATTTGCCAATGGTGAAACTGCCGGCAAAAGTTGACCATACCGGGAAGATGTCTCCGGTGCGGGACCAGGGAGACGAAGGCACTTGTGTAGGCTTTGCCAGTACCGTGGGGATGAAAGAATACCAGGAAAAACAGGATTATGGTAAATTAGTGGAGTTGTCTCCGCGGTTTTTATATAATGAATGCAAAAAGATAGATGGTTTTGACGGTGAAGGCACTACTATCCGTGCGGCGATGAAAGTGCTGAAAGAGTGGGGTGTTTGCCGGGAGAAGTACTGGCCATACAAACCACACCAGCAGGATAAGCCCAAGCCAGGGGCCAAAGATAATGCCAGGAAATTCTGCGTTTTCACCTATGCCAGGATATTAAACCTCCAAGAGCTGAAGATGAGCCTGATGCAGAAAGGTCCGGTAGTAATAGGGGTAGAGGTATTCAATGGGATGATGGATGCAAAAAATGGGGTGGTACCATTACCTAATAGGAGAGAGTCTTCTTTAGGAGGGCATGCGATCTGTCCGGTAGGGTATGATGATAGGAAGAAGTTGGTCAAATTCAAGAATTCCTGGTCTGAGAGCTGGGGAGATGATGGGTATGGCTATTTGCCATATACCTATATTGAGAAATATATGATGGATGCCTGGAGTTCTGTGGATGTACAGGATCCAAATCCATTGACGCTGGCGATGGTGATAGGGATAGTTGCGAGTAAGTGCTAAAAGCAGTCAATACGAAAAGCAGTTGCCAGTAAAGGCGAAGAGCTGTAAGAGCGGAATATCAGAAGATCAGGGTATCAGGAAGTGGATATCAGGGTAGCAGGGGATCAGGTAAGAGACCGTTCGTGGTTAGTGGTTCATGGTTCGTCGTAAACGAAAAAGAAGACGGCGGACGGCAGTTCGCGGATGGCAGTAAATACGAAACAAGTAAAACCTAAAAGAGGGTATATGAAACAAAATAAAGTGATAATGCAGATTGCCGGGATCTTGGTACTGATCACTGTGGCTTATTGGTCCACTTTGAAGTGGTTGTATGAACGGTATGTGGGAGCAGATTCCTATTATTCCCATGGCTTCCTGGTGCCTTTGGTGACTGGATATTTCATCTGGGCAGAGCGGGAGACACTGAAGAAGATAGATATTAAGAGCAATGTCTGGGGGTTGGTACTGATAATTACCTCTTTGTTAATCCATGTGCTGAGTATGCTGGCTGAGGTATATTTTGTCAGCGGGTATTCCTTGTTCCTATTAGTTTTTGGGATCAGCCTGTATGTATATGGCCGGGAAATTACTAAGAAGATATTATTTCCTTTAAGTTTCTTGTTCTTTATGTTCCCATTGCCGCTGGTAGCGATCAATGCTATCAGCTTCCCTATGAAGATGATAGCTACCAAAGCCGGAGTGTTTGTCATGCAGTCTTTTATGCATTTGCCCTTAAGGAATGAAGGATTTGAGATATACTTCCCTAAAGCCAGCCTGGTAGTAGGGAATCCCTGCAGTGGTTTGCGGTCTTTAATATCAATGCTGGCCCTGAGCAGTATTTTTGCCTATATGATGAAAGATAAGATGTGGAAAAGGGTCTCTTTGGTGGCAGTATCTGTGCCCATAGCTCTTTTTTCCAATATCTGCCGGGTAGTTATGCTATCTGTGGCAGTGTTCATATATGGCAGTAAGATGGCCCAGGGATTCTTCCATGATTTTACCGGATATGTGGTATTTGTAATTGAATTCGGGCTCTTATGGTTCATTTGGAGGAAAATGCAATGCAAGGAGTAAACAAGAACTATATAGTATTAATAGGGATTCTAATAGTGACAGGGTTGATCGCTATGGGGTTGAATCACTTTGGCGCCAAACCAGTGACTGATGTGGACCTGTCTAAGATACCGATGAAAGTCAATGGCTGGCAGGGGAAAGAGATACCGGTGGAATCAGATGTGAATGCCATCCTGGAGACAGAATCCATCTTGATGCGAGAGTACAGGAAAGGGAATGATATAGTTTGGCTGGCTATTGTGTACTACAAGGACAGCAAAGTCTCCTTGCACTTACCAGAAAGCTGCTATACAGGGCAGGGGTCGCAGATAGTAGCGCGGGGCACAGAGAAGATAAATGATGAGATAACGGCTAATAAGTTTGTACTAAAAGGCAATAAAGGCAACCAGATAGTCTTGTACTATTTTGAATCTGGGGATTTCCGGACGCATAGCTACCAGGCGTTACGCTGGAATATGATAATGAACAGGTTAAAAAGGAAATCAAACAGCGGGGCTTTGGTCCGGTATTCAATACCAATTGGCAGGGATCAGGAAGCCAGCCAAAAAACACTAATAAAGTTTATAGCTGATTTTGGGGGATTGCTGCCAAAATACCTAATATAGAAGTAAATGCGAAAAGCAGTCAATGCGAGAAACAGTTGCCAGTAAGAACGAAGAGCAGTAAGAGCGGAATATCAGGCAATCAGGTGATCAGGAAGTGGGTATCAGGGTAACAGGATATCAGGTAAAGACAGAAAAAACCGTATTTTTATTATATTTAAAGAGGAATTGAGATACTGATAAATAGTGGTTGCGGGATATAGGAAGTAGTGCTATTGTAATGTGTGGGGGGAATTGGAAAGCTGTCTTCCTTTGGTTTCATCCTTTTTATGAAAGAAAGCTTCCCAATTAACCCACTTGACAATAGATATAGGGGGTGGGTTATGTTAAGAAAAGTGTTTAGTGTGCTATGCCTATTCTTGCTTTCATATACAATAGGATATGCGGCAGTTCCGGTAATTTTTTATAGTGATCTGA
>DJVG01000049.1:0-20335 GCA_002441095.1 Elusimicrobia bacterium UBA6262
GTGTAGAGGTGTAAAGTAAAAGCAAAATATTGATAACAACGAGATTGCCTGGTAGATCCCCGCCAACAGCAAGGCAGTTAGGCGGGCCCTCCTGAATGCGAAGCTTTCGGAGGGAATGGTGGGAATATAATGTATTATGTTTATGTGCTATATGGTGCCGAGCAAGATAAGCTTTATATTGGCTTTACAGAAGATTTAAAAAAACGCATTAAAGAACACCAAAGAAATACTTGTCACACAACAAAACGATTGAGTAATTTTGAATTAGTGTATTATGAAGCATGTAAAGCCAAGAAAGATGCAACTAATCGGGAAAAGCAATTAAAAACAGGTTTTGGTAGAGGATATTTAAGGAAAAGAGTATCGAATTATTTAACAAAATTGCCTGGTAGCTCAATGGTGGAGCGAGCGACTGTTAATCGCTAGGTTGTAGGTTCGAGTCCTACCCAGGCAGTAGTTCGGCGCAGAGGGTGGTCAATTAAATGACCACCCTCTTTGCTCACTACGAGTATTTCGCCGAAGGGGATATTAAGCCCAGCAGGAGTTCTTGTTTTTAGTGCTTTTTATGTCCTCGTCCATTGTCCCAGCGATCATGTTTATTATGCTGCTCTTCCCGTACCTCATCCCTGCCTGGGCGGAAATATCGGCCATCATAATGGTAGTGATTACGGCTATAACGCCGGTATTCCTCATTCCGTATAGCAATGATCCTATTATACTTATGCCGGCGAAATCCCGGGGGCAGTTTTTCATAGCGAACTGCGACCCAAGGCCCTTGATAGCCAGAGGACCTATACCAGCCATTACCATGATACAGGTAATAATGGTAATCAAAATAGAACAGGTCATATGGTACCCCGATAGCTACATAGAAGCCTAAAGGGGAAGGTGCAATAAACATAGGTGGCCTATTGCCTATATTTATATTCAACCTTACCCCAACGTTAGCCGCTTGTACAGCAGTCAGGCTGGCTAATAGGAATAAAAGACATGCCAGCAGCATAGCTATTTTCCTCATAAATACCTCCGGCTAACAAAGTCTAGGGACTAAAGTATTGTCCTCAACTAATTAGACAACACAGTCCTCAGGTTGGTTCCAAAGCGAGAGTAAAAATAATCCCGCTTGACAAAATCTATTGAGCCTGTTATATTAGGTATGCCTAAACTTGTTTAACAGGGGAACCTAACGATGCCTACCAAGAACCAGGAAGACTATCTGGAAACAATATTCCACCTTGAATCTGAGGGGAAAACACCTACTACGCAGGAAATTGCCCAGCACCTTAAGATTTCTGCTGCTTCTGTATCTGAAAACCTGAAGAAGCTAGCTAAGGATAATCTGGTTAAACATGAATTATATAAAGGCGTAACCCTTACCCCAAAAGGGAAAAATGTAGCTATCGATGTAGTACGGCGTCACCGGCTCAGTGAGCGGTTCCTGGTAGATAAGCTTGGGCTGAAGTGGGAAAATGTTCATGAAGAAGCCCACAAGATAGAGCATGGTATTTCCAAAGTAGTTGGTAATAAGCTATATAAGATACTAGGCAAGCCTAAGACCTGTCCGCATGGCAATCCGCTTCCTGATGAAAAAGGGCATATAAAAGAAGAGCCATCTTCACCGCTTAATACCCTGCAGAAAAATGATAAAGCCAAGATAGTAAAGATCACAGATGAAGACCCGAAACTCCTTTGCTATTTGGCTACTTTGGGCCTCATGCCCAAGATGAAAATACGCATCGAAGAAAAAGCGCCGTTTGATGGGCCGATTATGGTCAAGGTTGGTGAAGCAACCTATGCGCTGGGTAAAAAGATCGCAGAATCGATCTGGGTGAGAAAATATGAGCATGAATAATTACCAGTCAGAAATAGAAAAGATCAGAAAAGAGACCAGCTTTACTATTGCCCTGGTGGGCAATCCTAATGTGGGCAAATCAACCGTATTCAATCATTTAACCGGATTAGGTGCGGTTACTGCCAATTATCCCGGCAAAACAGTCACTTTAAATGTCGGGGTTGCTGAATACCAGGATGTTTCGATCGGCATTATTGACCTCCCTGGGACTTACTCGCTGGGATCTGTCTCTGAGGACCAGTTTGTAGCCAGGCAGGAAATTCTCGAGGGGCATGCCAATGTAGTGGTAGTGATCGTTGATGCCACTAACCTGGAGCGTAATTTATATATGGTACTCCAGCTTATTGATCTCGGTTTCCCAGTGGTAGTGGCATGTAATTTAATGGATCTTGCCGCTAAACACAATATTTGTGTGTATACTGATAAGCTCAGTGAATATTTGGGTGTGCCGGTAATTCCCATGACTGCGACTACTGGCGAAGGTATAGAAAAACTGGTCGAAACTTGTATCGGCATAGTGAATCATTCTGTAATTATGGCGCCTAAATTACCTGCTTACGGCAAAGACATCATGGATCATATAGAAGAGCTTGCAGTGATCATAAGCAGGCAGTTGAAAAATAATCCTTATGGCTTATCCGCCCGCGCCTTGGCGATTCTTATTCTTGAGCAGGATGAAGAGTTTGTCAATTATTTAGCCGCTGACAAGTATGGCGCCGCAGTACTGAATAAGGCCGAGCTTATATTTAGGGAAATCGAAAGGACCCACGGTGAAAAACCAGCTATCAGGCTAGCCCGGGAACGTCATGGCTATGAAGGATTTTTAGCTGATAAGGTACAACAAATCGGGGTTTGCCAAGTATCTCTCCCCACTAAGCTTTGGCGGTTATCGCTTAAGCCAGTTACCGGCTTGCCTATTTTGCTGGCTGGTCTTTTCGCGGTATTTCTGGTCATGTATTTTTTAGGCGGCTATTTATCAGCTGGTTTTGATGCTTTGTGGGTGCGTTTTATTTCGCCGTATATAAAGTTCTTGGTACATGCTATTTTTGGCCACAATACCATTGCTAATACTATACTCTGGGGGGTCGATGCTGGCATCCAGGCCGCCTTAGCAGTAGGAATACCCTATATTTTGACCTTTTATATCATGTTAGCCTTTCTTGAAGATACCGGGTACTTAAATTCGATAGCTTTTCTAACTGACAGCCTGATGCATAAGGTAGGTCTGCACGGGAGATCGATAATTCCTATTATCGCGGGAGCCGGCTGTAATGTCCCGGCCATATTAGGCACCAGGGTTCTGACCACCCGCCGGGAAAAGATCATAGCCTGTACTTTAATAACACTTGTGCCTTGCAGTGCGAGGACCGCCATAATTATGGGTGCGGTTGCTTTTTTTGTCGGGTGGCAATGGGCTTTAGCCATATACCTGATCAATTTTTTGATCGGTATACTGGTCGGCCGCACGATGGCTATTTTTTTACCTGGGCAGTCATCCGGTTTAGTGATGGAAATGTTCCCCTTTAGGATGCCGAAGCTGGCTACGGTATTAAAAAAAACCTGGTATCGGTTTAAAGAATTTTTATTAGTAGCTATTCCGATCATTGCGGTTGGCAGTTTGGTGTTAGGTAGTTTGTATGAAACCAAGTATTTGTGGTATCTTACCCGCCCCATGAGTTTTATTATTGAAAATTGGCTTGGTCTGCCGGCGATAGCCGGGATTTGTTTATTATTTGGCATTCTCAGGAAAGAGCTGGCCCTCCAGCTTTTGCTGGCCCTGGCTATTGTGCAGTATGGCCCCAATGTTCAGAACTTATTGAATTTTATGAATAAACAACAGATCTTTATCTTTGGCTTAGTAACTACTCTCTATATACCATGTATCGCTGCTATCTCGGTGTTGGTCAAGGAGCTTGGCTGGAAAACAGCTGTACTGATCACGCTTTTTACTATTACGCTGGCTGTGGTGGTGGGTGGGCTGGCCAACCAGGCGCTGAATATTTTTCACCTTTTATAAGGAGATTGGCGTGAAGGAAAAAATCGCTATTGGGTTATTAGCGCTCCTGCTTTTTGTAAATATGATCTATTTTATTAATAGTGTTGGTGAGTCTCCGGCCGAGATCAAGAAGGCCCAGGTTTTTATCAGTGCAGGCGATAAATACCTGGCGCGCCGCCAGTGGCAAGAGGCCTCCGCCGAGTATGCTAAAGCAGAAACAATATTCCGGAAAAGAGGGAAGAATGAGGATGCCGATGAGATGGCTTATCTGGTAAAACAGATCGAGACAATCCAAGCTTTTGCCTTGAAAAAAGAAAAAGAACCCGCACTTGCAGCAAAGATAGTCCCCATGAGGCCAATAGAGGCTAAGCCCGTATACAAACCAGAACCCAGTCAAAAGGCCGCTGCCTTAAAAAAAGTCATCAGTGAAAAAATCGTTAATATTGATGCCTATTTTAATCTTGGCAATACTTATTATTCCCTGGGGCGATATGCTGAAGCAGAGGATGCTTATAAGAAGGTTCTGGCTGTACAGCCGATGGATTTTCAGGCATATAACGGGATCGGTAATTGCAATAATGCCATGGGCAAGTACGAAAATGCCATCGCCGCTTATCAGACTTCAATAAACCTAAAGGCGAATAATTTTAATGCTTTTAATAATATGGGCAACACCTATCGTAATATGAATAATAATGAGCAAGCTCTGGCCGCATACCAGAAAGCTTTAGAACTAAAACCTAATAACGCAGATGTATATTATAATCTCGGGGTAACCCATAACCTTTTGGGACAAAAGAAAAAAGCCCAGAAGATGTTATCCAAAGCCAAAGCATTGTACGAAGAGCGTAATAATGGTGCTGGGGCACAAAGAGCGGCACGGGTCTTGCAGAGTTTATAGGTTTTTGCTATAATCAATATGCTTCAAGTGAAAACAGGAGGGCTCTCATGTGGCAGGCGGAAATTAACTATTTATTAGTGTTACTGGCGGCGATCGTGGCGATGCTTGTGGGGGCAGTTTGGTATTCGCCGCTCTTGTTTGGCAATGAATGGAAAAAGTTTGCCAAAATTTCTCCAGAAGCCATAGAAAAGGCCAGGCAAAAGAGCACCAGCAAATATTATGTTATCCAGTTTTGTGCTACGCTATTGACCAGCTATATACTGGCTCAGTTAGTATGTTTACTGCATGCTACTTCATTTGGTGATGGCGCCAAAATAGGTTTCTGGCTGTGGCTGGGTATTGTCGTCCCGGTGTTATTGGGCAGCGTTTTATGGGAACGCAAGTCAGTGCTCGCATATCTGATTGATCTTGGCCATTACCTGGCCTCCCTGGTCTTAATGGGAGGGATATTAGGTATTTGGTCTTAATCCTGCAAAAAAGTTATTTCCCCAGAATAAATTCTTTAGTCTTGTCTCCGCCTTTGCTGCAATCAGCATACACTTTAATGACCGCTTTAGGATTTTTGATCAATTCCGGCAGGTTGTAAACCGCTTTTTGGAGAGTGTTGCCCTGTTGGGCTTTAAAGTTCTGGGCGATCATTTTTATTCCGTTCACATAAATAACGATCTCTTCAATATAATGAGCCTCAGGATTATTCGTCCCATGCAGTACAGTCACTTCTATCTGAGTGGCGTCAATAGCCTTTACCTGGATCGCTGTGGGCGGGTGCGCCAAAGCTATGCCGCTATAAAACATTACTACTGTTAACACTAACCATAGTTTATTCATAAAAGCCCCCTTTCTTCCTATAGTATAATATAACACGAGGAATAAATACACAAAAAAGTTGAGGGTAAATATCTTTTGTGATAGAATGAACTATATTCAAAACCTGATAAATGGGGGAGAGATGAAAAAAATTAATCTAATCTGGCTAATAACCGGGCTGTTGTTAATCAGCAGAGTAATGATAGCTGCAGAAGCAGGCAATACAGAAGAATGGGAGCCGGTCTCTGCCGGTCCAATTACTACTTGGGCAGCACCGGTTTGCGGGAAAGGGGTATTATATATCCAGCCTTTATTGTATTTTTCGCAGTCTAAAGGTTATTTTTTTGGACAGGGTGACTATTTTGACTGGCCTGATGGGATCAAATACCGGCAAAAACAGCAGCTTTTATTTATACAATATGGCCTGTCAGACCGTTGGGAAGCAGCTGTCCAGATGGCCTACCAGCAAAATTATGCCAGAGAACAGAATGATGATGACGAAGAGCTTGATGAGGCCACCAGCTCAGGCCTGGCTGATACTTATTTATTTGCCCGCTATTGTGCCATTGAAGAAACAGAGAGCATCCCGCATGTGACCTGGTTATTGCAGCTAAAACTACCTACAGGGAAATACCAGCATGGGGAAGCAGATAAATACGGTACAGACATTATGGGAACTGGTTCCTATGACCCGGGGATTGGCGTAGTCCTTACCAAAAAAATAAAACCAGTGATGGTGCATTTTGATTTTCTCTATTCTAGGCCCAGCAAAGTTACCGTTGATGATATTAGCACTCGTTATGCGAATTATGTAAACTACGATTTTGGAGTAGAGTATTTTCTACCTAAAGGATTCAACCTGATGCTGGAATTTAATGGTTTTAAACAAGGAGAAACCGAGTGGAATGGTGTTTTCGCCATAGACACAAACTCAGAATATATGCTCATGGCTCCCGGGATTGGCTGGTCCAATGAAAAAATACAGACCTTAATAGCCTGGCAAAGAACCTTATCCGGGACTAATATTGACAAAAATAATACTCTTGTTTTAACGGCAGTTTTTGGCTTTTAGGAGAGCATAATGCATATACCTGACGGATTTTTAGCCCCCAATGTTTGGTTACCGACCTGGGGCATGGCTATTGGCTGGATTGCTTATTGCCTGAAAAAAACCAGGTCAATACTAAATGACAAAACTATTCCACTGATGGGAGTGATGAGTGCTTTCATCTTTGCCGCGCAAATGGTGAACTTCCCGATAGCGGGCGGGACATCCGGTCACTTGCTGGGTGGATTACTGGCAGCAGTCTTGCTTGGACCCTATGCCGGCAGTCTGGTTATTGCCGTAGTCTTAAGCGCGCAATGTCTTATTTTCCAGGATGGCGGGTTAACGGCTTTAGGCGCAAATATTGTAAATATGTCACTAATTGGTACTGGCGGAGGATATTTAATATATAAACTGTTAAACTCCATATTGCCTGGCATACTAGGTAAGAAAATAGGGATAACTACAGCCAGCTGGTTTTCCGTAATGTTGGCAGCTGTTTTTTGTTCTTTTGAACTGTCTTTTTCCGGGACTATCCCATTGAAAGTAGTATTACCGGCTATGGCTGGGGTACATGCTGTGATCGGGATCGGAGAAGCGATTATTACTTTTCTGGTATTGAGCTATGTCCTGAAGGTAAGGTCAGATCTGATTTATGCTCCAATGGTAGTGGCGGTGAACCATGAATAAAAAAGAGATATTGATCAGTTTAGGCATAGCTTTACTGGTAGCTATTGTTCTTTCTCCTTTTGCTTCCCCGCATCCTGATGGCCTGGAGCGGGTAGCTGAAGATAAGGGTTTTCTGGAAAAGGGTGAAGGTGAGCCGCTAGTGGCTTCTCCTATCCCTGATTATACTTTCCCGGGAATCCATAATGAAAAAGTTGCTACTGCTGTAGCCGGAGTCACTGGAACACTGATAGTTTTTGGCCTGGGCTATGGTTTAGCAAAAGTATTAAAAAAATGATATTAATAACAAAATTAAATCAAAGAGAATATAAACCTGCAGAAATGCAGGTTTTTTTATTTGGTAGAAAATAGTCAAGAGAAAGCGGAAAGAGCCAATTTACTTTTCTTGATCATTAAGTTAAAAAAGAATAGTAAGAGTATAAAGCACTATGGCAAACAAGAAAGAGAGGTGAGCCCAATGAAAAAGCAGCAGCAAGGAGCTTTAGATCCGCAGGTTCTGACTAATGCCATTTGGCGAGCGGCGTATAAGGACTACCAGAAGAAATGTCATAACTCAAGTTGTAAGATCGCCGATAAATTAAACAACTGGCTGGCAGACTGGCTGGAGGTGGAGAAACAATTAAAGGCCAGCTTGAGCCAAAGATAGAAGGTAAGCACGGATTGAACAGTAAAGTGGATTAAAGTCAATATTAAGTGGAAATAGTGGATTGACTATTTTCTACTAAAAGAATATATTAATAGCTGGGAACTAGTTCCCGGCTATTACTGTTTAGGGGAGAATATATGCCGAATACAATATTGCTCGTAGATGATGATCCGGAATTCCGGGAAGAATTCAGGGAGTATTTTGATGGATTTGAGTTTATGGAAGCGGGTAACGGGAAAGAAGCTTTGGAGCTCTTAAAAAAACCAAATGAGATCGACCTGGTGATACTGGATGTCAAAATGCCGGGTATGAATGGATTAGAAGTATTAAGCAGGATCAAAGAAATGGCTCCGGAAATAGGAATTATCATCTCTACCGGGTATAGTACTAAGGACACTGCTATTGAGGCTTTCCGTAATCAAGCTGACAATTACCTGGAGAAACCTCTCGATATCGAGGCTACCAGGGAAATGATCGATAAGGTCTTGGATAGTAAAAAAGGCTTGCCTGATTTCGCGGCCAGTGATATTACGGATAAAATAGAGCGGGTTAAATATTTTATCGAAAGAAATTGCTTTAAAAAGGTGACTCTGGAAGATGCTGCGGCCGCAGTATGCCTAAGCCCCAAATACCTGAGCCGTGTTTTCAAGGAACAAACCAAGCGGGGATTCAATGACTATAAATTATCCGTGAAAATGGCGCAAGCCAAGAACCTGCTGATTGAGACAGGGTATAATGTGAACCAGATCTCGGACCGGCTAGGTTATGAAAACACAGAGTCCTTTATCCGGCAATTCAAGAAGCTGGCTAAATCTACTCCCAGCGCTTACCGCAGGAAAGGTAAGCATAAACGTAAAGGGAAATAAAATGGTACAAAAAGAACCAATTGTCCGGCCAGCCATGCCCAGATGGGAGATGATATTCACTATCGGCGCTATCGTTATCAGCCTATCCGTGATCAGCCGGTATAATTATTTATTGTTTCATAGCCTGGTAGAAATATTCGCGGTAATTGTTGCTGGCAGTGTTTTTATCATTGTCTGGAATTCCCGGAAGTTCCTGCAAAATAATTATTTTATTTTCCTGGGGGTAACGTCCTTATTTATTGGGTTTGTTCTTCTGCTGCATGCCCTGGCTTACAAAGGTATGGGTGTTTTTAGCGATCCTGGCGCTAATTTAGCTACTCAGCTCTGGATCTTATCCAGGTATCTGCTGGGGCTTTCCTTTGTGCTGGCTCCATTGATGCTGAAGCGCAGTTTAAATATGGGCCGGCTCTTAGCCGCCTATGGCTTGGTTGTATTCTTTTTACTGGGGGCTATATTCTACTGGGGATTGTTCCCGGTTTGTTATATTGAAGGCATAGGATTGACCACTTTTAAAATAGTCAGTGAATATATTATTGTTTTGATTTTTCTGTCAGCCCTGGCTATGCTGGCCAAAAACCGCCCGTCTTTTGATCCGGAAGTTCGGAAGTGGCTAATGTACTGCGTAGTTTCTTTTGCCATTTCCGAGTTATTTTTCACTACTTACATTAGTGTCTATGGGCTGGCTAATGAAATTGGCCATTTTTTTGAATTGGCCGGGTTTTATTTCCTCTACAAGGCAACTATTGAGATAGGTCTTGCCAAGCCATACCAGTTAATATTCCGTGACTTGAAGCGCAGTGAAGAACAACTGCGCCGCGAGAAAGAAAAGATCGCGGAAGTTGCTTCTTTCCCGCAGCTGAATCCCAATCCGGTTTGCGAAATAGACATGTCCGGGAAAATTATTTATCTTAACCCGGCGGCCATGAGTATCTTCCCAGGCTTGGCAGAAAATGCTCCGCTCCATCCCTATGTTGAAGGACTCGAATCCGTCGCCGCTGAATTCACCGCGCAAAAAACAACCGGGCCCATTACCCGGGAAGTTAAAGTAAAAGACGCTTATTATCTCCAGGCCATCACTTATATAAATATAGGCCAAAAGCGATCCTGGCGCATATATGGGATGGAAATTACCAAAAGAAAAGAAGCCGAGACTATCTTGAAACAAGCCAGGGAAGAACTGGAACAACTGGTAATCAAAAGAACCGCGGAACTGGCCGAAGCCAACGAGCAATTACATTTAGATATGATAGAATTGCAGGACAAAGAACGCCGGATAAAAACCAATAATGAATTACTGAGGTTACTTAACCAAACCTCGTCCCGCAAGAAATACCTGGATGGGGTAGTAGCATTATTGCGTGACCTGACTGGCTGCCGCTGCGCCGGCATCAGGGTAATTAATGATAAAGGAGAGATACCTTATGAATCACATACTGGTTTTAGTCAGAAATTTTGGGAGACAGAGAACTGGCTGGCGCTGTCGCGGGATCACTGTGCCTGTATCCGGGTGATTGCCGGTATGCCGGAACCGCAGGATAAGCCGGCTATGACCAGCGGCGGTTCTTTCTGCTGTGCGAATACCCTGTCTTTTGTCTCTCACCTTTCTGAGCAGGAAAAAAGCCGGTTCCGCGGAGTATGCGTGGAGCAAGGTTATGCTACGGTCGTAATCATTCCCATCAAATATAACGAAAATACCTATGGCGCGATCCATTTGGCTGATGAAAGAGCCGGCGCAGTCAGCGCTAAACAGGTAGAACTTATAGAGTCCCTGACTCCTTTGGTCGGAGAGGGGATTCACAAGCTGGTCATGGCGGAAACAATGGAGGAAGCCAAGAAGGAATTAGCCGATGCTAAACGTCTCTCTGATATCGGGGTGCTGGCCGCCACCGTGGCGCATGAATTGCGCAATCCCCTGGCAGCCATGCGGATGGCTTCTTATAATATCAGGAAAAAAGCCCAAAATCCGTTCCTGGATAAGCATCTGGATAATATAGAAAAGAAAATAACTGAAAGTAACCAAATTATAAACAATTTACTTTTCTATTCACGCTTAAAAACACCCCACTATGAGCTCTCTAACCTGGGTGAAATCCTGGAAGAATGCGTTAATCTGGCCAAAGAACGTTTTAGCAAAAAGTCCGTGGTGGTCACTATAAATGTCGAAACCTTAAAAAAATCAAATATAGAAGCAGATCCCTTGCTGATGAAGGAACTATTTAGTAATATATTGAATAATGCTTATGACGCTATGAACAAAATTGAGGGACAAATAGAAATAGGGATAACCCCGAACCGGGAGGGGATAAGCACTGTTTTTATAAAAGATAATGGGATTGGTATGGACCCGGCTATCCTGAAAAAAGCGCACGAGCCATTTTTTACAACTAAGTCTAAGGGGACTGGTTTGGGCTTGAGTGTTTGTAACCAGATCGTTCATGTGCATAAAGGGGCTATTTCTATAGACAGCACAGAAGGCGTGGGCACAACTATCACTATTGACCTGCCAAAGAGGATCACAGCTAATGACCAAGAATATCCTGATCATTGATGATGACACAGAATTATGTGAGGAATTATCCCAGATCCTGCAAGATCAGGGGTATCTGGTGGATTTGGCCTATAACGGCAAGAGTGGAGAAATGAAGATTGAACAAAAATCGTATGAGATCGTGATCCTTGATTATAAATTACCCGGCGAAAACGGGGGTGATGTGCTTAGGAGAATCAAGAGCAAGAAGCCGGAATTAGCGATTTTCATGGTTTCCGGCAGGCCCCAACTGGAAAAATACTTAAAGGAAGAAAACCTCTTAGATCTGGTTGCCGGAGTCATGAATAAGCCGTTTGATATTGAGGTGTTATTAGAAAAATTAAAATATTTGTAAGACTCAATAAAAAAGAAAGACAAACCTAAAATAACCCCTGCTGTTTTGGCTGATCAAACAAAATAGCGGGGGGTTTTTATTGGTAGAAATAAGTCAGTAAATAGGGGAACAGGCCAATTAACAATTTATTTGAAAAGAAGTATACTTACTATTGAAATTAAAGGTTGATACCAGAGGAATATATGAAAAAGAAAATATTAATAATTGATGATGATGAAATTTTTTTGGAGGAGCTAAAAGAGATCATCGAATCCAACGGTTTTATTGCTGTGGGAGTTAAAGACTCGCTCCTGGCGAGGGAGGTGGTTAAAAAGGAAAACCCTGATTTGATCTTATTAGACCTGAAGATGCCGGGGAAAAGTGGTTTCCAGGTGGCCGATGAACTCAAGCATGCCACAGAATTATCCCGCAGGCCAATTATTGCCATGTCCGGGTTTTTTACTAAAACCGAGCATTTTTTATTGATGCAGTTGTGTGGTATACAGCAATGCATAAAAAAACCCTTCCTTCCTGCGGAAATGATCAGCCTGATCAACTTGGCCTTACAAAATAGAACATAAGTCAGGCCCGATAAGGGAGCAGCAAAACTAAAGTAAAGGAGGTGTATATGGAAATAACAGCACAAGACGAAAAAGAAGTATTACAAGTCTATCGCAAGGCCAAAGCTTTAAGATTTGCCGATATTGAAATGGCTATTCAGGAAGGTTCTCGGGTCAAGTTATGGCTTACCGAGAAAATGAAGTAAAATCTGAAAAAGGAGGAAGAGACAATGAAAAGAACAGCGATTTTATTAAGCCTATTATTATGTTTGTTCAGCGTAGCAAGCTATGCCGCCAATATCGGAGATATAGTAGGAGGATACCCAGCTGGCTACAATTCCAATGATCCTGGGGATTTTCAGAAGCATATTGGCGAACCGATCACTCCGGTTTTTACCCCGGTTACTACGTCCCAGCCTTCAGCACCGGGGACTGTGCAAGGTCCTTTCCCTGCCGGGTTCGGTTATAAGCCAGGAACAGCAACTCCAACTGATGAATTTTTGGATGGATTGATCCACCGGGAGAAAATAGACCGGGAACAAAAAAGTATAGCCATGAGAAGTTCGGCCGTATTGAGAGGGAGGATTAGTGATTTTACTGATAAGGTAACCATAGTAGTGCTTGGAAATGATTCCAGTAACGCTGGCAGCATCCAGTATTATGTCGGCTATAAGCTTGTTAATATTTCCTGGTAAACTAAATTAGAGCGAAAGAAGGTATGTCAATGGTCAAAATTAAAGAAGACCTGATAAAAATGCTGAATAAAGCATTGGAATTGGAGCATGCCGCCAGGATACAATACCTGGCGCACGCAGAAATGGTCAAGGGCTTGAACGCGGAAAAGATAATTGAGCGGTTAAAAGAAATAGCTGGTGATGAAGGGAAGCATGAAGATAAATTCCGTAATTTAATAGGCAGCTTTTTAGGCGGGGAGCCAGTGATGAGTATGGCCCCAACCCATCAGGCCGGAGAAATACAAGCTATTTTGGAAATTAACCTGAAAGGGGAAAAAGAAGCCATTGATTTCTATAAGCAAATCTACCAGAAAGTATTCGAAAACAAGGCAGACCTGCCATATGAATTTGAAACCCTGGAGCATGAGCTCAGGCATATTATTATTGATGAACAGGAACATGTGACGGAATTGTCCCTGTTATTAGGTAAATAGGGGATTGAGGAGGAAGATTATGAACCTGGTAAAAGACTTATTCCAGAGCGCGGACTGGAAAACAGAGAAACATGTCCCGGTGATCGAGGCTCCAAAGACGGTGAAAAAAGGTGAGTTTTTCAAAGTTCTGGTCACTGTTGGTAAGGAGTTGCCTCATCCGAATAAAACAGAGCATCATATCCGTTGGATAGAGGTATATTTCCACCCGGATAACGAAAAATTCCCTTACCAAATAGGCCAATTTGTTTTTACCAGCCATGGGGAATCTGTCCAGGGGCCGGATACAAGTTCAGTTTATACTCACTCCGAAGGTAGTTTGAGCTTTAAAACAGATAAATCCGGGACGATACTGGCCAGCGCTTACTGCAATATTCATGGCCTTTGGGAGAGCGCTTTGGAAATAGCAGTAGAATAGAAAAAGAAAAGGATAAGTATGAAGAAGTGGAATGAATTAGCCAGTAAAGCATCTGTTGCCAAGGCCAGGGAAGCCTTAAAAACGAATGGGATAGAATGTTATGTAGTAGATAATAAGGATCAAGCCAGAGGAAAAGTACTTGAATTGCTGCCCATGGGGACAGAAGTGATGACCATGACGTCCCGGACCTTAGGATCAATAAATATAGTCGGAGAGATCAATGATTCCGGCAGATTCAGTTCGGTTCGGAATAAATTAGCAGCTATGGAAAACGCTGGGCAGGAACTAGAAAAGAAGAGACTTGGTGCTGCCCCAAAATGGGTTATTGGCAGTGTGCACGCGGTAACCGAGACAGGAGATGTTTTCATAGCCTCCAATACCGGCAGCCAACTACCGGCGTATGCATACGGCTCGAACCATGTTATCTGGGTTATTGGTATGCAAAAGATAGTTCAGGGCAAGGAAGAAGCTTTCAACCGGATCTATGAATATTGCCTACCGCTGGAAAGTGAGCGCGCTAAAAAAGCTTATGGTGTCTCTGGAAGTTTTGTCAATAAAATATTGGTCGTTACCAGAGAAGCGCAACCCGGGAGAATTACTGTCATTTTTGTAAATGAAGTCCTGGGATTTTAGTTTTTTAGAGGAGGATAAATGCAGCCTATAGGTCCATTGATGAAGGAACACCGGCTGATAGAAAAGCTGATCACTTTTATGTCCGTGGAATTGGAAAAGATCAGGCAGGAACGGCAGGCAGATATAGACATTCTTGAAAAAATCCTTGATTTTATCAAGATATACGCTGAAAAATGCCATCACGGGAAAGAAGAGGAGATCTTGTTCCGGGGACTGGATAAAAAACCCCTGATTCCCGAGCACCGCCAGATCCTTAAAGAACTGCTGGCTGAGCATAAGTATATCAGGGGGGTCGTAAATAGCCTGCAGCTGGCCAAGATCCGCTATAGTGAAGGGAATGTTGATTCTATCCCGGCAATTATGGAAGCCATGGATGAATTGACCATTTTTTATCCGCGTCATATCGAAAAGGAAGACCAGCGTTTTTTCCTGCCAGTAATGAAATATCTTTCTCCCGCCGAACAGGAAAATATGTTAATCTCTTTTGGGGAATTTGACCAGATCTTGATCCATGATAAATATCAGCTAATGATCAGGGAGCTGGAACAAGCACACGCCTAATAAGAAGGGCTGTTTTTACTTGACAGCTCTTTATTAGTTTGCTATTATATTGCCATATAGTTATTTAGTTATATGGAGGAGGCAATGTTAAGAGACTTGGAAAGAGTGATCAAGGCCCTGGCTGACAAAAATCGTTTGCGGATATTGAAGATGCTGCAGCAACGGGCAATGTGCGTATGCGAGATCAGGGAAGTGCTGGGGTTGTCCCAGCCGAGTGTCTCTAAGCACTTGAAGATCTTGAAAGATGCCGGGATCATTGAAGACTGGCAGGATGGATTATGGACAAATTACCAATTAAAGCCGCAGAATAGATACTCAAAAAAACTACTATTAAGCCTGGAAAATTGGCTGAACAATGATGATAGGATCACCCGGGACTTAGTGGCAGCGAAAAAAGCCAGCCGTCAAAAGCTGTATTGCTGCAGGAAAAAGGGTAATAAATGAAAAACAGGACTAAATTACTACTGATGATCGGTGCTTTTTTAATAGTGTACTATTTACCTGTTGAAAATAGCCGCTTTACCAATGCTGTATTTGAAGCTCTGGCCCTGGTTAAATGGTATGCCCGTGAACATGTGCTTTTGTGCCTGATACCGGCTTTTTTTATTGCCGGGGCTATCTCGGTTTTTGTCAGCCAGGCTGCGGTAATGAAGTATTTCGGGGCGAAAGCCAATAAGTTCCTTTCTTATAGTGTAGCCTCTGTATCCGGGACGATCCTGGCGGTTTGTTCCTGCACAGTTCTTCCTCTATTTTCCGGTATATACAAACGGGGCGCCGGGCTTGGGCCGGCTATCGCTTTCCTTTATTCAGGACCAGCGATAAATGTGCTGGCGATCATCCTGACTGCGCGTATTCTTGGCTGGCAGCTTGGCTTAGCCAGAGCCGTAGGCGCGGTACTGTTTAGTATTGTGATAGGATTGTTAATGCATTTAATTTTCTTAAAAGAAGAGCATGCGCGCCATGAAAAGGGCGATTTTAATGTGGGCGAAGTAAAAGAAACTCGTTCTTTAGGTAAAACAGTTCTTTATTTTGGATCAATGGTTGTCTTCCTTGTTTTTGCTAATTGGGGTAAGCCACTGTCTGGGGATCAAAGTATCTGGTCCTTGATCTATCAATATAAATGGTGGATCGCCGGTCTTGCCCTGGCTAGTTTGGCGGTTATTCTTTTTAAATGGTTCAAAAAGGATGAATTAAAAGACTGGACCTCAGCTACCTGGGGTTTCGCCTTGCAAATATTGCCCCTCCTTTTAGGCGGGGTGCTAGTGTCTGGTTTCCTTTTGGGGCGGGTCGGTCATGAGGGGATCATCCCCGGCTCTTATGTTACAACATTGGTAGGGGGAAATTCCCTGTGGGCAAATTTCTTTGCCTCCATCGTAGCCGCCTTTATGTATTTTGCCACTCTTACAGAAGTGCCTATTTTACAAGGGCTTATCGGTTCCGGAATGGGCAAGGGGCCTGCTTTGGCGCTCCTTCTGGCAGGTCCTGCCTTGAGCCTGCCGAGCATGCTGGTATTGAGGAGTGTAATGGGTACGAAAAAGACAGCAGTTTATGTGGTTTTAGTAGTTATTATGTCAACCATGACTGGTATGTTTTTCGGCTGGCTGGTTAGATAAGAGACTGATGAATATCCTATTAATAATAACAGGAATAACTATTATAGCCTCTTTAATGGCAGACTGCCAAAAAACCTGGCTGGGAATTAAAAAAGGGCTGAAAATGTTTTTAAGCCTGTTGCCGGCTCTCCTTAATATATTAGCATTAGTGAGTATTGTGCTTTATCTTTTGCCAAAGGAGACCTTAATAAAATGGCTTGGCCATGATTCAGGCTGGCTGGGTATGGCTGTTGCTGCCATGCTCGGTTCTATTTCCCTGATCCCGGGATTCATTGCTTTCCCTTTAGGTGGGATTTTGCTGAAAAATGGAGTCAGCTACCAGGTCTTAGCTGTTTTTATAACTACCTTAATGATGGTTGGTATATTGACTCTGCCGCTGGAAGCAAAATATTTTGGTATGCGGGTGGCTTTACTGAGAAATGCCTTGAGTTTCATTGGGGCAGTGCTCATAGGTTTGCTGATAGGGATATGTTTATGAAAAAGTATATATTTTTTATAGGCTTCATTCTTTTTGTGGTGTGTTCGTATTTTTTCCAATTATCTGTCGGCAAAGAAATAGGCTACAATTTTACGATATTCTTCACTGAAATGATCACCTTCCTGCCAATGATGTTCATTCTCATCGGGCTTTTTGATGTCTGGTTCCCGAAAGAAAAGGTAGTGAAACATATTGGCAAGGATACCGGGATCAAAGGAACATTATGGGTCATTTTGCTAGCCATGTTACAGGCTGGGCCCCTCTATGGCGCTTTTCCTGTGGCGTACCTGCTCTGGAAGAAGGGCAGCAGTATCCGAAATATTTTTATTTACCTGGGTGCGTTTTCCACGCTTAAAATACCCATGCTGGCCTTTGAGATAGGTTTCCTGGGGTTAAAATTCTCACTTCTGCGCTCCCTTATTACTCTACCGGTTTTTATCCTGATTGCCGCACTCATGGAAGCAGATCTTAAGAATAAGCAATTTGAATTACAGCAACCGTAATATGGAGGATATATGCATAAGGTAGATATTAAAGATCTAATTAAGTATTCGGAGAACGGGCCTTACAAAGACATTTTTTATGAAGCAGGTGACATTAAAGCGCAGGTAGTTTGCCTGAAAACCGGGCAGGTGATCCCTCCGTGTAAAATGGGAAACGATGTCTTGTTTTTTATCATTCAAGGCGGCGGCGAAATTATCGTTGACGGTAAAAGAGAAGAACTTAAAACTGGTATCAGCGTTATTGTCCCTAAAGAGGCAGAAGCAAGAAGCATTTCAGCAAAGACCGATATGGTGATCCTGGCAGTTCAGGGGAAGCAGTACTAATATAATGATGGAGGGTTTTATGAAACTTGAAATTCTTGGCACAGGATGTCCGAAATGCAAGAAACTAACTGAGTTAGCGCAAGAAACGGCAACAGAATTGGGGCTATCATTTGAGATCGTGAAGGTGGTCCAGATCAATGATATCATGAATTATGGCGTGATGATCACTCCTGCCTTGGCCATCGACGGCAAAGTAGTAGTGGCCGGCAGGATCCCTTCCAAGGAAGAGATAAAAAAGTGGCTTTTAGAAAATCCGACAAAATAAGGAGATACAATGGAAAAGAAAAAGGATATTAAAAAACAGGTAAAAGAAAGTTATGGCAAAATTGCCGCGACTAATGGATCGTGCGGCTGTAGTTGTTCAGGTTCATGCTGTGGCGACTCGCCTTCGGCACAGGAGGCCAGCCAGAAACTTGGCTATAATGCTGAAGACCTGGCAGCTATTCCCCAGGACGCCAATCTTGGCTTGGGGTGCGGCAATCCTACGGCTTTTGCTTCTTTGCAGAAAGGCGAAACAGTTCTTGACCTTGGTTCCGGCGCCGGCATAGACTGTTTTTTAGCTGCCCGCAAGGTAGGAGAAAAGGGCCGGGTGATTGGTGTTGATATGACGCCGGAAATGATCGGGAAAGCGCAAAAAAACGCAGAAAAAGGGAATTACCGTAACGTAGAATTCAGGCTGGGAGAGATCGAACACCTGCCAGTGGATGATAATTCAGTAGATGTGGTCATATCCAATTGTGTTATAAACCTGTCTCCTGATAAAGAACAGGTATTTCAGGAAATCTTTCGGGTCTTGAAGCCGGGAGGACGGATCATGGTATCTGATATGGTCCTGCTCAAAGAATTGTCCGCTGACCTTAAAAATTCTGTTGAAGCTCATGTCGCTTGTATTGCCGGGGCAGTATTGAAAAAAGAGTATTTAGGCATGATCAGAGCCAGCGGTTTCAGCAAGGTACAAATAGCAGATGAGCCTGCGTCAGCAGTGGAAAATGTGGTTGGCGGGGCAGATGATCTTATGACCGCGATCACCAGTGTCAGGGTTTCGGGTGTCAAGCCGAAGGTTATATAATATAGAATTGATAGGAGAATAAAAATGACTGATTGCTGTAGTGGAGGAACAAAACTTATTTATCCTTGTTCCGGGTGTGCTGACGTGGGAGAAATAGCTGACAATGCCGCGCGCAAGCTTAGTCGGGATAATTTTGGCAAAATGACGTGCCTGGCCGGAGTTGGCGCGCGTATTCCCGGTTTTATTGAGTCGGCTAAAGGAGCAGACGAAAATATTACCATTGACGGTTGCCCTGTTGCTTGTGCCAGGAAAACACTCGAATGCGTAGGGGTCAAACCGAGCTCCTTTGTCTTGACAGAAATGGGACTGGCCAAAGGGAAAACACCGGTCACCGCAGAAGCGGTGAAAGATATATGCGCTAAGATCATGAAAACACACCAGAACGCTGATACTGGTAATTGCGCCCCAGGATCAGGATGTTGCTGCGGATAAATTATAGTATAGTTAGCGGAACGAAGTGGAACCTAACTTATTTAAAGGAGCATTGGCCATGAAATATTTGAAAATAGCAGGGATCTTTATTGCCGGAGCGATTATTTTTAGCTTGTTTAGGGTTAACGGGACAAAACAGGTAGAGTTGACTGCCCAGGAAAAAGAAGTAGCAGTAACCAAGCAGGAAACTAAGCAAGAAACTAAGCAAGAAACCAAGCAGGAAACTAAGCAAGAAACCAAGCAAGAATCGCCGGCACAGAAAAAGAGTGCCATCAAAGTTACTTTTATCGAGCTTGGTTCGGTTAAATGTGTCCCCTGTAAAATGATGCAGCCGATCATGGAAGATATTAAGAAAGAGTATAAAGGACAGGTAGAAGTAGTTTTTTATGATGTGTGGACTGAAGCCGGCAGGCCTTTTGGTGAAAAATATCAAATACGCGCTATCCCGACCCAGGTTTTTCTGGATAAAGAGGGCAAAGAATATTTCCGGCATGTCGGATTTTTCCCAAAAGAGGAATTGGTGAAAGTGCTGAAACAGCAAGGAGTGAAATAATGCTGGTTAGCCTCTTTACCTGGTTGAGCAATGCTCTTTATGCCAATCCTCTCATTGCCATAGCGGCTTCTTTTATCTGGGGGATACTCAGCATACTCTTGAGCCCCTGTCATTTGGCCAGTATTCCCCTAATTATCGGGTTTATTGATGAACAAGGACGAATTTCAACAAAAAGAGCTTTCCTGCTCTCTACCATGTTTTCGTCTGGTATTCTTATTACCATTGCCCTGATCGGGATTATTACTGGTATGCTTGGCCGGATCGTGGGTGATGTCGGAACCTGGGGAAATTACTTTGTAGCGATCATCTTCTTCCTGGTAGGTTTGCACTTGCTGGATATCATTACTTTACCTTTATTGGGTAAA
>DJVG01000049.1:20378-31008 GCA_002441095.1 Elusimicrobia bacterium UBA6262
GCGGCTAATAATCTTTTCCTGGCCATAACCCTGATCATGGCTTATGCGATCGGGCATATTTTAGTAATTATTCTGGCCGGGACTTTTAGTGAAATGGTCCAGACATATCTCAATTGGACCGAACGATCAAAGGGTACGCTGATCATGAAGAAAATCTGCGGAGTACTGGTAATCATAGCCGGAATTTATCTTATTTTTTCCTGAGGAGTTTAAAATGGATAGGCACATAAAAGTATTTTTCCTGGTTTTTTTTATTTTTGTGATCACTACCGGGAAATTGCCGGCGCAAGAAGCTAACTTTAAGCCTAAAGCCTTATCACTGGAAGACTGTATATCACTGGCCTTGAAAACACATCCTAAAATAATCATCTATGGGTACCAGACTGACCAGAAAAAGCAAAAACTACAGGCCATTACCGCTGGAGACTTGCCTCAGGTTGGGGCAGTAGCCAGTTACGACCGGTTGTCGGTTGTGCCGCTGGCTAAACAACGTTATTTAGGCGATTCCAACAATGATTATCAGGCGGACATTGTGGTTACCCAGCCGCTTTATGCCGGAGGGAAGATCACGGCGCAAAAAAATGCCGCTCGCTACGCCATAAAAGCGGCGGAGCATGGGTATCTGGCGGCCAAAGAAGAGGTTATTTTTGACGTTAAAGCCGCCTATTATAAACTTTTATTTAGCCGCGACATATTAAAGAACAAAGAAGATCTCCTAAAATACGCGCAAAGCTCCTATGACACGGCGCTGGATCTGCATAAAAGGACCAAGCTGCCAAGGGAGGAAACCCTTTTGCGTTTAGAGGTGCAGTTGAATGAAATAAGGCAGGAATTGATCACTGCACAAGGTAGCCTGAAAATAGCGCAAAAGACCCTTCTTAATACCATGGGATTGGAGTCGAATGATTCAATAGAAGTTCAAGACCTAAGAAACGATCTTTTCTCCAGCGGAGAGACGGCGCCGATAGTTGATAACTATGAAGTGTTGAAATTATCTGAAGAAATAAAGGAAGCCGCTGAATTGGTTAAGATCGCCAGGAGCAGTTTCTATCCACGGGTAACTGCCCGGTACAGCTATGGCTACGAATGGGGACGCTGGTCAGAAAGAAAAACAGACTGGATTGCCGGGGTAGCGGTTGATCTTAATCTTTGGGATTGGGGTAAGACCAAAGCAGACGTCAAGCAGGCACAAGCGCATAAAGAAGAATTACGGTCGTATGAGAAATTGCTTGGCTGGCAGATTAGCCTGGAACTGGAATCAGCACGCTTGAAATATGAAACTGCGGCCAACAGATCTGAGATAGCCCGGACAAGTTTTGAGCAGGCGCAGAGGAGCCTGGATTTATTTACTAACCGCTACCGCGATGCTTCGGCGACCAGCATTGAGCTCCTGGACGCGCAAAAAGCATTTGCGCAAGCACAGGCCAATTATGCTTTATCTATCCTCGACCTGCGTCTGGCTAAGGCGGATATTGAAAAATTAAGAGGGAGAAGTTATGAACTTAAGTGATATTTCCATAAAAAGGCCGGTTGGTGTCCTGGTCCTTACGCTGATGGTTGTTGTGCTCGGCTTTTTCTTCGTTAAGGGACTGTCGGTGGATCTGCTGCCGCAAGTTACCTATCCAATGGTGCGAATTGTTATTGACTGGAAAGGGGCAAGCCCGGAGGAAATAGAGGAGAACATATTAAAGAAGGTTGAGGCCAGTGTCGCCACAACCGAGGACGCCATACAGGTTATTTCCTCTGCCATCGAAGGCAATGCTTCCCTGGAGGTCTATTTTGAATATGGTAAAAATATGGATGTAGCGCTGGCTGATACCCGGTCCAAGCTCGATCTGGTAAGGAATGCACTGCCCCCGGAGGCTGACGAGCCGAAAATTTTTAAGGCTGATCCGTCCCAGCTTCCGGTTCTTGATATAGCCCTTTCCTCCGGGACCAAAGATGAACGCTCTTTGCGCGACTGGGCGGAGAATGACTTGAGCAACTATTTCCTTGGTATTCCCGGCTTAGGAGCGGTAGTGACTTCCGGTGGCCGGGTGCGCGAGATCCAGGTCCTCTTTGACCAGGCGAAAGTCCAGAAGTATGAGCTTTCAACAGAAAAAATATTAAATCTGCTGCGGGCGGAAAATATTGAACTGCCTGCCGGCAGAATTTCCGATACGCAGAAAGAATATAGTGTCCGGCTTTTGGCGAAATTAAAAGACACTGCGGAAATAGGCGATATCATAATTGCCAACCGCGAAGGCCGGTTTATCAAGATCAGGGATGTGGCGCAAGTAGTGGATTCTTATGAAGAACAAAGGGTGCGGACTCGTTTTAACGGCCAGCCCTGTGTTACCTTAAGCTTTCTGAAACAGCCCAATGCCAACACCGTTGAGGTTGTTTCCCGGATAAACAGGCGCGCCCAGGAATTGGTCAGGAAAAAAATCATTCCGGATGATGTCAACTACGCGGTGGCGTCCAGCCAATCATACTACATAGAAAATTCCGTCAAAAATGTCGGATCATCCGCGGTTATCGGCGGTCTCCTGGCGATGCTGACGATCTGGTTTTTCCTGCATAACCTAAAACGCACGCTGGTCATAGCTATAGCCATACCGGTAAGCATTTTAGGCACCTTCATCCTTATGGGGCTCTCGAATGTTACTTTAAATATGTTTTCACTTGGCGGTCTCGTGCTGGCCGTAGGCATGCTGGTGGATAACGCTATCGTCATGCTGGAAAATATCACCAGGCATCAGAGCGAGGCGGCAAATCCCCTGGAGGCGGCGCATATCGGCAGCCGTGAGGTGACCAATGCGCTTATCGCTTCCACCTTGACCAATCTGGCGGCTATTGTTCCGTTCTTTTTTATTAAGGGCATAGCTTCATTGCTCTTCCGCGATATGGTGGTAACGGTGACAGTGGCGTTTATCATTTCCCTGGTCGTGAGCTTGACGGCGGTGCCGTGTTTGTCAGCGCATTTGTTCAAAAATAAAAAAGAAGCGGATAATGATAGATTTACCAAAAAAGTCATAGAAAAAGGCACGGGCGCATACACCAACCTGCTGAAAGGGGTATTGCGGCACAAGGGTCTGGTGCTTAGCGGCATTATTATATTATTTATCGGTAGTCTTCTGGCGGCCCGTTCTTTAGGTCGAGAGTTCTTGCCGCAAATCGACGACGGCAAGATAAGCATAAAGGTGAAGCTTCCGGTAGGATCGGCGGTGGAAAAAACCGCTGCCGTTGTCCAAAAACTCGAAGGAGTTATCAATACGCTGCCAGGAGTTAAAAAAGTATCTTCTATGGTTGGAGGATATTGGCAGAAAAGAAACATATACGAGAAAGCCAATGAATCAGATATAACTGTGGAGCTCATGGAAAAATCCAGGCGCCCGGTTGCTACCGGCGCCGTGATCATGAAACTGCAGAAACAATTGAAAGATAACCCGATTACGGGAGCCAAGATCAAAATCATGCGTACTCCTCTGCGCGGGATCAAAACAACCTCCACCTCTGATATAGACCTGCGTATTAAGGGATATAATTTGGAGACACTTTTTGGGATAGCCAAGGATATCCAAGGCCGGATAAAGGACGTGGCCGGCCTGGCTAACCTTGATGTTTCCGTTGATTTCTCCAGGCCGGAGATACACATCGTTTTGGACAGGGAGAAACTAAGCAACTTTGGTCTCAACGCCAAAGAGGTATCAGATGTTATCAGAACATCCGTGGATGGCCTGGTAAGCACACAGCTTACGGATAAAGAACGCAATGTTGATTATGATATCAGGGTGTTAGCTGATCCTCTTGTTATAAATAGTAAAAAAGCCGTTGAGGATATTATTCTTTATCCTCCCAGCGGCGTTGAATTAAAACTTAAAGAAGTGGCCAGAATTGAGGTATCTGAAGGGCCGGTACAGATCAACAGGGAAGATCAAGTTCGCTTGATCGCGGTGACTGGGGACGCGGTCGGCAAAAATGTCGGGGAAATTACCGATGAGATCAAGAAACGCTTGAGTGACCTGGCCTTCCCGGCTGGATATTTCCTGGAATATGGCGGTGAGGAAAAAGCGGCGAAAGAGTCCAATCTGCAGTTAATAATTGTCATCGCGCTGGCGATTTTCCTTTTGTTCGTGGTTATGGCGGTTCAGTATGATTCGCTGATCGACCCGGTAATTATTATGGTTACTTTGCCGCTGGCGCTGATCGGCGCATTCCTTTTATTGGCTGTTACCGGAACTCCGTTCGGAGCGACTGTTTTCCTGGGGCTTATTTTGCTGGTGGGGATCGTCGTTAACAATGCCATTGTCCTGGTTGAATATATCAATAATCTGCGGGCAGAAAAACACCTGGGAGTTTACGACGCGGTTGTTGAAGGCGCGGCGCTAAGAGTGCGCCCGATTTTAATGACCAGCCTGACCACGATAACTGGGCTTTTGCCACTGGTCTTTGGCTGGGGAGAAGGGCTGGAGATGCTCAGGCCGTTAGCTATAACTGTGGTCGGTGGGATGTTGGGAGCGCTGGCCCTGACCTTGTTCATTATCCCTGTCATTTACAGCATTTTTCATCATCAGCGCAACTCATAAACAAGAGACTGGTCTATTCAGGCTAAAGCGTATAAAAATAGTAATAAGGAGGCGTATAATGACTAACGAAACACCGTGGTACCTGAAACAATCACCGCTGGGAGCAGCTTACCAGCATTTTTCGAATGCGGCAAAAGAGGGAACAGTTCTTGACACGAAGACCAAGGAATTGATCCGCTTGGCAGTAGCTTCGGTATTCAGGTGCCCGCATTGCACAGAACATCATATTAAGGATGCTTTAGCCGCCGGTGCTACCAAGCAGGAAGTTGCGGAGGCTATCCTTCTTTCATCTCTCCAGGCAGCCGGCACCCAGCTTAACTGGGACAAGGAATTATTTGAGAAATACTTAGTAGAAAAATAAACTGTATATTATTGGAAAATCAGGAGGAGGATATGGACAAAGTTAAGACTAAGCTGTTATTTGTGTGTGTTCACAATAGCGCGCGGAGCCAGATGGCTGAGGCATTTTTTAATAAACTGGCCGGCGAGAATCTGCTAGCTGAGAGCGCGGGCCTGGAGCCGGGAGTTTTAAATCCCCTGGTTATTGAGGTGATGAAAGAGATCGGGATAGATATCTCCCAAAACCAGGCTAAAAGCGTAATGGATTTCTTTAAACAAGGCAAGTTGTATCGCTATGTGATCACCGTATGTGATGAGGGGGCAGCTCAAAAATGTCCTCTTTTCCCGGGTGTGACCAAAACTATTCGCTGGAGTTTTGCCGATCCCGCCGGTTTTACCGGTACCTGGGAGGAAAAGCTGCAAAAGACCAGGGAAGTACGCGAACAGATCAAGGTTAAAGTAGCAGCCTTTATTAAGGAGATTTCTATCCATGACTGAAACTGATAGTGTCACTAAGCTTCCATTTTTTGAGAGATATCTTTCTCTTTGGGTTATATTTTGTATAATTGCCGGGGTAATCATCGGGAAAATATTCCCAGCCGGGGTAAATTTCCTAAGCAAACTGGAGTTGTCGCAAGTGAATATCCCGGTGGCAATCCTGATCTGGCTGATGATCTATCCTATGATGGTGCAGATTGATTTCTCCAGTATTGTCAGGGTTGGTAAGAAGCCCAAAGGATTAGCCGTAACCTTGATAGTTAACTGGCTGATCAAACCGTTTACTATGGCGATATTTGCCGTGATATTTTTTAAATACGTTTTTGCCGCATTTATAAACCCGGTTTTAGCCAAAGAATATATCGCGGGCGCTATACTTTTAGGTGCTGCGCCTTGCACGGCTATGGTTTTTGTCTGGAGTTATTTGACCAAAGGCAATCCTGCCCATACTCTGGTGCAGGTTGCAGTCAATGACCTGGTGATCCTGGTAGCTTTTGTCCCGATAGTGAAATTCCTGTTGGGAGTTAATGAAATAACGGTCCCTTATGATACTTTGATCTATTCAACTATTCTTTTTGTGGTTGTGCCTTTGACCGGCGGATATCTTTCCCGGATATATTTATTGAAGCGAAAAGGGGCAGAGTGGTTTGAGCACGTATTTTTAAAGGCTCTTAAGCCGGTTACCATAATGGGATTATTGCTGACTCTGGTTATCCTTTTTGCTTTTCAGGGGAATATTATACTCGGTAATCCCCTTCATATCCTGCTTATTGCCGTCCCCCTGACTATCCAGACCTATTTTATTTTCTTCATCGGCTATTGGTGGTCTAAAAAATGGCGGTTGCCCCATGCTATTGCCTCTCCCGCAGCCATGATTGGAGCCAGCAATTTTTTTGAACTGGCAGTAGCCGTAGCGATCTCTCTCTTTGGCTTAAAGAGCGGAGCGGCGCTGGCCACCGTGGTCGGAGTACTCACTGAAGTACCGATCATGCTCAGCCTGGTTAAATTTTCCAATAAAACCCGCCATTGGTTTGAACCAAAGAAGGAAAAAGTGGCGCAGCAGCCATAATCATGGTATAATCCGAAACTATGGAAAAAGTAAACATCACTATAATTGGCGCAGGCGTAATCGGACTTAGCGTGGCGGCGGAACTGGCCCGCCAGCAACAAGATATTTTTATAGTGGAAAAGTATCCTTCTTTCGGCCAGGAAACAAGCTCCAGGAACAGTGAGGTGCTCCATGCCGGTATTTATTATCCGCTTAATACGCTGAAACTAAAAACCTGCCTGGAAGGCAACCGGTTATTATATGAATTTTGCCAAAGCCATAATATTCCCTTTAAGCGATTAGGCAAATTGATCGTTGCCGCTAATACGGACGAGGAAGAGGACCTGTACAAGCTTTTTCAGCGCGGCCGGGAAAATGGCGTAAAAGACCTGGAGCAGTTAACGAAAACAAAACTACAAGCCTTGGAACCACATATTAAAGCTGAAGCCGGACTTTTTTCCCCGTCCACCGGCATTTTTGATACGCACAGTTTTATGAAACAATTAGCTGCTTCTTTCAAAAAAGACGGTGGCCAGATCGCTTATAATACAGAATTAACCAAAATAACCAAGTTAAACAGCGGCTATGAACTCACCGTCATAGATAATGAAAAAGAAAGTTTTACTTTTGACACTAAAATAATTATTAATTGTGCCGGACTGCAGGCGGATAAAGTAGCCGCTATGGCTGGCTTGGCACTTGATGAATATCGGCTGAAGTATTGTAAAGGGGATTATTTCCGGTTGGCTCCGGCCAAGGCTTCCCTGGTAAATCATTTAGTCTATCCGGTGCCGAAACCCAGGAGCGGCGGGTTGGGCATTCATCTGACCCCTGATCTGGGTGGGTCGGTCCGGCTTGGCCCGGATGATGAATATGTACAGGAAATAGATTACAAAATAAATCCGGCCAAAACCGCAGTATTTTGTGATAGCGTTAAGGTTTTTTTCCCGGGCGTTACAACAGCAGAGATCACTCCTGATACATCTGGGATCAGGCCTAAATTGCAAGGTCCTAATGAAGAATTCAAGGATTTTGTGATCAAGCACGAAGAAAACAGGGGCTGTCCGGGATTAATTAACCTGATCGGGATAGAATCTCCGGGATTAACCGGATCTTTAGCGATAGCCAGGATGGTGGCCGGCCTGGTAAAACCATTATTATAAGGGCTTGTTTGTACCAATAATTTGCTTGATTTTTACCCTTTTTTGGGGTATATATAATAGGACTCTCTTACTAGTTAATTGAGAGAGTCCTTTTTTGTCCGCCCAAAGCTGAAGACGCATTGCGTTCACCTTACGGTGAACTTTGGCGGATGTTCACTTTTACTATCTTTTTGGCGGATAACTCGCCAGATTGGGAAATTATCGGCGGGTAGTTGCCACAGAATTTATCTGTGACCGCTCCATTTTATGTTAGATGTAGGAGAAAAAATCTATGGTTAGCGCGTATGTGAAAGAAGAAGACGAAGTAAAATATCGCTTGCACGACGATGGGACCTTTGAAATAGACAATTATAACCTGGCTCGTCCTTTTGCCAGTTTTTTCCCGGGGATTGCCGGCCTTAAAGGCATTCCCATGTGGCTGTTTTACGTAAATCGGGGACAAAGCATTGCTTCCTTTGGCCTGAAGGGAAAGAACTACTCTATCATGGAGTTCCAGCCGGCTAACCGCGCCTACGGCTTAACCCCCAACATCGGGTTCCGCACCTTTATTAAAGTGAAACAGCAGGACCAAACCCTGTTTTATGAGCCTTTCCAGAACAATAACGGTAATAATGCTTATAAAACCAGGCAAAAAATGCTGGTTCGTCAGGCTGAGCTGGAATTAGAAGAAACTAACGAAACTCTTGGTTTGAAGATCATCGTCAGGTATTTTACCTTGCCGCAGGAGCCTATCGCTGCCCTGGTGCGAATCGTGGAAATAGTAAACGCAGGTAATAATGAGCTGGAGCTGGAAATAATTGATGGCCAACCAAAAGTAATCCCCTACTGGACGAGCAATGATGTGCTGAAATATATGAGCCATACGGCGCAAGCCTGGGCTAAAGTGACAAATTTTGAAAAGACAGGAATACCTTTTTACCAGCTGAAAGTTGAGATCAGTGATAAACCGGAAGTGCAGGCGCTGAAAGAGGGCAATTTCTATTTTGCCCTGGAAAATATTAACGGGGAGCTGCACCAGGCACAGATGATCATTGATCCGGAACTGATCTTTGGCGCAGTTACTGATTATAATTATCCTGCCGCGTTTATCAAACAACATGATTTCATCCTGCCGGTGAAACAGTTCGGCGACAACAAATATCCCGCCGCCATGAGCCTGATTAAGTGGACGCTCCCAGCCGGGCAAAGCCGGGCTCTGTATTCCCTGGTCGGGCATGTGGATAGTGAAGAACAACTGAATGAGCATTTTGAGAAAGCGAAGAATGTTGATTATTTTAATCGTAAGCGTGATGAGAATAAACAGATCATCCAAGACATATCCGCACCGATCCAGACTCAATCCAGCCGCCGGGAATTTAACTTATATTGCCGGCAAACCTACCTGGACAATGTATTGCGCGGCGGCATGCCTATTAATCTGCCTGCCGGCGATGGCAGTATTCCATTTTTTGTTTATGCCCGCAAGCACGGCGATTTGGAGCGCGACTATAACAACTACCTGATCTCGCCGACCTATTATTCCCAGGGTGACGGTAATTTCCGCGATATTAACCAGAATAAACGCAGTGATATTTTCTTTGACCCCAAAACCGGTGACACGAATATCCTGACTTTTTATAACCTGGTCCAATTGGATGGCTATAATCCGCTGTTAGTCAAAGGGACCTATTTTATCTTTAAAACCGGGACAGCAGAGAATAAGAAAGTGCTGGCCAGGGTTACGGATAAAAAAGGCCAGGAACTGTTAGCCAGATTTTTTGCCAGGCAATTCGAGCCTGGCAGTTTGCTCCTGTTCATAGAACGCAACAAAATTAGTTTGAAAGTAACAGAAGAACAATTACTGCGAGAGATCTTTGGCCGGTCCCAGCGCATCAAGGAAGCAGAACACGGTGAAGGTTTTTGGACTGACCATTGGACCTATAATTTGGACTTGCTGGAAACATACCTGGCTGTCTACCCCGAGAAAGAACGGGAAATATTGCTGGAGAAAAAAGAATTTACTTTTTATGATAATGCCCATATAGTTTTGCCGCGGCATGAAAAATATGTGGATGCTAATGGTTTGATCCGTCAATTTGGCTCGGTCATCATCAGTCCGGAAAAAGTAGCGGTGCTTAAGGAACGGGCCAGCAATGCCCACATAGTAAGGGACAAAAAAGGCTGGGGGAATATTTATAAGACCACTCTGCTGGTAAAAATGACCTGCCTGCTGTTAAATAAATTGGCCACCCTGGATCCGGATGGTATTGGCATGGAAATGGAAGCTGATAAGCCCAGCTGGTATGATGCTCTTAACGGACTGCCGGGCGTATTTGGTTCTGCTGTGCCGGAAACATTTGAATTGAAAAGAATGGTCCAGTTCTTACGCGACCATTTAGAGAAATTTGGCATACAGGACGATTATCAGATCAGCCTGCCTGAAGAAATGCAGCGCTTTTTACTTGGCCTGGAGTTATTGCTTATAACCTCGGCAAAATTACCAGCCTATGATTTCTGGGATAAGGCCGGCACCCTGAAGGAAAAATACCGCGAAGATACAAAGTTTGGCCTTAGCGGCAAAGAAAAAAAAGTCACGGGTGCCGCCTATATGAAATTCCTGGAATTATGTTTGCAGAAAATTGATACCGGCCTGGCTAAAGCTCTGGACCCAGGTTCGGGGCTATATTATACCTATTATACCCATGAAGCAGAAAAATTCAGCTATATTAAGGATAAAAAAGGGAAAAAACACAGTCATAAAGGATGGCCTTGTGTCACTATTAAGAAATTCCGTAAGCGGCCGTTACCTTTATTTCTGGAAGCAGAAGTGCATTATTTGAAAACCGAGAAAAGCCATAATAAGGTTAAGCAATTATATGAAGCAATGAAAAGAAGTCCTTTATATGACCGGGAACTTGGTATGTATAAGGTAAATGCTTCGCTGGCCAAAGAAGCGGCTGATATAGGACGGTGCACGGTTTTCGCTCCCGGCTGGCTGGAAAATGAATCGATCTGGCTGCATATGGAATATAAAT
>DJVG01000040.1 GCA_002441095.1 Elusimicrobia bacterium UBA6262
ATACGACTACCGCTCCGTAAAGATATCGCACCAGCATTGAATGCACCAACAAAACACCAGGGGCTTAATGCCTCTGGTGTTTTTACAGTGTATTATATTGCTTTTAGAGAAATTTTAAGGTATTATATAAAAAACTTATAAAAGGAAAAAACATAAAAAGTAGATTTTGGTTATTGAAGTTTGATAAAATAAAGTATATTATTAATAATATACTTGAGGAGAATAATGTCTACTGATTGGGAAAACAGTTTTAAAAGTTTTCTATTAAAAGAAAAGCTCATTGATGATGAGCAGTGGCTCTATGCCAAAGAGATCCAAAAGGAGAATAACGAGCGGATCGACCGCGTTTTACTCCGTCTTAATTTCGTCAAGGAAGAGCAGGTATTAAAGGTTTTCTCCTTGATCTTTAAACTTCCCTACATCAGGATCAGCGAAGAAAAAATCGAACTGAAAACAGTCAAAAAAGTTTCCGTAAAATACGCGGTCCACCATAAGATCATGCCTTTGCGGGACGAGAACGGCACGGTGTTGATCGCCGCTTCGGATCCCCTGGATATTCATTTACAAGACGAATTACGACTGTTGATAGGGCAAAGTATCAAGATCTGCCTGACCGGCAGCAAGGATATAGAAGAGGCGATAGAGGAATATTATGGTATTGGCGCGGCAACTATGGAAGAGATCGCTCAAACCCAGATAGGGGAAGATATTGCCGCCCCTCCACTGGCGCCTGACCACTCTGAATTAGGCAAGAAGGCGGAAGACGAAGCTTCTATTATCAAGTATGTTAATCAATTGATCTCCGATGCTTACCGGAACCGCGCTACCGATATTCATATCGAACCGTTCGAGGGTGATTTGCGCATTCGCTACCGGATAGACGGTGTATTGCACAAGATCTCCGCGCCGGCAACCATCAAGCAGTTCGAGGCCGCGATCGTTTCCCGTATTAAGATCATGGCGGAGTTAAATATCGCGGAAAAAAGATTACCGCAGGACGGCCGCATAAAAGTACACCTGGAGGGAGAAGAAATCGACATTCGCGTCTCCACCATTCCTACTATCTGGGGAGAGAGCGTGGATTTAAGGATCTTGCCCCGCAACCGGGTGTTGCTTGGTTTGGAACAATTGGGCGTGCAGGAAGGCGACCTTAAGAATATTGAAAAATTGATCAAAATGCCGCACGGTATAGTCCTGGTGACCGGTCCGACCGGCAGCGGGAAAACGACCACTCTCTATGCCTGCCTGAACAAGATCAACTCGCTGGAAAAAATGATCGTTACTATTGAGGATCCAGTGGAATATCAACTGGGAGGCATAAACCAGATCCAGGTCAAGCCCAAGATCGGTTTGACTTTTGCCGAAGGATTGCGCTCGATACTGAGGCAGGATCCCAATATCATCATGGTCGGCGAGATCCGGGACCCGGAAACAGCGGAGATCGCTATCCGGGCTTCTCTGACCGGACATCTGGTTTTCAGCACTTTACATACCAATGACGCTTGTGGCGCGATCACGCGCTTGATCGATATGGGTATTGCTCCGTATCTGGTCTCTTCTTCAGTGGAAGCGGCATTAGCGCAACGGTTGGTCCGGGTTTTGTGCCCGCACTGCAAAATAGCCTATAAACCTGACCAGAAAATCCTGGTTGATATGGAAGTAACCACCTCTGGGGCCAAGGACCTGACCATCTACCGGGCCGCTGATGATGGCTGCGAGAAATGCAACCATATGGGTTACCAGGGTCGTACCGGTATTTATGAACTATTAATGATCGACGATGACATCAGGAGAGTAATACTGGAACGGGGAGCGGTCAGCACTATCAGGCAAAAGGGGATCGCGCTGGGGATGAAAACCTTACGTATGGACGGTTGGAGCAAGGTAATGCAGGGGATAACCAGCCTGGATGAAGTATTAAGAGTAACATAGTGAGGAAAATATGCCATATTTCAGATATAACGCCAAGAATATATCCGGAGAGATCATCAGCGAGGTAATAGAAGCTGATAATAATAAGATCGTGGTGGCATATATCCACAGTAAGGGGTTTTATCCAGTCAGTGTAACTGAGGAAAAAAGTAAAAGTAAAGGCTTCATGCTCAAGAAAAAGATCAGCGCTTCCGACCTGCTGATCTTTACCCATCAACTTACTGACTTGCTTAAAGGCGGGTTGCCTATTGCTAAAGCAGTGGAATTAGCCTATAAGCAAACAGAAAACCAGAACCTGAAAGAGATCATTTTAGATATTCGCGATCAATTGCATAAAGGAAGCTCTTTATCCGACGCTTTGAGCAAATATCCCCAGGTTTTTGATTCGCTGTACATTGGTTTGATCAAGGCCGGCGAATCAAGCGGTGTATTAGAGACCAGCTTGGAACGAGTCAGTCATTACCAGGAGAAACAGCAAGACTTGCTGAATAAAATTAAGGCTGCTTTGGCCTATCCGGCGGCTATGTTATTGGTGGGATTGGCAACGATCACGTTCCTGTTGATTTTCGTGATACCCCGTTTTGCCGTTATTTTTCAGGATATGGAACGGCTTTTACCCCTGCCAACCAGAATGTTGATCTTTTTGAGCAATGCCCTGATCCATTGGTGGTGGTTATTCCTCATAGTGGTCACCTTCAGCGCGGTCATGGCTAAACGGTACCTGGATACCGCTGCCGGCCGCAAGTGGTTTGACCGCCTGAAATTAAAAATATTCATTATCGGCAAGATCATGCAACAGGAAATGGTCGTACGTTTTACCAGGACATTGGGGATATTATTGTCTAATGGTGTCCCGCTTATCCGCGCTCTGGAGATGGTAAAAAAGGTGGTTGGGAACACGGTCATCACTGAAGAGATCGACCGTATTTATGAAGAGATCAAAGTTGGTAAAGGATTAGTCGAGCCGTTGAGTAAGAGCCAGGTCTTTCCCCCGGTATTGAGCGATCTAGTAGCCGCGGGGCAGGAGGTCGGCAGTATGGAAAATTCTTTATTGAAGGCTGCCGATGCCTATGAAGCGAAAGTCGAGAATACCGTGAAGATCGCCACCAGCCTGATGGAACCATTGGTGATCCTGGGCATGGGCCTGATCGTGGGTTTCATCGTCCTGGCTATGTTGCTGCCGATTTTTGAGATCAGTGGCGCGATCAAGTAGTTGATTGTTGATTGTACGCTGCGCTGGTAGTTGAGGGAAAAGACAAAATAGGAATATATATTTCAAGGAGTTACAATGCGGTATCTAAACAATGAAAAAGGGTTTACGTTAATTGAAATAATGCTGGTGGTGGTGATAATCAGTATCCTCGTGACTGTGGTCCTGCCGCGCTTTACCGGTAAAACCGAGCAAGCCCGTAATTCTGCCGCGAGATTGCAAATTGAGACGATAAGTATGGCGTTGGATTCTTATGAGCTCGACAATGGCCGTTATCCGACCAATGCTGAAGGATTAGCAGCGCTGCGCAGTAATCCGGGAAACCTGAAAAAATGGAATGGGCCATACCTGAAGAAAGATGTTCCCCAGGATCCCTGGGATAATAATTATATGTACGTCTGCCCCGGCACTCATAATACTGATTATGATTTGTACTCGTATGGGCCGAATGGCGCGGAAGGCGGCGGGGATGATGTTGGCAACTGGACTGAAAAAACCAAGTAAACAGGCTGGGTTTACCCTGATAGAAATATCCCTGGTGGTCACGATCGTTGCGATCCTGCTGGCGGTGGCTATGCCGACCTTAAGCAAAATGTATGCCGGAACCCAGCTGAGAACAGACGCGCAGGACCTGGCTGGAACTATGCGCTATGCCTACCAGGCGGCATTGAACCGGCAAAAAAAATATAAAATAAACTATGACCAGTCAGTTGGCGGTTACCGGCTGGAAGAGGAATTGCCGGTATCAGGATTCCAGGAGATTAAAACCTCTTTGATCAAGGACCGGTCGCTGTCCAGCGGGGTTTCTTTTAAGAGATTGAGCGCGACTTATTTGATCATTTATCCCAATGGTTCGGCTGATAATATGAATATCCAGCTGGCGAACCAGGCAGGGGATGTGTGTACGATAAAGTTCACCGGGCTGACCGGGCAAGTGGAGGTATTGGACCATGCTGAGGAATGATTCTTCCGGGTTTTTATTAATGGAAGTTTTGTTGGCGGTAGCTATTTTTTCCATCGCTCTGGTGGCGTTGATCCAATCACAGGCAGCTTCTCTGCGCCAGAATGAAACCGCCCTTAACCTAAGTCTAGCGGCATTTGTGGGCTATCGCCACCTGGAAATGCTCCCTGATTATCAGGTAGACGATAATGAGCTCAGTCCTGAAAAATTCCAGATAGTAAGGGAATCACGATCTTTAGCCGATAACCTGGAGAAAATATTGATCACCGTTTCCTGGAAGGAACATGGAACAAAAAAGGAATTACAGATCGATACATTGCGCGCGAGCTACTGAATCCGGCTTTACTTTGATCGAGTTGATGATCACCAGCTTGATGATAGCGCTGATAATAAGTACGGTATATTTTACTTCTTCGGCTGCCTTGGCCAATTCACGCAAGGCTTACCGCCAATTGGAAATGTATCAAAACGGCTTGGTCAGTCTGGAAAGGATCAGTGTTGATCTGCGCGGGGCTTTCGGCCGTTTGAGTGCCGGGAAGGACCATCTTGATCTTATCACCAGTAGTGCGCAGTTAAGGCCGGCAGACAAAGATTATGGCGTGATCGCAGTTAAATATTTCCTGCAGAACGGGCTTAACCGGTCGGAAACATTGCCCTGGCAGGATTTGCAAAACGAAAAGGAAATAATTGCCAAGCTCGCTCCTTTGGTAAGCGCGCTGGAATTTAAATATTATGACGGGCAGCAATGGCTGGACAGCTGGGATATGGCCGTTTTCAAAAAACTACCGCTGGCAGTGGCTGTCACCTTAAAGGTCAAGGGACCGGAAGAAAAGTCATTGCAGGAAAGGACTTTCAGCGCTGTGGTGCCGGTTTTCGCAAATGAAACCGTCTGGCTGGAAAATGTCAAATAAAAAGAAGCAATTACAAAGCAATAAAGGCATCGCCCTGATCCTGATCCTATGGGTAATTGTGATCCTGGAAGCCGTGGTCGGCGGATTTATTTACGTTTCCCGCCTGCAGACCAAGATCGCCGGCTATCAGGTAGAGACTTTAAAAGCCTTTGCCCTGGCGCGGGGCGGCATGGAAAAAGGGATCAATTATATTAACAACCTGAAAAAAACGTCTTTGACTACAGAAGCTGCACCAGAGACTTTCCCCATGACTCTCACCGCGGAACTGGGTGAAGGTTCGTATAGCGTTACCCTTGATAATGAGGAAGGCAAGCTGAACCTTAATACCTGCTCCCGTGAGCAATTGCAGCAACTGCTGGGCAATAATGGGATCGAAGCGCATGGTAACCTGCTTGATTTTATTTTTACCTGGCGGGAAAAGCGCGGCGCCTTGGACACTTTGCAGGAATTGTCGCTCGCTGGCCTGAACCAGGCGAATCTGGCAAAATTGGAAGATTTAGCCACTGTTTACAGCAATGGTAAGATCAATGTCAACTCAGCTTCTCCGGAAGTACTGCAGCTTTTGCCTGGGATGACCGGTGATAAGATCAAAGAAATAGTCACTTTCCGGTTAGGAATAGATAATTTGGCTGGGACCGCGGACGACCAGTTTTTGGATGCGACCAATATTTCCGGTATACTTGGAGCGCCTGTTTTGCGGGTCATCAGAGATAGTATTTGTTATCGCGGCAGATTCTATAAAATAGCGGCTAGCGGCAGTCTGGCAAAAACTACCCGGCAGATCACCGCTTTCCTGGATTATGACGCGTCCAAGCAAACAGTAAAAATAATGTATTGGAAAGAAAAATAGGAGACAAGGCATAAAATGTTTAGCCAAAAAAGCATAACCGGCTTGGACCTGGGAACGCAAAATATCAAATTGGTGGTGCTGAAGAGTGCCAGGAACCGCTGGCATCTCCAAGAGGCTATTTTTGAAAAGATCCCATTGGAGATCGCGGCCAATGAGGAACGCCGTGCCGCGTTTATCAAGGAATTCCTTATTAATGTTTTGCTCCGGGATCCGTCGCTTAAAAACGGTAAGCTGGTCACTGCTATCCCACGCAACGTGGCTATTCTTAAATATTTGAATTTGCCTTCTATCGATCAGAATGAGATCAGTAATATGTTGCCCTTTGAAATGGAGAAGCTGATTCCTCTTTCCATGGACCAGGTGGTTCTTGATTACCAATTGATTGACGTTAACAAAGAATCGAAGAATCCCTTGAGTGAGATTTTTGCCATAGTGGTCAAGAAAGACATAATCGATCATCAGCTGAAACTATTTACGGAAGTAGGCTGGGAGCCGGATTTTATTAATCTCAGCGCTGTGGCCATGTACAACGCTTTTGTCCAAAAATATCCTGAAGAGAAGAGCACGATAACCTTGTTGGATATCGGCACCCAAAGCACTGAGATCAGCATCTTAGTGGAAGGCTTGCTTAAATTTTCCCGTAGTGCCCCGGTAGGTGGCATCACTTTGGACCGGTTACTGCAAGATGAGCTTAATCTGGGCAGTGAAGAGATAGAACAACTGAAATTCAGCGGACAGCTTTTCGAAAAGAACAATTTGCGCGCCATCGGGGAATCCTGGGCTAAGCTGTTACGCATGGAGATCACCCATACTTTTGAAGCGTTCCATACCGAACGTCAGCAACAAAAAGTGGAAAAGTTGTTTTTAAGTGGAGGAAGCAGCAGGTTGGCCGGGCTGGCAGAATACCTGAGCCGTAAATTAAACCTGCCGGTTGAAGATTTTGATCCTTTCCCCTTGCCAGGGGACGATGAAGGGAAAACCGCCGGGGCTCTGGGGTATTATTTTCCGGCTGCAGTTGGTTTAACCAGTCAGGGTAATGGCCAGGCAAAATTAAGCTTGAACCTTTTACCCAAGAAATTTACCTGGGCTAAAAGACAACAACAAAGGAAAAAAAGTTTGTTGGCGATAGCCGGAGCAGTAGCTTTGGGTTTATTGTTTTTTGGCTTGAGGGGTTACGTGAATATCGAGAAGAAACAGCGGGAGATCACGTTTTTAGACCGCGAGCTCGCCGCGATTAAACCTGAAGTAACTATAGCCCAGGAATTGCAGGCCAAGATCCGGCTGTTGCGGGAAAGAAGCCAGGGAGCGGAATTCTTCCTGTCCGCTTTGCGGCAATTGAGCTTGCTGGCACCTGCTAACGTCTATATCGATCACCTGGTTTTTGACCAGCAGGGACAAGTAAACCTGCGCGGTAAAACAGAAAATTACGGGACTGTCGCTACTTTTGTCCTGGCCTTGGAGAAATCGAAATATTTTAATAATGTGGTCAATAAAGGGTCCAGGGAGAACAAGCTGGGAAATATAAAGTTAGTGGAATTTGAAATAGAATGTAGAGTTAGGACACCATAAGGGCGTAAAATATGATCTTAAGAAAGAGAGAGAAAATAATCGCGATTATTTGTTTGGCCACGGCGGCAGCGGCAGCGCTTTATAATCTGGTCTTGGAGCCGGCTTATAAAAAATGGTCGCAAGTCAGTGAAGAGATCAATGCCAAACAATTATTACTGCAAAAGAGCCGGAGCTTATTACAACAAAAAGAGGCTCTGCAGCAGGAATTCACCCGGTTACAAAGTACTACGGCGAATTATGGCAATATAGAGCAATATGCCGCTAAAGTCCTGTGGCAGATGGAGAAACTCAGTAAAAAAGCGGAAGGAATGCAGATCACCAGTGTCACGCCATTGCCGGTCAAGGAAGAAAAAGGTTATCAATTCCTGGAAACCCAGATCAATTTTGATTCTGATATAAACGGGTTGGTGAAATTCATCTATAATTTGACCAGTACCGGTTATTTAATTAGTATCGAGCGATTGCAGATAGATAATAACTTTGAGACCCCGACTGTCCTGAAAAGTCAGGTCCTGGTCTCTACGGTTTTTATGAATCCCGGAGAGAAAAAATGAGACAAAAAGGGTTGATCCTGTTAGGTTTCGTGATCTGGCTGGCCTTGTTTATTCCCTGCCGTAGCAGAGCCGAATCCTATACCTATTACAGTCCCATACTGAAACGAAATATCTTCAGACCTTTATGGGATATTAAGAAAAACACCACGAGCGCGGCGGAATTGGAAAGAGCCCGTTTGGCCGAAGAACAAAAACAGGCGGAGCTAAAGGCCGCGGAAGAAAAAAAGCAAATAGAAGCCAGGAAACAGGAGTTACAAAAATCCCTGTTACTGAGCGGAATAGTGTATAATGGCAAGAAATACAGCGCCTTGATCAGTGACCGTCGCACCGGATTGGGAGGTAATTATCAAATTGGCGATGTCATCAGTGATACCAAGGTTATATCTATTGATGAAGCCAATAAAACGGTTATCTTAAGCGACGAAGGTAAATTTACCATCATTCTAAAAGTAGGGGTTAGTCCATAGAGGAGGAATAGATTGAATACAAAAATCTTCATCAAAGTAATGGTTCTTGGTTGTTTGATCATGGACCTTGGAACTGCTGTTTGGGCGGCAAGTCCACCGCCTTATCCATCTTCCCAAGGTATACCTGCGCCACATCAGCCAGGGCCGAGTGGGCCAGGACCAATTCAAACAGTGCCGCTTTCGGCACCGGGGCAAACCCTTCCGGCATCGCCCCAATCAGTGCCTCCTCCTCCGGAGCCTGTACGAGCTGTTCCCGCGGTTTTACCGGAGCAACCGCCTGTACTGCCGGCAGAGGTGCCTGCTCCTGATACGGATATTTCTGATACTCCAGCTATTGAAACTGCTGTCCCGGATGAAGAGCCTCAAGAAGTGCAGGCCTCAAGCTCAACAGCTTCTACGGGAGATGATCCCAACTTGATCTCGCTTAATTTCCAGAATACTGATATCAGCCTGGTCCTTAATTTTTTCAGCGACGTAACCGGCCTGACTTTCATCCTGGGCGATAACGTGCGTGGCACTGTGACCGTGATCAGCAATAAAAAAATACCCGTGGATGAAGCACTGGATATGTTGCAGTCTATCCTGGAGATCAAAGGCCTTACCATGGTGCGCTATGATAAAGTGATCAAGATCGTGACGCAAACCGAAGCGACGCAAAAAAGCATAGAGATCAGGACCGGAGGCAGCAACCTGGCAGATGGTGACAGGGTGGTTACACAGATCATTCCCCTGAAATATATTTTAGCATCGGAGATCAGAAATGATTTGCAACCATTGATCTCGCGAACCGGAAATATGATGACCGATGACAGAACCAATGCTCTGATCTTGACTGACGTTGCTTCCAATATCAGAAAAATAATCAAGGTGCTGGAACAACTGGACGTACAAGTTTATGGCGGTAAGATTAAAGTTGAGATAATCGGCCTGCAAAACGCCGAGGAGACTGCCTTAGCTACTAAAATTAAAAGTATTCTCATGGGCAGCAAGCCGCGTATTATTAACCATCTGGAGATTATTCCCGACGCCCGTCTGCATGCTTTGATAGTCATTACCAACCAGAATAATATGGGTGTAGTGCGTGAATTGGCGACAAGATTGGACAAGGAGTCACCAAAAACCGGCGATAATACCAAAGTTTTCTTTTTGCAGAATTCCAAAGTTGAAGATATTGCCAAAATCCTAGGTGACATGCTGAAGCCCGGCGCTAATTCCCTGATAGATGGTAATATTAATGTGGTTACCGATAACCGGACAAATGCCCTGATCGTTACCACAGCTATTCAAAATTTTGCGCGTATTCAGCGTTTACTGGAACAATTGGACGTGCGGACCCCGCAAGTACTGATCAAAGCTTTATTAGTGGAAGTAAGCCTGACGAAAGAAAATAAATTCGGGCTGGAATGGAGTTATATCCAGGGTTGGGGAAAGAATAATCCCGATATAACCGGAACACTTTCACAATCATTCGGCTTGGCAAATTTTATCGGTGACGGTATAAGATACTCGGTAGTGAACAGCCAGCAAACGCTGTCAGCTTTACTCCAAATGCTGGCCACTGATCAGAAAACGAATATTCTCTCCACTCCTCAAGTGCTGGCCAGCAACAATCAGCAGGCGACGATCAGGGTTGGCGAAGAGATCCCCATCTTAAAGAACGTGAGTTTTGTTAAAACAGATGCTTCCGTCAGCGGGGAGATCATTAAAAGCTACGATTATAAGACTGTAGCCATAGAACTGATCGTGACACCCCGTATCAATACGGAGAAAGACGTAGCACTGGACGTTCTGCTGACCATCAAAAATATCCTCGGCACCAATGTCGAATTAAATGCTCCCATTCTGGCCAGCCGCGAAGCCAAAACCAGCGTAGTGGTCAAAGACGGGCAAACAGTAGTGATCGGCGGATTGATGAAAGACGATAACTCTATTTCAGCTAGCAAGATCCCGCTGCTTGGGGATATCCCGTTATTAGGGTGGCTGTTTAAAAAGCAAGGCAGTACCAAAGAAAAAACAGAGTTGATGGTATTCATCACGCCATATGTGGTCACTAATTACCAGGAAGCGGAAAAAATTACCAAGACCGAAGAATCCAAGATAAGCATTAAACCCACCCCTTATCGTATAACATCCAAAGAATTATACAAACAGGGACTGGCTAATTACAAAAAGAGGCAATATTCAGAAGCTATTGATAATTGGCAGAAAGTGATAGAAATAAACTTAGATCAGGTATTAGTGAAGAAATCAATTAAATATATTAATAAAGCGCAAAAAATGCTGGAAAAGCAACGTGAGATTCCTAATTATTAACAAGAGAAGAACGTAAGGAGTTTTCACTAGCATCAATGATCTGAACGGTGCTGTTTACAGTAGGCTATAAGGATAATAGGAAAATAGCAAATGAACAGATTCAAAGAGATGCTAATAAAAATTGCGATAACCGCAACCGCTGGCGCAATTATATTTTTTTTGATTATCTTGCTATATGCTCCGTCTATTAACTATGATTTTGTTAGTTTTGATGATGATCAATTAGTCGCTGAGAGCCAGATACCCATAACTGATTGGGGAAATATCAAAAAAACCTTCCAGCGTCCAGTATTTGAAGCGGATTCAAATTACTTTCGCCCACTGCTAAATCTTTCCTTAATGTTTGATGCTTTTTCGTCCAAGTTTAATCCCTATGGTTATCATCGCACCAATATATTGTTGCATGCTCTGGCAGTGATCTTAGTGTACCTGTTCCTGGGTCAATATTTTCCCCAAAAAAAGATGATCTTTCTTTTTTCCTTGTGGTACGCGATACATCCTTTATTTGTCTCAAATGTGGTTTGGATCCCGGGGCGCAACGATATCTTGCTGGCTATTTTTAGCTTACCGTTATTTATCTTTCTGGTCAAATACCTGAGAACCGGGAAATCGGTATATCTGTGGCTGCAGTTGTTATTCTTCTTATTGGCTTTGTTTACCAAAGAAACGGCGATAGTTTTCCCCTTGCTCGCGCTGGTTATTTATTTTGTGGAAAGGCCAATAAAAATATCAATGAGTGGAAAGATTGGCGTTATATTGCTCTGGGCAACTGCAATCGTATGTTGGCTGGTGGTCAGGGGGCAAATCCTGTCCAATCATGTATTGCTAATGTATACGATCACTTATTTTAGAAAAACCTTTGTCAGCAACGCTTCGTCTTTATTAGTGTATCCGGGTAAGATGTTTTTCCCTTTTAACCTGTCAGTATTCCCAATCTCCAAGAGCGGTGGTTTATACCCGGGAATCATGGCTTTCTTAGCGCTTATTGGTTTGTTGTGGTTCTCCAGGGAAAAGCGCAAACCGATAGTAGTTTTAGGCCTCTTCTGGTTCATATTGCTATTGCTGCCGGTTATGCTGGTCCATAATGTGGAACTTACCTGGGGTGAAGACATGCAACTGGAAAGCCGGATGTATTTGCCTATGATCGGGCTGATGATCATCTTGCTGGAAACCGACCCGGTCAAAAAATTAATCAAGTGGAAAGCTATCCCGCTAGCGGTGATGGCACTGGTAATAATTATATTCGCTGGAATAAGTTATAAGAACAGCCGTTCATATCAAGACAAGTTAACCTTCTGGCAAAGCGCAGTTAATTCTTCACCTGGATCGTCAGTCGCTCACCAGATGCTGGCTGGGATCCAATTGCAGGAAAAATGGCTGGTTAAAGCGGAAAAAGAATTCGAGCTTTCCCTACAATTAAATCCCCTAAAAAGCGGAAACTATGCGGGTCTTGGTACGATCGCCCTGGAAAAAGAAGACTTCACTGTGGCGAAAGAATACTTTTATAAGGAATTGAGAGTTAATCCCCAATCTGCGGAAACCTATTTTAATTTAGGTCGGATATATTATTCGCAGGGAGATTTAAATAAGGCTGCCGGTAATATGGAAAAAAGTTTGGATCTGAATCGTGATCTTGTGGAAGCTTATGGTTATTTGGGGGTAATTTACTTCTCGCTCAACGATCTTTCTAAAGCCAGATATTATGTTAAAGAAGCCGGTAAACGCGGTGCGTATGTAGATCAGGCGGTCACGGAATTCTTAAAATAAAATATATCTTGACTTGTTTTATGACTATGTTATAAACTAATATTATTAAATTCAGCAAAAAAGGGGGGGGTAATGAAAAAAATAGCATTGGGTTTTTTTTATACATTAATGGCGATCGTGATATCGGCAGGTATTTCTCAGGCAGCCGATCTTTCTGGAATCATTAGCTATAGCGGGACCCCAGTTGGGACTATTTACGTAACTGCCACTAATGATGTGAATTCCTCTTTAGCGACAGTTTATGCAGTTGCTTATGATGCAGCTCCGGTGATCAATTATACATTAAGCGATCTGAGCGACGACACTTACACTGTTATCGCTTATCTTGATAGTGATGGTGACGGGCTGCGGGGAGCAACTGAACCCGTGGGACAGCCCGTTGAAAGTGTCGTGGTAACCGCTGCCAATGTTGTTAATGTTAATTTTAGTGTTGCCGAACAGAAATAATTTTTTGCGATATTAATAAACCAAGTTCATTTATGCTGTTCCAATGAAGATTTTAGTTGATATTCTCTAGCGCATTGTGATATATAATACACATGTACAGACGCTTAGCAAAAATGTTCAGCGATAATATATCTGTATCAAATTAACAAACCCGAGTTGAGGCCTATGGCCTTTATCCGGGTTTTTTAATTGGATACAACAAAGGAGAAAGTTGAATGATGAAGAAAATGATCTTGGTCATGATGATGGCGGTTTGCATCTGGGGCAGTGGTTATGCCGAGAAGACAACTGAAGAAATGACCGAAGAACAGGTTTTATTTGAGGAAGTCGTGACCGGTGTCACTAAGAGACAGGAAAAAACCTATGAGGCCGCGGCCAACGTGACCGTCATCTCCGGGAAATTTCTGGAAAGGTATGCGATCAGGAATATAAATGATCTGTTTGAAGTACTGGAAGGTGGATTTCATACGCATAAAGGGATGGATGAAGTCCTTATATTGCGCGGTGTGGCTGGTTACGCCAATGACAAAATATTATTCCTGTATGATGGCATGCTGTTCCCGACTTTTTTGGGCTTAGGCGAGAATAATTGGCCGGCCGGCAGCATGGATGAGGTAGAGCGCATCGAGATCATTAAGGGGCCTAACACTTCCATTTGGGGCGGCCAGGCTACCCAGGGCACTATCAACATTGTCCATAAAGGAGCGGATCAGTTTAAAGGATTAAAGACCAGTGTAGTGGCCGGGAAAAATGGCATGGCCAGATATATCGTGAATTATGCCAACAAACCAACAGAAGATCTCTCTTACCAGCTATACGCTAATTCGGTTTATTTTAAAGGATTTTATAATAATAGCAAGGAATGGTGGGGCAATTATTATAATAATTTAAATGCCCATGATCTGGTCAATCCTATTCCTGATTATGAAGTATTCGCCAACGCGATATATAAGAATTTTACCTTGGCTTATAGGCGCCTTCAATCTCGCACGAAACGCGTTGATGAAGGCGATTTTAATTCTTTTTATATTGAGAATTACGCCGATGATATTAACGTGATCCTAAGAAATCCTGATTTTATGACGAATATTGATTGGACTACCACAGTCAGGTTTAATAATTTTTATCAGATGTATGATGTCTTCCATTTCAACCGGAATTATACCGGCAGCGGCGGTTATGAAATGAAAACAGAAAAAAGATATGAGGCCGATACAAACTTTTTATTCACGCCTATTGATAAATTGAGCCTCGTGTTTGGTGTCCAAGGCAGCTTGTGGAGCCCGCAAGGGTCCGGCCCGTCAGTCGGATGGAATCCATGGACCAGGGTCTGGGACCCGAATATCCCGCATTCCGGCAATAATTATGACCCGCCGGAGTTTTTACCGACGTTCTCGGAAATGGGTAATGACGTGGCGGCTTTTGAGACATATATTGATGCGCAGTATAAAATGACGGATAAGATCACGTTAACCGGCGGCGGACGATATGTATCTGAGTTTAATCCAGGGGACCAGTTCCGCGATGAAAGGGAAAAACTGCATCATTTCTTTCCCAAGATGGCGGTAGTGTACAGCCCGCGGCAGAATCTTTATCTAAAAAGTATTTACCAGCAGGCTTTTACCAGGCTGAATACTTTTGAACGATACGCGGAGCAGGTCAATGTTGACAAGAGAGGCAGCCAAAAAGCTACTAACTCGGAATCGATAGAATTTGTAGTAGACTGGAAGCCGGTCAAGAATATGAAAGTCCTGGCCAGTTATTACCAGGCCACTTTATATGACTTTGTGAACTTTATCTATACCGGCACATCCTGGCCGGTAATAAATCCGGCTTTGGGTGAAGTGCGCGGATTCTTTAATATCGGAGACCATAAAGTACGTGGTTTGGAGGCCAATGTGTCCTATGACTGGAAAAATATGGGCGGCTTTATTTCCGGCAGCCAGTTATTCCAGAACCAGGTAAAAAATCTGGTGCAACCAGGATTTGCCTCAGGCTCCGGGGTCATAGATGATAAAGACGCCGACTTTAACCGGGCCAGTGTACCCCGGTATAATGTGTCTGTCGGTGCCTATTATGATCTTACAGAAAACTATAGCGTTTCCTCTCTCTGGAAAATGCATCAGAAGATCCAGGTTAGAAGTGAAGAACCCTGGATGGACTATTATAGCCCCTATGTATTTACCGGCGGGAGCACAGTTGACCTGGTAGGAGTGGCCAGGAACATCTGGATTAAGAACTTAAACTTGTCGGTGATCGGGAAAAATGTCTTGAATGCCAAGTATCTTAAAGGCAGCGCTATGGATCCGGGACATAGTTATTCCATAGATCCGGTGCAATATGAGGTTAAAGTTAGTTATCTTTGGTAAATAATCACAGGAGTAAGCAAGGTGAAATATAAGCTATCCTTTTTAGTACTATTATTGAGCATGCTTTTTTATGTACACTCAGCGCAAGCAGCAAATCGTGCCTTTGCGGCTGAACGGGTTGTTATTTCAGTCATCTATTCTTCCAATAGCGAACCATATCAGCAAGCCTGGGAAGGATTTAAGTCACTCCTGAATAGTAAAAATATTGCCCTGTGGGTTTCACGGTATAATTTAACAGAGCAAGGACCAGAAAAGATCATTTCCCAGATAAACGCGGAAAAGCCCCAGCTTATCTTGGCCCTGGGCACTAAGGCAGTCAGAATAGCGCAAGTAAGCTTTAGAAATATTCCCATTGTTTTTGCCCTGGTGCTGGAGCCGGAATTTTTCAAAGAAGTGAATGTCACCGGGGTCATGATGGATATCCCTGCCAGGATGAAACTGGAGCAGATCAAACGATTATTTCCCGGAATAATGAACCTGGGGCTGGTGTATTCTGATAGGACAGCGGTCAAAGCAGCGGAGTTTTTGCAGGGCTGCAATGAATTGGGCTTGAAATTAATTGCCAAAAAAATTGATTCGGAAAAACAATTGCCTGAGGCGATCCGGGAAATAAAACCACAAATAGATATTTTTGTCATGGTCCCAGACACCAAAATATATTTTCCTCAGTCAGTTAAATATTTATTACAAGAAAGCCTGAAGCAAAAGTTCCCGGTGATCGGGTTATCGCGGTTTTATACTAAGGATGGAGCCGTGATCTCTTTTGACTGCGATTATCTTGACCTGGGAAAACAGGCCGGAGAATTAGCGATTAAAGTTATCGATGGCGCTAAACCGGCGAATATTCCATTGGTGCTGCCGCGCAAGATCAATTTTTCTTTGAATTCAGTAGCAGCTAAAAATCTGGGAATAAGGTTCTCACCGGAGATCATCAAAGAGGCTACTTTTATTTACGAATAAAGAAAATAGGTAAAGGAGGATATAACATGTTTAAAAAGGTTTTAGTGTTTGTATCTTTAATAGTGAGTAGCTTTGGTATTTATTCAGTTCAAGCAGAACCTGTGATTATAGTTGCGCAAGCAGAACGGACAGAAGATGAGCTGTTATTTACCGAGAATGTGATCGGTGTGACTAAACGGTCTGAAAAGACCTATGAAGCTGCTGCCAATGTCACGGTTATTTCCGGAAAATTCCTGGAAAGGTATGCTATCAGGAACATTAATGACCTGTTTGAAGTCATTGAAGGTGGATGGCATACATATAAGGGACAAGATGAGGTCTTGGTATTGAGAGGCGTATCCGGATATGCCAATGACAAAGTTTTATTCCTGTATGACGGTATGCTTTTCCCGACATTTTTGGGGTTGGGAGAGAATAACTGGCCGAACTCTTTTGATGACGTGGAAAGGATAGAATTGATCAAAGGACCTAACACCTCAATATGGGGTGGACAGGGAACGCAAGGCACCATAAATATCGTGCATAGGGGAGCCCAGCAGTTCCAGGGCTTGCAGACCAGCCTGGTTATCGGCAAGAATCACATGGCCCGTTATAACATCAACTATGCGCAGAAACCTTCTGAAGAACTGACCTATCAGTTCTTGGTCAACTCCACCTACTACATGGGCGCGACTAGATACATTGAAGAATGGGGTGGGTACAGTTTTAGAAAAATGGACGGACACACAGTGACGAATCCGTTGCCGGATTACCAGGTATTTGCGAATGTCAATTATAAAGATTTTGCCATTGCCTATCGCCGGCTGCAATCAAGTACCGAGCGCCGGGTATTAGATCCTGATAGCAGCAAGTTTATCGAAAATTATGCCGATGACATTAATATTATGATCAAAAAACCTGAATATTGGACCAATACAGACTGGTCCACGAATTTCCGGTTCAATAATTTCTATCAGATGTATGATGTGTTTCGCGCTGATGGCGGCGGATATGAAATAAAAACCGAAAAAAGATATGAGGTTGATAGCAATATCCTGATGCAACCGATAGATCCCCTCAGCATTGTGTTGGGACTGCAGGTCGGCGTATGGTCGCCGCAAGGTTCCGGGCCTACCGTTCAGTGGGATCCTGTAACCAGGTCTTGGGATCCTAACGTCGCGGGTTCAGGTAATTTTATTGATCCACCAGAATTTCTACCTACATTCACTGAAATGGGCAATGACATTGCGGCGTTTGAAGGTTATGTTGATGCCAAGTATCAATTACAGGATAACCTCAGTGTCACTGGCGGCGGCCGTTATGTGAGCGAATTCAATCCCGGCGACCAATTCCGTGATGAACGGGAAAAAATGCATCAATTCTTCCCGAAAGCCGCCGTGGTATATTCGCCGCGGGAAAATCTTTATCTGAAAGGTATCTACCAGCAGGGATTCACGAGATTGAACACTTTTGAAAGATACTCAGAATGGAACAATTTGGCCTTGAGAGGCACCCAAAAAGCAACTACCGCTGAATCGACGGAATTCGTGGTTGACTGGAAACCGGTGAGGAATATGAAAGTCCTGGCCAGTTATTATCAGGAGATATTGTATGATTTTGTTAACTTTGTATACACTGGCGTAGCCTGGCCTACACTGGACTCTTCCCTTGGCCAACTCCGTGGTTTCTTCAATGTAGGTGACCATCAGGCACGTGGCATCGAAGCCAATGTTTCCTATGATTGGAACAAGTTTGGCGGATTTATTTCCGGCAGCCACCTGTTAAAGAACAGGATCGCTAATATCAGGCCTGGCCTGGCCGGCGGTTCCGGCGTGATCGATACTGAAATTGACGGGAACTTCAATAAGTCTGCTGTCCCGAGATGGAATATGTCTCTCGGCGGGTACTTTGATATCACTAGCGACTACAGCGTATCCGGTATCTATAAGCTTCACGCTAAGCTGCAAAACCGCGGCAGCAATGACCCTAATGAACCAGGATGGAGCGGATATACCTGGGTGAATGGCGGAGAACTTGACCTGTCTGCTACAGCCAAGAATGTTGGTCTGCCTAATATGAACCTGACTGTGCTCATGAAAAACGTAAACAACGCGGTCTATTATACCGGGAGTTCGATGGATCCGGGACATGTTGAACAGATGAATCCTCAATACTACGAGGCGAAAATAAGTTATCTCTGGTAATAAATTATCTTGATCTCGCGAATTAGGATTAGATGAAAATTAAAAAGCTCTGGTTAATAGTTATATTATTAATAATAACATGGAGCCAGTGCTGGGCTGTAGACCGGGCACTGGTTTCGGTTATTTATTCTTCGGATATTGAGCCTTATTTGCAATCGTGGGCAGGATTTACGGAGTTTTTTAAGGAGAAAAAGGTAGCTTTATGGTTTACCGAATATTTTCTGCAGGCTAATAATCACCAAAAAATCGTGGACCAGGTAACAGCTGAAAAACCGGATATTATTTTCGCGATCGGTACAAAGGCAGCTAAACTCGCTGAAATATCGTTTAAAAACAAGCCCATAGTATATTCCATGGTCCTGAATCCGGAAAAGCTGACCGGTACGAATATGGCCGGTATTTTGCTGGATGTACCGGTTAAAATGCAGTTGGAATCCCTACAAAAAATATTTCCAGAAGCTAAAAAAATCGGCGTAATTTATACTAGTGATTCAACCAAAAGGGTAATTGAGTTGGATCGAGTCTGCTCTGAGCTCGGACTGCAACTGGTCAAACAAAAAGTAAATGATGAAAAAGAGTTGCCTTCAGCCCTGGCGAATGTTACCTGGCAGATCAATTGCCTGCTGATGATCCCCGATGCCAAGATCTATTTTCCCCAGTCAGTAAAATACCTGCTATTGGAAAGCCTGCGGCAGAAATTCCCTGTGATCGGACTATCCAAGTATCATTCTAAATCCGGCGCCTTACTTTCTATTGATTGCGATTATATAGACTTGGGCCGCCAAGCCGGGGAAGTTGCCTTACGCATCTTGAACGGGGAAAAACCTGCTGATATTAAACCAGTCAAGCCCAGACGAACGACTTTTTCGGTAAATCTGTCGACCGCGGCCCGGCTGGATATAAAATTTGCTCCGGAAATCATAAAAAGTACAAGTAATGTTTTTGGCGAGTATAAACAATGAGATTTGGCATAGACAAAAAAATTATTATATTGGTTATTGCGGTGATCGGTATCCTGGGAGGATTCTTTTCTTTTTATTTTGTAAACCAGGAAAAGAAAGCTTTACTGGTCGAGTTTGATGAGCGGGCGAATACTCTCCTGAACAGTGTGATCAATAGCTGTGAATACCCGGTGCTGATCAGTGACCAGGACTCGATCTCCAAGATTGCCAAGGGGGCCATGGAGCAGAAAGACGTCATTTCCTGTGAAATTGAGGATGAGACCGGCAAGATGCTGTTCCAGGATAGTAAAAAAGAAGGGCAACAGGTGCGGGCGTATTCCAATGCCATTATTACCGAAAAAATTAAAACAGCGACAGGCGCTGAAGAGTTGATCCTGGGAACTGCCCCGGTAGAAAAAGAAATGGAGACTATCGGCAAGGTGAAGATGGTATTTTCCCTGGATAGCGTCAGCAACAAATTGGATCAAGCCAGGAAAACGATCTGGATCATGGGCACTATCGGCATATTACTGGCTGCCATCGGCAGCTCATTGCTGATCAGGTTCATGCTCGGTAAGCCGATCGACCAGTTGGTCATCGGTACGCAAAATATCTCCCGGGGCGACCTGAATTATAAAGTGCCTGTTAAAAGTAATGACGAGATCGGATTATTGGCAAATTCATTCAATAAAATGGCCGAAAACCTGCAGAAGATCACCGTAACCAGGGATTACCTGGAAAAACAGGTAGAATTACGTACAGCTGAACTCAGTGAAATCAATGAAAAGCTGGTAAAAGAGATCATTGAGCGCACAATGGCGGAAGAGAAGGTCCAGCAGAGCTTAGCCCAGCAAAAGAAAGTCATGGAAGGTATCATTAATGCTATGGCCCTGACCCTGGAAATGCGGGATGCCTATACTGCCGGCCACCAGCGCCGGGTAGCTAACCTGGCCTGCGCTATTGCCAAAGAAATGAATCTCAGCGAAGACCAGGTGGAAATGATCCGCATAGCCGGTGTCTTGCATGATATCGGCAAGATATGCGTGCCGGCAGAGATATTGACCAAGCCCCGGGCTTTGGATAAGAATGAATTTAACCTGATGAAACTGCATCCGCAGGTTGCTTATGATATATTGAAAAATATTGATTTTGCCTGGCCGATCGCCCAGATCGTGGTACAGCATCATGAAAGGCCAAATGGCTCAGGCTATCCTAAAGGGCTGGTCGGGGACAATATATTGCTGGAGGCTAAGATATTGGGAGTAGCTGATGTAGTTGAGGCTATGGCTTCTGACCGTCCATACCGGCCGGCTTTATCTATGAGTGAAGCCCTGGCGCATATTTCCCAGAATAAGGGAACCCTCTATGATCCAGTGGTCGTGGATGCCTGCAACAGGGTGGTTTCCAAAGAAGGGTTTAAGTTCGAATAATAGTGCACTGATCCTGCCTGAAAATATCTTCCTTTCCCTCTGATAAGTACTTGCCAAAATTCCCCATTTATGGTATAAAAAATAGATAATAAATCAGTATTCTTTACTGCTATGTTTAAGTAAAGAAAAGGATTTTTATACGCTTTTGGGAAGTCCCGGAAACTCCCCAAAGGGTAGTATAACCTTTTTAGTTATAAACGATAGCTTTAGGATAACTGGAAGAGGATGACACTAGGATATCTTTTTAGCAACACCCCAAGGGGTAACATGAACCTTATTTGCCTGTAAAAGCGTGGTTTAAGCTGGAACCTGGAAGAGGTTGACTCGAGGTTGCCAAGGCAGGTAGATTGAAATAATACCGGTGTCAACCGAGATTCAGAAGGAGAAACCACGAAGTGGTGTCTCCTATGAGGAGCAAGCCCTGCACTTCGATTTGCAAAGCAAACGGCAGGGCGCGCGACGCGCCTGTAGCTCAATTTCAGCCAGAGGCTGATCCGCCTTCGGCGGAGGATAGAATTATATTATATGTACGCGCCTGTAGCTCAATTGGATAGAGCGCTAGCCTCCGGAGCTAGATGTCCGGGTTCAAGTCCCAGCAGGCGCGCTTAAAATTTCGCAAAGCGAAATTTTAGTTGATAGATGATAGTACGCTCCAATAAAATTGGAGCTTATAGTTAATAGAGAAAACCACCGGATTTTGCTTTTTCTATGAACTTATCTCCGCCAAAGGCGGATCAGCCTCTGGCTGAAACTATCAACAATGAACAGTATTTAATGACGGGCCGTTAGCTCAATGGTAGAGCAGATCCCTCTTAAGGATAAGGTTGGAGGTTCGAGTCCTCTACGGCCCAAAATTTCCCGGGGAAATTTAGCTAAATGCTAAATGCTGGATGCCAAAAACAATTTTCTTCGGCTTTTAGCTTTCAGCATTCAGCTTTCAGCGAAATATGCCGCGGTGGTGGAATTGGCAGACACGCATGGCTTAGGACCATGTGTCCGCAAGGACTTGGGGGTTCAAATCCCTTCCGCGGCAGTTTTAAAAATGCCAAATTACAAATTCTATCCCGCCAAAAAAATCGGCGGACTTCGCGCTTCATACGCTTATTCTAAATTTAGGTTTTTATCATATAATCTCAACCTTAATTCGGCATAAGTTCCGCAGGGACGATGTAATTTAGAATTTGGAATTTAAGAGGTGAAGAATGTCCAAACAAATCAAAAAAGTAGTATTAGCCTACTCAGGCGGGCTGGATACATCCATCATTATTCATTGGCTGAAAAAAGAATATGGCTGTGAAGTAGTGGCTTTTGCCGCTAATGTCGGCCAGAATGAAGAATTAAGCGGGCTCAAGCAAAAGGCCCTGAAAACCGGCGCCAGCAAGATCTATATCGAAGACCTGACTAAGGAATTCGTGGAAGATTATATTTGGCCGATGCTTAAGGCAGGAGCTGTTTACGAGGACAAATACCTGCTCGGAACCAGTATCGCCCGGCCGCTGATAGCGAAAAAGCAAATAGAGATAGCTAAAAAAGAAAATGCTGACGCGGTGGCCCATGGTTGTACCGGTAAAGGGAACGACCAGCTGCGCTTTGAATTAACTTTTAAAGCTCTTGACCCGAAGATCAAGATCATTGCCCCGTGGCGGACCTGGGACCTGAAGTCCCGGGAAGAAGAGATCGCTTATGCTAAAAAATATGGTATTCCTGTGCCAGTGACCAAGAAAAAACCTTATTCCAGCGACCGCAATCTCTGGCATATCAGCTTTGAAGGCGGGATCCTGGAGAATCCTTGGAATGAGCCGCCGGAAGAGATGTTCTTATTAACTGTGTCTCCGGAAAAAGCGCCCAATAAGGCAACCTATGTTGAGATTGGTTTTGTCAAAGGTATACCGGCCAGCATTAATGGCGTGAAATATGACGGGGTCAAGTTGATTGAAAAATTAAATAAGATAGGCGGAGCCAACGGCGTAGGACGGGTGGATATTGTGGAAAACCGGGTAGTGGGGATGAAATCCCGGGGAGTCTATGAAACTCCTGGCGGCACGATCCTGATGACTGCGCACCAGGCTTTGGAAACACTTTGCCTGGACCGGCAGACTATGGTGTGGAAGAAAAAGGTCAGTGATAAATACGCTGAATTGATCTATGCCGGATTCTGGTTCTCCCCGCTGCGTGCAGCCCTGGATGCTTTTGTTGACCAAACCCAGGCTACGGTGACCGGAACGGTGCGGGTGAAATTGTATAAGGGAAATTGTACCGTAGTTGGCCGGAAGGCGGATAAATCGCTGTACCAGCCGGACTTGGCTACATTTGAAGCAGATACCGTGTATAACCAGTATGATGCAGAAGGGTTTATTAACCTGTTGGGCTTGCCGCTGAAAGTGCAGGCGCTGGTAAATAAGAAAAAGTGAGAAGTTTAAAGTGTTAAGTGTTTCCCGATGGTGATATCCATCGGGACCAGCTGGCGGCTGGAAGTTAAGGATTAAGATCATTAATGATTTATATGTACCTTTGTAAAGTCAAGTTTAC
>DJVG01000062.1 GCA_002441095.1 Elusimicrobia bacterium UBA6262
TCCGAGTGTCAACAGGTCACCGCTGGAGTTGTAGCCGTAGAGCATTTCTTTGCTGTTGGGATAGCTGAGCTTGGTCTGCTGGCTTGAGGCATTGTACTGTGAGCCAGTAATATATTCTTTGGGATGACTGCCTGCGGTGATGCTTTTCTTAGTGCTGATCACCCGGCCAAGCTGGTCATAGGTGAATTCTGTATAGCCGGAGAGATCAGTGACTTTAGTTAATCTGCCTTTGCCATAGTCGCCTGTGTCGTAGGTGTAGCTAATCTGCTTGCTGTCAGGATAAGTCTTGGTTAATATCCTGCCGAGCCGGTCGTAGGCCAGGGTAGTGGTTTGGTTCTTCGCGTCTTTCTGGGAGATCAGGTTCCCGTTGGCATCGTAGGCGTATTCCCAATGTCCCATCTGGGGGTCGTCCATATTCGTCTTACGGCCTAATGAATCATAGGTAATTTTTGTAGCCGTATAGTTATCATTGACAATTCTGATAAGGTTACCTAATGTGTCATAGGTATAATATGTATAATAATTATTTCCTTGGTTATATTCGCTTATTAGAATTATCCTGTCAAAGGCATCTTTATAATAATCAGTAACATGACCGGTGCTGGATGCGGTTATGCCTTTAGTACGGGTCTCTTTCCAGCCAGAGAAGGAAACAGTAGAATAAGTACCGTCTGACAGGTCTTGTCGGATCACTCTTCCGAGCGCATCATAGGTATAGCTGGTGGTGGCATAATATGGCACAGTCGGGAGATTCTCATAAAATTGTCCGGCAACCCAGCCAGGATATGTTTGATGGTCGGGAAAATAGGGCGTATATGATTTACTGATTAGACCCCGGGTATTGTATTCTTTTAAACCACTGATAACATGATAGCTCCACTTGGTGGTATTCTGGCTTTGTGTTTGCGCTATTCTTCCTAATCCGTCATAGAATTGCCAAGTATCCAGATATTTTGCGGTAGTTGCTGTATCTTCGATGGCTTGCCCTTCCTCTTTACTCTGTATATGTACACTGCGAGGCAAGGTTGTATCATTGTAAGTATAAATTGTGCTTGGAGAGTCTGTATTGTCTATGGGTGAATATACTTTGAGTAGACGACCGAAGGTGTCATATTCATAGGTAGTTGTCTGTCCATTAGGATCGGTTTCAGTAAGCACATTGCCGGTGCCAGGATCATAGGTGGCTGAGCTTTCATGATTAAGGCTATTGATGACTTTTACGGGGAAGATGTTATATTGGCCGTCATAGGTAGTAGTCGCTATGTTGCCAGTGCCAGTAGCTGTGTTTTCATTGGCATCGGCGACTGTAAGTATGTTGCCATAAGTGTCGTAGGTCATGGTAACCGTAGGTTTGATTGGATCAGCGTCTAAGCCGCTTTTTTTGGTTGTAAGATTACCATTGTCATCATAAGTAAAGGTTGTCTGGGCTTTAGCTGTGTTGGTACAATCTCTGACCTGTTGCCATTTCGGCAGATTGACTATGTATTTGTTGTCAAGAATAGTTCTGTGCTCATATTCCATAACATTGATTACATCATCAGCTCCTGTCGTAGTGTCTCCCACATCAATCCTTTCAATAACATTACCGTACGTATCATAATAAAAATCACTGCCGGTTGTTTTTTCTATACTGTTATCGTACGTGGTGGTACGGGTTATAAATAAATGCGGGAAATACCAGTTCTTCCCGGCAAGTGGTTTTACACATTCATGCAAATTTTCAGTTTTAGCCATTAGGTTTGTTTGAGAGTCGTAGCTTCCCTGGGATAAGATTTTGCCTTTATAGGGATTGACGTAGGTATCACCCTCAGCGCTGGTTTCGACTATCTGCCCATATTCTTGTAGAAAATTAGTTATAGATGGATATCCGGAATCATCTTTCACAGTCACGGCGCTAAAACCAAGAAATTCCTTAGCTTTTACATCATAGTAACCACCCTGATAGGTAAAATACTTTGTATATATATTTATGCCGGGTGATGTTATAATGGCATTGTCGGTCCTCTGAGAAACCACCTGGATGGGAAAAGGCAAAAACCGGTGGGGATATTCAGTAGAAGGTTTATAAATTATGCTGGTAATCCCTCCCAAAGTGTTGGTAATGCTGGAAAGTAGATTGGGAATTTCACCTTTATTAATTCTCACTTCTAATCCGGCAGCGCCACCATTTTGTAAATCTTCATGTTCGTAATTAGCTACATCTAATTTTCCATCGCCATTGAAATCGCCAAACTGGAAATTCCGCGGCCCGGTACCAGCATCAGTCCAGAGTCCCTGGGAACGGAAATTGGTTTCAAAGGAAGAAATAGCCCCGGTATTAAACCAGACATGCAAGCCTGCATATCCCGAGCTGTCTTCGCTTTGCGAATTATTCCGGGCAATATCAATCAATCCATCGCCGTTCATATCTACAAAGAAAAAGTCTTTTACCGGGGAATCAAACCATTTATTATATATATGTTCGAGACTGTCACCGCGGTTAAGATATACTTCCAGCTTTTCGTTGCCTCGGTAATTGTATTGGCAAACATCAAGTAAACCATCTCCGTTAAAATCATTAAAATATATCTTGTAAGTATCAATAATATCGTTTAGCCATATTCCTTTATCATCGAATCCTGATTTGGTTTTAAACCAGACATGCAAACCGCGTTGAGTATTGCCGCTGCCTTGATCAATGATTCGCCTGGCTATATCCGTTTTGCCATCACTGTTTAAATCGAAGAGAAAAAACGAACCTTCCGTGTTAGTGAAATTCCACGTTTCAGCCGCATTGAAACCATCCCCCGTACTTTTAGTAATGCGCGCTTCCAGGGAATTGCCATTTTGTCTGACTACATCAACTTTTCCATCTCCGTTGAAGTCACCAAATTGAAGATTAGGCTCAGAACCTTGGTAACCGACATTAAATTCAGCCCATTCTCCCATAGCCGTAAAACCACTGCCTGTGTTTTTCCAGACCTTCAATTTATATATTGTTGCCGGATAAGGAGCCCCAGGATATGGCTGGTAAACATATTTATAGCCAACTATGCCGATATCTGTGAGCCCATCACCGGTAAAATCATAAAAATACCAATTTCCTGATACCGAAGTATTGAGTGTCCAGCTATTTTGAAACTCAAAATTGTCTATCCCATTGGAAAACCAGACCTGCAAGCCGTCTTTACCGCTGAAGTTGTTGAGCAGGTCAGTTTTGCCGTCTCCATTAATGTCGAGTAGATAAAAAACATTATCAGTGCCAAGGCCCTGTTTAGGCCATAGTGACTTAATAAATAAGCCTGGGGCTGCATTCATCTGCGATACAAAGATAGTGCTGGCCGGAAACTTTATCCCATTATGATCATATACATTTATCTCGGTAAGCAAGGAATGATTCGTTTCTGGATGATCCAGATAGGTAAGTTCATATTTATTTACCAGATTATTGTTTTCCTTTGTTTCTACGGATTTGAGCCGGTATTTTGTAGTAATTTTAAATCCAGACCGATAGCTAGTTATCACATCCTGACGACTTTCCTTGTTAAAGGTAATTACACGCAATGGCAGATTGACCCCGTTGTGATATGTATATTCAATACGTTGAGGATAGATCTGTCTATCGGGGCCGGGATAATAGTAGTAATAACGAATTTCATTTTCGTTCGTGTCTATCACCTTGGTTAGGGACCATGAATAAATATTAGAAGGATTAGCCGGATTACTTACTTGGGAATTATATGTATCCGGACTAAAACCAAAAAGGTATTTGGTACCGCTTTTATCCCAAGCAGTCCAATAGTTATTCTCATACTTAAATTTCATAAAGGAGGAGTCGATCTTTATCCGATATTCATTATTGCCAATAGGAGTAAGTTCCTGGGTGCTGCCACCGGAAGAAAAGATAAATGTGTCGGTGGTATTGTATTTAGGAATACCATTCTTTGTAGATCTTTGGATAATACCGAAGCTTAGATCCCAACCCTGTCCGCACCAGCCATTACCACTAGAGGAGTTATAAACCATAGTCAGATTCGGCTGCATTCCGTGAGTTCCGGGAGGCACGGCTAAAGGAATAGCATGCGTGAAAGAACCAGTGAATAAAATAGTATCAGATGAGCCTAAAAGGCTGCCTGGTCCGGAACCATTTCCTGAAGATGCTCGTAATACCGGACCTGTCTCCCCTTCTGTTGGAGATTCTTCTGCTGCATACACCAACGTATTTATAAGTGAAAAGAATACAATTCCCAAAATTAGCTTCTTCATTTAATTCTCTCCTTTAATAGTAAAATTATCTATATAATATGACACTCCTATTGGGTTGTGTCCATTTTCCAGTTTCGCAAATCCCGTGGAATCCCAGTCAGCCATGGTCATCTCTGTGACCAGGAGATCTTTATTTTTGCTTTTCAACATTTCCCGCAGGTTGAATTCCGCGCGATGCCATTGGCCATCAGCAATGATGCCATCAATTTTGCCGACCTTGTCCATATTGATATCCCAATATGTTTTTTCGTCATCCGTGAATACTATCTCGTGCCAGGTGCTGCCGGTTTTAACCTGGAAATTAGTCTTGAGTCCCGCCGGTATTTTGTAATCAAAGGAAACCAGCGGATATTTACCGGCATCAAAAGCCTGGTTTGTGACTAGGCAGGCATTGTTGCCGTTTTTTACCTGGGTAGTAATTTTTAAGCTTTGCCCTTTTTCACTATCATTTGATCTTTCTAAGCTTAGCGCTGCCCCTATCTCTCTATTCCTGTTTTGCCATTGACCGAGACCGGTTTCAAATGAGTCCTGACAAAATAATTTACTGTCCGCAGGTATCGGCGCTACTGCTATTTCTTCTTTCTGGGCATTACTGTTGGTTTGAGAAATACCTAAAACATAAACCGCGAATTTATCAGGGATACCATTAAGAAACGTTTCAAAACAGTTACTTTGTTCATCCCAATAAGTATCCACTCCTTGCCAGCTTCCTTCCTCCGGATCAAAGGTAAAGATTTGAATCTGCTTGAGATCTATGGCTTCTTCTTTGTCGCTAAAAAAGGATAAGGAGGCATCCCGCGTGAATTTCATTCCTGGCGGTGTCAGTTCATATATTTTCCCTATCATTTTAAGATCAGCGCTATTTTTAGCGGCAGTTTCTAATGGTTTTAAACAGATCAACTCGGAAGCCTGGTAAAGCGCATGTTCAGGTAAAGTGAATAAAGATTTCTTGTCAGTGCTCTCGATCTTCCCGCCTGAAGCATTTAAAAATACCCTGCCTACTTCTACAATTATCCTGTCTTCTATTATTTTATCCTTTTCGCCTGATGCGGTTAGCCGCAATGTATATACCCCCGGAGCAAGGTCAACTTTCTGCTCCTTGTATTTGTATTCAGTCAACCCCGTATCCCATAATCCAAGATTGCCGGGAATAGTTTTTACCTGGTTAAAATTGATCCTGGGAATGCTTCCGGTCTCTGGTTGTGGTTCTTTCCCTTGGTTGATCAATACCCATTCTGCCGGATTCTCCCCTGCTCCGTATTCCAGCTTATATTCTTTAAATCCTTCGCCTTCGGCAAATCCATATACCGGCACATCGCCCCGGACGATGGAATAGGCGGCAGGGACTGTGATCTTACAACGCAGTTCCTTTGTCGCCGCAAATCCGGTTCCTATCTCCCAGGAAAGAGTCGCGGTTATAATGAATATTGATACGAGGTTCTTCATCTACCGACCGACCTTCCTATGAGCACAAGTAAAATGACATTAAGGGCAAAAGGTATATTCAACAATAGATTGACTGCTTTGTTCTCAAAATCATATTTAAACACCAATGGGCTCAATATTATTCCCAAACCAACGGTTAAGAGCCAGACATTGGCGGTAAGGTAGGCGGTCAAGAGCAAGAGCGCGCCGGCAGTCAATTCCAGGACTATAAGAACTTTTTCTTTACTCCCTAATTTCAGTCTGGACGCATCCCCGGTCACCGCGAATTCTGTTTTCCTGGTTAATAAATATTCCATAAGATCATAGGATGAGGTGATCGCTGTAGCCAGGCAGAGATACGTGAACATAGCTGAAAATTTGAGCATTTGGAACGGCTTCTTCCAGTAAGTGCGCATGACCGGTAATAGCTGACTGCAACTGGTGACCAGCATTATGAGATAGAAATCAAATCCCCAATATACCTTGTATTCTGTCTTGGTTAGAATATCGCCGATATTCGACCAATGGTCCGGCAGGATCAGGAAGAGCGGGATATTCAGCCGGAAAATATTCTGGCTCAGGGGTAAAGCCATCCCGGCTATGAAGACATATAATAAAAAAGGCAAAGCCAACAACAGGCTTCCCGCGCCGATCATAATATCTGCTTTTTCCACCCAGGAGACGCCAGGGGACTTAAGCAACGCAGGATAATAGCTCAGGAGGTATTCCATTGTCCCGGTCAGCCATTTACCGGTTCTTTTTCTCAAAGTCCGGTAGGTCTCGGGGAAATCTTCATAGCACACTATATTCGCGGCCAAAACGCCGTAATAGCCCTTTTCCCTGAGTTTGGAGGAGAAGGCCAGGTCTTCTGTTACAATTTCAGGAAAGCCGCCTATATCCTTCCAGGCGGATGTCCGTATTACCGCGCCGTGTCCGTAGAACATCATAAATCCGTATTTCTCTTTTACCGGAGCATAGTAGAGCCAATGGAGGTCAGTGTTAAAACCAAAAATCCTCGCGAATCTCCCCTTTTGCCCCGGATTAGCTGTTTGCCTGGCTTGGACAAAACCAATATTATCATCTTGAGAAAAACAAGAAACAGTCTTCGCTAGGAAGTCTGGCGGCAGGACTGTATCAGCGTCACAAATGGCAAAAAATTCATAATCACCGTGTATCTGGTTAAGGCAGTGATTTAAATTACCCGCTTTAAATCCGCGGTGGTTTGGCCGGCGGATTACTTTGACGCCAGGATATTCTTTCGCGAAAGTATCTATCTCTTCGCGATAAGCAATATCCGGGGAATCATCTAATATATACACATCGTAATTCAGATAAAGTTGTAACAGGCAGGATTGAACTGAACGGGATTGAAAATCATTCATGGTGGTGTAGAGGATGGCAACTTTTGGTTGCTGGTTAGTTAGATAGTTAGCCGGTTCGCTAGTTGGCCGGTTGTTCGGTTTAAGAGATATATACCAGGAAAACAGAGTGAAGATCAAATGGTAATACCCGTAGAGCCAAAAGAGATTCAAACATAACAGGAACGATATGATCGAAACCTGCGCGAATATATTGGCCTGGAAAGCTATAGGCTGGGACAAAGTAAAGTCAAAGTACAGGCAGGTGGTTAGCCATAATACTATGATGATGACATATACCGTGGATTTTTTAGATATCATTTGTTTACCCTTTGTTATTGAACATCTTTCAACTTGCTTTGCGCTACTACTGAAACTTTCCAATACCAGCCGCGAGGATCCCAGCATTGGGCATAGCGGAAGTTGTCAATAGCGGTCTGATAGGCTTCCCGGGCTTTCAAGGCATCTCCTTGTTTCTGGTAGGATTCTCCCAGAATGAAATAGCAGGTACCGACATCGTTTAAGGCCCAATACATAGGAGCAAATCCCGGCTTGGCAAAACCGGAAAGTTCTCCCTGCATGGTTCTGGCTTTTTCTGCGTAAAGGTAAGCGCATTTTTTGGCGTAGAGATCGACACCTTTATAGTCGCCGGCATTCAATGCCTGCCAGGCTTTGTTGGTCAGGGTCACCGACTTGTAATCACCGTAATTATATGATGTACCCCAAAGATCCAGTTTGTCCTTGGCTGTTTCCCCTACTTTAAAATACCAGCCCTGCGGATCCCAGCACATGGCAAATCCGAATTGAGCCGCTTTACCGTACATTTCCTTGGCTATTGGATCATTGCTTTGAATCAGGTTAAGTTCGCCTAAAAGGTAATAGCAGGTCGCTACGTCATTTAAGGCCCAGTTGACTGCTTCTGCTCCCTGGTTTACCGGGGTTGTTTGCAGTGATTGCATTTTTAGCGCTTCTGCTTCATAGAGTTTAATGCACTTGTTGGCATATAATTCCACACCTTTATAATCCTTGCTAAGCAGGCAATTCCAACTCTTAGTGGTGAGAGTTTTGCTGGTACCATCTTCATAGTCGTATGGCGTGCCCAAGAGAGCTATCCGGTCTTGCGCGGCTGCTAATACATTGAAATACCAGCCTTGGGGATTCAGGCACACAGCGTGGCTGAGTTTGTCGCATTGCTCGTACATCTGTTTTGATTGATCGTAATTCTTTACAGCTTCATAGCTTCGGCCAAGGATAAAATAGCAAGTAGCTACATCATTGAGCGCCCAATTATCAGGGCCCTCTTTCATGGCTGGATTATTTTTGAAGCTTTTCTCCATTTTGAGAGCTTCTTTATGGAATAACTTGATGCATTTTTTCGCGTAAAGCCAAACACCGAGATAATCTTTAGCTAACATACTTTCCCAAGCTTTAGCGGTCAGTGTTTTGCTTTGATAATCACCAAAATCATATTTAGTGCCTATGGTATCCAGACGGTCTTGGGCTGCTTCGGAGACATTAAAATACCAGCCTTTTGGATTCCAGCAGACCGCGTGCGTATATTCTTTGACCTTATTATATAGATGCTTGGCTTCCTCAGTCCGGTCTTCTTTCAGCAGTTTTTCTCCTTGCAAATAGTAGCAGGTCGCTACGTCATTCATCGCCCAGTTCTCGGTCTCTTTGCCTTCATCCGGATCTGTTGTGACGTTTGTTTTCATGTTCTTTGCTTCTTTTTCAAACAGGTACAAGCATTTATTCGTGTATAGATCGACGCCTTTCAAGTCCTTTTCTTCCAACGCTTTCCAGGCTTTGGTTGTCAGGGTTTCACTCTTATAATCTCCGTATTCATACTTAGTGCCGATATTGTCGATCTTATCCTTGGATACTTCCGCCACATTCCAGTGCCAGCCTTGAGGATCCCAGCACACGGCAAACCCTAATTCAGTTGCTTGGCCGAACATCTCTTTGGCCTTTTCCTGGTCTCCTGCCGCAAGATATCTTTCTCCCTGGATATAATAACAGGTGGCAACGTCATTTAACGCCCAATTAGCAAAGGCCGCTCCTTTAGCCGGCGGAGCGGAAATCCCGGCCTTCATGGCTCGCGCTTTCTTTTCATACAGCTTTATGCATTTCCTGGTATATAGCTCTATGCCCTGATGGTCTTTCTCTTTTAATGAATTCCAGGCCTTGACTGTCAGGGTTTCACTTTTGTAATCACCATAATCGTATGTGGTGTCCATGGTGTCCAGCTTGTCCTGGGCCACTTCTGCCACATTCCAATACCAGCCGCGAGGATCCCAGCAAAAGGCATACTTGTATTCGCGGGCTATTTCTTCGAATTTATTTCTGGCTTCATTTTTCTTTCCTTCGCCTTTAAGAGATTCAGCTTCGATGAATTCAGAGGTCGCGGTGTCGTTTAATTCCCTATTGGCGATCATCTTGGCGAATCCGGCGTGATTTTGGTCTATTTCCGCGGTCAGCACTCCTTCGCTAAATAGTTCAGCCGCCTGGTCCTTTAGGGCTTTGGCTTTTTCTATGAGGTCTTTTTGCTGGAGGGCTTTCTTTTTAGATTTCTTGAGGCATTTTTGGGTGAAGGTCCTGGCTTTGGCGTATTCCTTTCTGGTTAAAGCCTGCCAGGCTTGATCGGTGTTTTCATCAGCGGAAAGTATGGTGGTCGTGAAAAAAAGGAAGAGACCTAATAGAATTGTTGATTTTCTTTGCATTTATTCCTCCAGCTCAAAATGAAATAAAAAAGCCATAAAAGTGATCTTCTATGGCATATAGTGATTGGCACTATTCATTAACAATAAGGTAATGAATATGGCAAATGACTATCGAACCGTGGCGGATATAGGATTTAGGTTATGATAAGAAAGTACAGCAAGAAATGAGATTTGTCAAACGATTTATTAGAAAGGGTTATAAACTATTTTCATGTTTCGGTTGTCTGGTCATCAGGTCCAGGACCGCTTTTTGCGGCTGTTTCCGGGCGAAAAGGACCTGATAGACTTGTTCGGTAATGGGCATGCTGATCTTGAATTTCCTGGCAAAATGATGTACTGCTTTACAGGTATGAATTCCTTCTACCACGACACAAATCTCTTGCATGGCTTGCTCATATGTCTTGCCCTGGGCGATCTTCTCGCCGCAGCGGCGGTTGCGGCTATGCGGGCTGAAACAGGTGGTGATCAAGTCCCCCAGACCTGACAGGCCGCTGAATGTTTCCGGTTTAGCCTTGAAATATTTTCCCAGTTTCATCATTTCAAAAATGCCGCGGGTAATAAGCGCGGACTTGGTATTGCTGCCCAGGCCCATGCCGTCGCTGATGCCACAGGCAATAGCGATGATATTCTTCACTGCCCCGCCCAATTCCGCTCCTAATACGTCAGTGGTGGTGTACGTCCTGAAATAGCGGCTCATGAATACTTCCTGCAATATTTTGGCAGCTTTCTGGTTCTTGCTGGCGATCACCGCCGCAGCCGGCTTCCTGGCGGCAATTTCATTGGCTATATTCGGCCCGGATAATACCGCGATATTTTTTCTTACCTGGCTGGGGAGTTCATCAGCCAGCACCTGGGACATGGTCTTGAAAGTTCTATCTTCTAATCCTTTGGCCGCGCACACTACAATAAGGCCGCGTTTTAATGCTACCTTGGCGAGCTTTCTGGCCGTGGCTCTGACATACGCCGAAGGGACGACGATCACTGCTATATCAGCCTTTGCCACTACAGTTGCGAGATTAGACGAAATGCTAATATTATTAGGCAGGTTGATAGCTGGGATATATTTGAATTTCCTGGACCGGGATAATTGTGCGGCCAGTCGCTCATTTATCTCCCAGATAGCGATATGGTGGCCATTTTCCTGCAACATTTGGGCGATAGTCAGTCCCCAGCTGCCGGCGCCTAAAATAGCAATATTCTTTTTATTCATAATTTTCCACCTAAATAAGTTTATTCTTCAATCCGCGTAATCCGGTATTTTAATTCGCGCAATCTTTTTTAATTTTGAAGCTGAATTTATGTTCTTCATGTTTCACAATACGTTTCAGGTTCGGTATATGTCTCAGGTCGATCAAAACAGCGACCACTAAGACAAAATAAAACAATTCCGTTTGCCCTGGATTAAAGTACCAGGTAAGCAACGGCATAGCTGACGCGGCCATCATCGAACCCAGCGAGATATACCTGGAAATAGTTACCGTTAAAATAAAAACTATAAACGCGGCCAGGGCTGCTATAGGTGCCAGGGTTAATAGTACGCCGGTGCTGGTGGCTACGCCCTTCCCGCCTTTGAAATTCAGGAAAACAGTCCAGATGTGCCCGCAGATCGCGGCCAGGCCGGCCAGGATCTTGTATATCTCTGTATATGGTCCGGGTGCGAAATTTGCCGCTAATAATACCGGTACCACTCCCTTTAGCATATCAATGACCAGTACACCGATCCCGGCTGTTTTGCCGATACTGCGAAAAACATTAGTGGCGCCGATATTGCCGCTGCCGACCTGCCGGATATCTATTCCTTTGAGCAACTTGCCGGCCAGGAAAGCAGTCGGGATAGACCCGACCAGGTATGATCCGGCTATGATTAGCAAGGCGTTTAAAATCATGCTTTCTTCCTTTTAAGGGTCAGAACAAATTTTACCGGCACACCTTCTAGCTGGTATTTTTCCCTGATCCTGTTTTCCAGGTAGCGCAGGTAATTCTTCGGGAATTCTTCTACTTCATTGGCTAATACCCTGAATACCGGCGGTGAGCTGTCTATCTGCTCCAAGCTATGAACACGCATAATTCTGCCCTTAATATGCCCTACCGGAAACCGGCTTTGGGATTCAAATAAAATTTCCTGCAGATCCTTCTTTTCTATTTTGGTCTTATAGCGCGCGGTGAGCCCAATTATTTCCGGGATGATGGTATTGATCCGGTCTTTATTTTTTGCCGAAACAGGCAAGATAGGAGCATAATGCAGGAAACGCAGTTTTGTCCTGATATATTTAGCGTACTCGTCAAAAGTGTCTGTGGTTTTTCCTATTACCGTATCCCACTTGTTCAGAATAATGATACAGGCGCACCTCCGCTCTTCAGCCATGTCCGCGATGCGCTGGTCCTGGCTGGTAATGCCATTTTCACCGTCGATCACAACCAGGGCGATATCTGCCCTTTCCATGCTTCTGATCGCGCTCAAGATGCTGAGCAATTCCGCAATGTTTTTTTCTTCTTTGGCTTTTTTGATGCCGGCAGTATCGATCAAGGTGAATTTCTGCCCGTCTTGTTCGAAGAAGGTATCAATGGAATCGCGGGTGGTGCCTGGCACCGGGCTGACAATGACCCGTTCTTCTTTCAGGATCGCGTTGACCAGGGAAGATTTCCCGGCGTTGGGCTTGCCGATGACTGCTACCTTGACTGACCCGGTGTCTGGCTGGGTAACGGTTTTTCTTTTTCTCGGCAATAATTGGCAGGCTTTGTCCAATAGTGTATTGATGTTAAGCCCATGACTGCAGGAAATATTCAGGAATTCGCGGAATCCCAGGCAGGCATAATTGTCATAATAAATTGTTTCGTCATTTATCAGTACCGGATTATCTACTTTGTTGATCGCCAGGATCACGGGTTTTTTGGATTTATGCAGTATCTTGGCGATGGCCCGTTCTTCAGGCGTAGCCGGGATCCGGGACTCTACCAAGAATACGATCACGTCTGCGCTGTCAATGGCCAGGTGTACCTGGCTTTTGATCTCTTTCAGGAACTGGTCTTTTTCGTCGTAATGATAACCGCCGGTATCAATGATCGTGAGCAGCTGCCTGTTCCAGGTAGTTTCGCCGTACAAGCGGTCTCGGGTCAGCCCGGCTATCTCATGCACCAGGGCTTTCCTCCTGCCGATCAAACGATTGAATAATGAAGATTTTCCGACATTGGGCCGGCCTACGATCGCGATTACTGGGTTCACTTTTTACCGCCCTCGTTGTTGAGTAATTTAATTCCTGCGGCCGCGTAATCAATGCCGCTGGCTACGGTAAAGATCACGGCTCCCCACCAAAAAATACGATTTATGTTTTCGGGAAATTGCAGCAGGCAGAAAAAGATGGTCATCATTTGGAAAAAAGTCGTTAGCTTGCCCAGGATACTCGGTAAGATCACCCTGTTCCCGATATAAATATAACTCAACAGCCAACCGCCGAACAGGATTACATCCCTGCTGACGACAATGATCATGACCCACAAAGGTATTACATTCCGGATGGCCAGGGTAATAAAAGTGGTGACCAGCAGGAGCTTGTCGGCGGCCGGGTCCAGGAACGTGCCCAACGGAGTTTTCATTTTCTTTTTGCGCGCAACCAATCCGTCCAGATAATCGGTGAAAATGGCAAAAATAAAAATTATGATGGCGATAATGTTAAGTTCCTGGCCATTCTTCATAATAATGACCCAGGCCGGATTGAACAGCAGGATGATAAATATTGGGGTGAGTAAGATTCTCAAGATAGTCAGTTTGTTGGCTAAATTCATACTTTCCTCGCGCGTGAGTATTTTTTGATTACGTTATACAGCTTATTATCAACCAGCGCCCTGATAGCGACGCCGCCTGGCAAGTACTCTTTTTCCAGGATATTGCCGCTGGCCAGTAAATGCCCTACCAGTTTATATTTATTATACGGTATCACAAAACTCTTTTCAGCCAGGTCCTTGGCCAGGAAAACCATTACCTGCCTGTATAGCTCATCCAGATGCAACTTCTTCGCGGCGGAAATAAAGATCCCGTCAGGATGGGCCCTCATCAAACGCTGGCAGCTGGATTTGTTTTTCAATAGATCTATTTTGTTAAAAACAATGATCACTGGTTTATCATGCAGTCCAAGCTCGATCAGGACCTCATTTACTGTTTTGATCTGGTTCTCATATTCCGGGTGGCTCGCGTCGATTACATGCAACAACAAGTCTGCTTCAACCACTTCTTCCAAAGTGGCCCGGAAAGCCGCTACCAACTGGTGCGGCAATTTGCGGATAAATCCTACGGTATCGGTAAAAAGAACTTTTTGCCGGCTCGGTAATGTCAAACGCCTGGTAGTTGGGTCCAGCGTGGCAAACAATTTATCTTCCACAAATACATCTGCGCCGGTCATGGTATTCAGGAGCGTTGATTTGCCGGCATTAGTATAGCCGACTAAAGCAATTATCGGTAAGGGAATATCCTGCCTTTTCTGTCGTTGCAAAGAACGGTATTCTTTTAACTTATTTATCTCCCTGCGCAATTCCGCTATATGATCCCTGATCCGGCGGCGGTCATATTCCAGTTTGCGTTCGCCGGGTCCGCGCGTGGCGCCCATACTGCCAACGCCGCCGACTTGCTGCGCCAGGGCTACCCCTTTGCCGGTCAAACGCGGCAGGAGATAATCCATCTGGGCTAATTCTACCTGCAGTTTTCCTTCCGCAGTATGCGCCCGCCTGGCGAATATATCCAGGATTAATTTGGTCCGGTCAACTATCTTCGCCCCGACCAGTTCTTCCAGGTTACGCTGCTGCGCCGGCGACAGGTCATCGTCGAAGATCACGGTTTGCAGGTTATCTTTTTTCACGTTCTGGGATAATTGCTCGGCCTTGCCCTGCCCGATCAGATATGCCGGATTATAGTGATTGATGTTCTGGATGGTCATGCCGGCTACGCTGGCCCCAGCTGTTTCTGCCAGCTTTTTTAATTCTTCCAGGGAATTCTGCACATCACTAAGTTTCTTATGCCGATCCCTGATCCCCACCAAAATAGCATTTTCACATATTTTCAATTTAATTCACCGATATAATAGTTATTGCGCAAAAGTAACTCTCGTAAACACCCCAAGGGGTAACAGTAAGGCCGATGCTTCAGATTTTACGGAGTAAAATCGCCGGCCGAACGCAATAGGGGCGAGAGCCCCTTTGAGCGGGGTTTGGGGTGGTTACAGTTTAACATAAGCAACCATATTGCGCAATGTTTTATTGTCGAGATTCTCTTGCACGGGGAACCATTTGATTCCCAGGGTATGCCTGAACCAGGAAAGCTGCCTCTTGGCATAATGCCGGGTCTCCAGCTTGGTCTGGTAAACAGCCTCGGGTAATGTGAGTTTACCGGCAAGATACTGGCATACCTGGCGGTAGCCAAGGCTCTGTAATGGTTTCAGTTTCGGGCTGTATCCTTTTTTTAATAACGAGCGTACTTCCCGTACCAATCCCTGGCGGAACATTTCCTCGACCCGCTGGTCGATCCGCTCGTAAAGCTTTTGCCGGTCGCAGGATAGGCCGATGATCCTGGCCTGATAACGCGGTGTTACAGTTTGCTGGTGCCATTGGGAGAAAGGCTTTCCAGTCTGGTGAAATATTTCCAAAGCCCTGATCACTCGTTCGACATTGTTAGGATGGATCTTTACCGCTGCTACTGGATCATTTTTGCTTAGTTTTTTATGCAAATACTTCTTTCCGTATTTCTTGGCTTGCACTGCCATCCGCCGTCTAAATTGCTGATCCTTGGGCGGCGCTTCACTCAAGCCTTCCAGCAGGGCTTTCAAGTACAATCCAGTCCCGCCGACGAGGATGATATTCTTTCCTTGCTTTTCCAGCTGCTTGATCTTCTGTCCGGCCTGCCTGGTGAATATACCGGCATTGAACTCTGCGTCTGGTTTACAGCTACTGATAAGATGATGTTTGACCTGGCGGAGTTCTTGCCTGGCTGGTTTTGCTGTGCCGATATTCAGGTACTTATATACTTGCAGGGAATCAAAGGATATTATTTCAGCTTTCAATTTCTTGGCCAGGGCTATAGCGACAGTACTTTTACCGCTGGCTGTCGGCCCGACAATGGCAGTGATCATGTGCGTTCGAACCTCTTGTTCAATTCAGCCCGGGAAAGCTTGATCAAGGTCGGACGGCCGTGCGGGCAGGTATAGGGATTATTCGTGCTGGTCAGCGCGCTGATGATCGTGCTGACCTGACTGGGTTGGAGCTCATCACCGAACCTTACTGCGGCATGGCAGGCAGAGAGTTTAAAAATATTATCCAATACGGTTTGGCGGATCTCTGACCTGGCTGGAGTGTCTTTAATATCCTGCAACCTGGATAGTTCTTGCACGATATCCAGGATGAACTGCCGGTCCCCGGCTTTTTCCAGGATAGCCGGCAAAGCCCTGATCAGCAGTGTCGTAGGGCCGAAATCTTCCACTTCCCAACCCAACTGGGACATTAAATCGCCATGCGCCAATAAAAGGTTTTTTGACGGGAGATCTATTTCCAAGGTGATCGGGATAAGCAGTTTTTGCGACTGGATGGTTTTTTGCTCGAACTCCTGTTTGAATTTTTCATACATGATCCGTTCGCTGGCAGCATGCTGGTCAATGATCATCAATTCATTTCCTGAAGAGGCCACAATGTAGGCATTATCAGCCTGTCCCAGGATCTTCAGGTCCCCAAAAGCCGCTGTTTTGATCGTTTCCGGTGTCTGGGCTTTGTATAAAAACATTTGTTCCTGTACCGAGAGCAAAGTCTGTTCAGGAGCAGTATCCGTATGCAGCATGGCTGGAATGGAGTGCTGGTCCAGCGGCAGCCGGTAGCCTGAAGCCGGATCTTTCATTTCGCGTATCACTCCCGGCTGATGCAGTGTGTCGCGGATAGCCTTGGCGGTTAAGTCATGGATCGCTCCTTCATTGGAGAACCTGACCTCGCGTTTAGCCGGGTGCACATTAACATCAACCAGTTCTGGATTGATAGAAAAGAAAATAAATACTGCCGGATATTTTCCGGCCGGCAAAAGATTATCATAGCCAGTGGTCAAGGCATGGTTAAGCAGACGGTGACGGATCGTCCTCTTGTTGACAAAGAAATATTGCTGGTTCCGTCCGGAAAGATCCGCGGCTGGGGCCGTGATATAGCCGGTGATCGAGATGAATTTCTGATCCAGGTTTATGGGCAGTAATTGCTTTTGGATATCCTGTCCAAAAAGATCATACAGGCGCTCTTCCAGTTTTTGGGCCGGAGCCAGTTTAAATACCTTGCGGTCATTATTAACGAGGGTAAAAGCTACCTTGAAATTGGCAATAGCCAGCTCCGTGACCAGGTTCAGGATATGGGAAAACTCTGTCGCGTCGCTCTTCATGAATTTCAGCCTGGCCGGGGTATTGGCAAAAAGATTTTCGACGAGAACGGTGGTACCTGGCTTGGCCCCTTCTTCACCTTTGGTGAGAACTTTACCACCCTGGATTACCAGTTTAGCTGCAGACACGGAATCTGCGGTGCGGGTGACCATGGTGGTCTTGCTGACGGCGGCAATGCTGGGCAGGGCTTCTCCCCGGAAACCCAAAGTATCCAGTATATCCAGGTCATTGAAAGCAGCTATCTTGCTGGTGGCATGCCGCTGGAAGGCTAACGGTACTTCTGGCGCTGGTATGCCCCGGCCATTATCCGCTACCCGGATCAGTTTCTTGCCGCCATTCTTTATCTCGAGGTCAATAGCTGCCGCGCCGGCGTCGAGAGAATTCTCCAATAGTTCCTTGACTACTGAGGCCGGTCTTTCTATTACCTCACCGGCAGATATCTTATTAATGACTTCTTCCGGCAACACTTGTATATGTTTTTCACTCATTTAGTTTCACTCTTTCTTCGTTGATATTCTTGAATACGGTTATCAGGGTATTAGGTTATCAGGAAGTGGCTATCAGGATATCGGGATATCAGGTTTTTACTAAATCTGAGTATCAAGAGCCTGATAACCTGATAGTCTGATCTCCTGCGTCCTGATATTCTGATTCCCTGATCTCCGTATATTTTCTATTTCTTGCAATCTTCCGTGCACAGCGTAAAATAAAAACATTTGTGTCCATAGCAAACATCAGTGACACCCAGGATACGCCGGTCATAGCACATTTCAAAATCCTCAGCCATCCTGGTAATATGCTCCCTGACCTCAGGTGAAATATGGGTAAAATTAAAGGTGATCAGGAATGATCCCTGTTTCTGAAAAACTCTTTTTGCTTTGCCTTTAAAATGGACATTATGGAAGCCAGGCATGTTAACGGAGATCTCCAGCTCTACGTTCACCGGCAAAGCAACGAAGGTGGCAATTTGCATGCCGCCAGCTGACAGGTTGCCCATAAATCCGGGAATAGGGTTGTCGATATGCAATTGCGGCGCCTTGATGGTGATCGGTTCCAACAGCGAAGTCAGGACAGGAACGCGCTTGTGTATCCTTCTTTCCGGATGATGCTTCAGTCGATGATACGTCATGGGTTTCTCCTTTTATTAAATAAAGTTTCGGGTTTCAGGTTACGCGTTGCGGGTTTTGGAACTCGCAACGCGAAACTCGTAACTCGCTAACTTTTTTCTGTTTCCTTAAATAGCATCATTTGCGCTTTTTTCAATTTATGCGGTGCCAGCTTTGGTACCCCGTCTTCACGGTAGCTGTTCGTTTCCAGGTCGTCCAGTATCTGCTGGGAGCGCTCGATGATCGACAGCGGCAGGCCAGCCAGTTTAGCTACGTGAATGCCGTAACTTTTATCGGCTATTCCGGGCGCAACTTTGCGCAAGAAAACGATCTTATCCTGCCATTCCCTGACCAGGACATTGTAATTTTTCACGCGCGGCAGGGTTTGTGCCAACTCGGTCAATTCAAAATAATGCGTGGCGAATAAGGTCCGGAATCCTTTTTCATGCAGGAATTCCACGACGGCCCAGGCAATACTGATACCGTCAAAGGTGCTGGTGCCCCGGCCGATCTCGTCCAGTATCAGCAAGCTGCGCCTGGTAGCATTGTTCAGGATATTGGCGGTTTCCGTCATCTCCACCATAAAGGTACTTTCGCCGCGGGCGATATTATCGCCGGAGCCAATGCGGGTGAAGATACGGTCAACAATGCCGATCCGGGCTTCTTTAGCCGGCACGAAAGAGCCGATCTGGGCCATAAGCACGCACAAAGCTACTTGCCTGATATAGGTTGATTTGCCGGCCATGTTAGGGCCGGTGATAATATGGATCAAATTTTCTTCAGTATCAAGAGAGATATCATTGGGTATGAATTTATCCGCAGTCGCCAGCATGTTCTCCACAACCGGGTGGCGGCTGTCTTTCAGCTCCAGCCTCGTGCTCTCGTCCACTACCGGCTTGTTATAATCATTGGCTGTGGCTATTTCAGCAAACGATATGAGCACGTCTAATTGCGCCAGACTGATTGCTGTTCTTTGGATCAAGGCTGTTTCTTTGGCTATTTCTGTCCTGACCTGGTTGAAAATATCATATTCCAGCTTGCTGATCTCTTCCTCTGCCCGCAAGATCAAAGTTTCATGGTCTTTCAGCCCAGGAGTGATAAAACGTTCCGCGTTCACTAAGGTTTGCTTGCGCACATAGTCAGGCGGAACAGAGACGAGATTTGCTTTTGTCACTTCGATGTAATAACCAAAGACAGAGTTAAAACGCACTTTCAGGGAATTAATGCCGGTGCGTTCTCTTTCTTTTAGTTCCAGGTTGGCCAGGAATTCCTTACTGGAAGATTTGGCTGTGTAAAGTTTATCCAGCTCGGCGTGGTAGCCGCGTTTGATCAGCCCGCCCTCTTTCACGCTGACCGGAGGTTCCTCTATAATAGCTTTTTCTATCAGCTCGGCGATCCCCGGCAGCGGCTTAATCTGGTCAATGATACTAACCAAGAGTTCCGACCGGAGATTTAAGGCAAACTCCTTGATCTTGGGCATTAAATAGAGCGAATTCTTTAAGCCAACCAGGTCCCGGGGATTGGCGGTGCCGCAGGTGATCCGGGAAATGAGCCGTTCAAGGTCGGCGACCTCTTTCAGCAGTTCCCGGATATTGCGCCGGTTAATACCGCTATTTCCCAGCTCTTCTACCGCTTCCAGCCGCTTATTGATCTGGTCAGCTTTTATTAACGGCTGGGTTAGCCAACGCTTCAACAAACGCGAGCCCATAGGTGTTTGGGTCTGGTCCAGCGCAGCCAACAGGGTATTCTGCGCTGAGTTTTCCTGCTGATTGGTCATGATCTCCAGGTGCCGCAATGTACTCTCATCCAGGATCATATGATCTTCCACATTGTAATACGCAATACGTTTTAGATGCGCCAGTGATTGCTTCTGGGTTTCTTCCAGGTAATCGATCACTGCCCCCGCCGCTTGGATCACGTTCACCTGGTTCTCCAAGCCAAAACCTTTCAGTGTCCCGACATTAAAATGAGTGATCAATCTTACATAATTGTTCTGGTAATTAAACGCCCAGTCTTCGCGGTAATTAAACAACTTTTGATAAGACTGGACTAGCCGGTTGAAGCTAGTATTGTTCCTGGCCGCTGCCGGTAATAATATTTCGGCCGGGGAAAGGCGCGCTATTTCTGTCGTCAATTGTTCCAGGCTGGTATCTCCCTTGAACTGGGTAGCCATAAATTCACCGGTGGAAATGTCCGCCGTGGCCAACCCGCAAGTATTTGTTTCCGGGTCGAGCGCTATGGCACTCAAAAAATTATTATTGGTCCGGTCCAGAAGATTATCTTCCAGGATCGTTCCCGGAGTGATGATGCGGACGATCTCCCGCTTAACCAAACCCTTGGCTGTCGCTGGGTTTTCTGTTTGCTCGCAGACCGCTACTTTGTATCCGCCTTTGATGAGCTTGGCGATGTACCCGGTAGCGCTATGGTACGGCACACCGCACATCGGCACAGAGTGTCTGGCGGTCAGTGTGATCTGCAGCAGTTTAGACGCCAATTTGGCGTCGTCGCCGAATAACTCATAAAAATCACCCAGCCGGAAAAACAGGAGCGCCTGCGGATACTGTGCTTTGATCCGCTGGTACTGTTCCATTAAGGGGGTTACTTTTGTCGTCGTCATCTTCTAGTATCCTGCCCACCTGAAGGTAATCATTTTCTTGATTTTCTGCACCAATTTCAGCCGTTTATAGGTCTGCTGGACCTGGATGACAAAATTCCTGGTTTCCTTATAAGGGATCTGGTTTATTTCCAGCTGCGGGCTGGTGCTCTTCCAGGTTTTGACAATATTTTTGCCGGCATTATAGCTGGCCAACATAGCTACCTGGTCAGCGCCGCATTCTTTCCTGATTTCAGCCAGGTAAAAACAACCGATCCGGATATTTATTTCAGGCACATAAAGATCATGGTCACGAAAATTAGATAGCTTCAATTTCCTGGCGACTTCCCGTCCGGTTTCCGGCATGATCTGCATCAGGCCGATCGCTCCTACCGGTGACTGGGCATGGGTCCAGAATTTACTCTCAACTTTAATGATCGCTGCTATCAGCAAAGGATCTATCTTGTATTCGGCCGCGTACTTATTCAATATATCGCCGTAAAAGATCGGGTTGAGCTTGTTCCAAAAATAATTAGTATTGATCAATACCAGGCCAAGTACTATTAGTATGGGTATAAGGATAAAGCCGGTACGTTTATTCATTGCTTAGGTATGACTCCCGGTTTATAAGTTGACTTTTCCTTGATCTCCATATAATCACTTAGCCTCTGTAACCGGAGTTTGAGCGAAACGATCCGGATAGAGGCTAATATCAGCGCCCAGATAAAGCCAACCAGAATAGAACAAAAGATCACAATGACCAGGGATATTTCTACCGATTCCCAGGCCAATACTTTAATGGTCACCGGGGTAGGATTTTGCATCGCAAAAATAGCGATAAAAACAGCGATTATGAGGAAAAGAATAAGTTTCAATCCTAACATTATGTTTGCCTCCCTATCACTTGACATAGGATAGTAATCTGTGCCTGTCCCTCCTGTTAGTTTTGTGCAACAAAACTAGGGGGGATAATCATTTTTGAAATCTGTGGAATCAAGACATCCTGGATTTTATAGGATGTCTATTTATAGCAGATTTTCCATAAAGTGTCCAGTTTTTAGCAGAGGTGATCTTGACCGGGATAATTTGTCCAATGTAAACTGGCGGGGCTTTGATGATCACGGTGCGGTATCCGGCAGTCTTGCCGAACAGGTTTTTGCCGTCTGTGGCTAGGTCCTCTATCAATACCTCTACTTTTTTGCCGATCATGCTCTGGCTAAGCTCCCTGGCAATCTTTTGCTGGGCCAGGTTGATTAGCTCCAGGCGCCGCTGTTTTTCAGCCGCGCTGACATCATTAGCCGATCCAGCTGCTTTTGTCCCTGGCCTGGGTGAATATTTGAAAACAAAAGAAGCGTCAAATTTAGCTTGTTTCACCAGGGCCAATGTTTTCTGGAAATCCTTTTTCGTTTCTCCCGGGAAGCCGACTATGATATCAGTAGTGATCGCGATATCCGGCTTGGTCCGGCGCAAGGCTTTGATCAGGCCCAGGAAATGCGCCGCAGTATAGCCGCGGTTCATCGCTTTCAAGACCCGGTCAGAACCGGATTGCAGCGGTAGATGGATATGGCCGCAGACTTTGTCCAGCTTGCCGATAGCCTTGATCAATGAACCAGACATATCTTTGGGATGGTTGGTCATGAACCTGACGCGCAGCAAGCCTGGCAGGCTGCTGATCTTTTTTAGCAGGCTGCTAAAATCATTCCTGCCGTCATGATAGCTGTTCACGTTCTGGCCCAGCAAGGTCACTTCCCGGTAGCCCTTCTTCATCAGGTTCTTGACCTCAGCGGTTATATTTTTCAGAGGCCGGGAAATCTCTTTCCCGCGGACATACGGGACCACGCAGTACGCGCAGTAATTATTACAGCCTTGCATGATCGTCACCAGGGCTTTTATTTTATTGGCATGGATCACGGGGAAGTTCTTTTTAATATAACCAGTACGGTCTTTGATGGCTAATTGTTTTTGGCGTGTTTTCTGGAAAGTATTGACGAGCTTTGGCAGGTCATACAAGTTGGACGGGCTGACAACCAGGTCCACGAACGGATATTTTTGGAAGATCTCTTTTCCCATTTTCTTGGCCGTACAGCCGGCGACGCAGAAAACAGGCTTTTTAGCCTTTTTTGAGTGCAGGTGATACAAATCCCATAGATTGGAAAAAGCACGCTCTTCGGCGTGTTTTCGCACGCTACACGTGTTGATGATGATCAATCCGGCATCTTGCGGTTCAAACACCTGCTGATACCCGTGCGCATGCAATATCCCAGCCATGAGCTCGGAGTCATACGTGTTCATTTGACAGCCGAAAGTTGTAATAAAGAATTTAAGCATGAATTGGGCGAATCCTTTTGATTTATTTGAAAATTTTGAAAATTAGGGGTTTCAAAACCGAATTGCTTGAAGGGGGAGAAGAATTCAAACGAAAAAATGTCTTTTCGGGCGATTTTGATGTTTTTAAAAAGCAGGTGCAAAATTTGTTTTTGAGTGTCAGAATTTAATTCTTTACACTCCGGATCATATCCCGAAACAAACTCCTCCACCCGGTTCAGATAGTCCGCCGACCTTTCCCTCTCTATGTCGTGAAACTCTTGTAAGGCAACACATTTTTGCAGTTCTTCCTCTTCTGCTCTCAGCCCTTCATTTTTTGATTTAAACATTTCTTCGCTAAGCAAGCTATCCAGAAAAGCATCAGTCAGTTTACCTTGTTTCTGACGGTTGATTTTAAGCGTATTTTGCAGCTTCTCAAGCTCTGGTCTTGAAATCGGCTCAGACTTGACCGGATTGGAATTAGTCATAGTTATCCATCGGCTGGTTTTTACTGCCTCTGAATGCAAAAGACGGTCAAGTATAGCCGCTACCTTCGGTTCTATATTCTCAGCTTTTATGCCCTTATTTTTACACTTATTGAAGCTTCTCGCTGGACCGGCGCAACGATACCATCTCTTTTTTTCGCCGGTGCGATGATTAGAGACCACTGAAATACCATGATACTTGTGATTACACTTGGCGCAATACAAAATGCCGGATAGCGGATAATCGCTGGTCTTGCTCCTGCGCTCAAGTCTTCTTTCCTTAAGCATCTCTTGAGCCGCCACAAAATCCGCTTCACTTACTAACGGCTCATGCCTGCCGTTGGCAATAATCACTTTATCGGCGGCATTCTTGACATAGCGCAAACCTTTTCTTGTCTTCTGCGTTTTATCATAATGAGCCTTATTCCAAACCAGCTTGCCGGTATAAATGTAGTTCTTAAGAATGTCGCCGATCAGCTTGGTCGTAAAAATATTGCCATTGCGATTACGATATCCTTTATGTGTTAGGTAGATGGTAATACTACGAACAGTTTTTCCTGTTAGAAACATTGAATAAATATTTTTTACGACCAAAGCTTCCTGTTCATCTTTTTCTAATAATTTCCTTTCCTTGCTGTATCTGTACCCGAATGGAGCGTATCTTGCGCCCTGCCAATTCCCTTGCTGGACACCCTTTATCATGCCGGGGAATACTCTCTCGGCTAAACGATTACGCTCAAATTCGGCAAAACTGCCTAGCTGCTGGAACATCATCTTGCCTGCGGACGTGGTAGTATCGAACGGCTCCGAAGCTGATTTAAACCCCACGCCGTAAGACGAAAGCTCATCCACCAGATTCAACAGGTCTTTAAGATTTCGGCTGAACCGGTCAATTTTATAAACCAAGATCAGCTCAAATCTTCTTGCCTTTGCGTCAGCAAACATTTCCTTCAAGGCAGGCCGTTCAGCCGAATAACCGCTTATCCCGTCATCAGAATAAACCTTGTAAATCTCATGACCCTCACGTAGAGAAAAAGATTCAAGGTATTCTCTCTGCACTTCGAGAGAATACCCCTCTTTGGCTTGATCCTCGGTTGATACACGGGTATATAGGGCAACACTTTTACTCAAGCTTGATCCACCTCCTGCTTTTTAGCCACAATGTCCCATCTTGTGGCAGTCCCGACCACGTCGGGACAAAAAACATCAAAATCGCCCGAAAAGACATTTTTTCGTTTGAATTCTTCTCCCCCTTCAAGCAATTCGGTTTTGAAACCCCTAATTTTCAAAATTTTCAAATAAATCAAAAGGATTCGCGCGCATTATGCTTAAGTTCTGTATTAAAACCTATGGCTGACCTTATAATTCGTCTTTACAAAATCAAATAACTGCTCTGGATTGCCTGAATGGAGGCAAGATGGCGAATAGCCGTTTCGGCGTAGCCCTGCGGGCTTGCGGCCTTACCCTCGCCAGTCTGCCGACAGGCAGGCAACTATTCTTTTTTCTTTTTGGCGGCGGCAAAATCTTTAAAAGGTTATTCTTATCAAAATTCAATCGGCAAGCGCATAAAGGCCGTTGCGGAATACCGGTTTGATGGGATGAAGCCGGGCGACTGCGATTGCCGCAAATTTTTGTAACATCATACAAATTCAGTTAATCAATATTGCTTCTATGAGGTTCTATCATCTTCCCAAAGTTCTGCCCAATTAATGGCTTTTTCTGTAAATGGGAGATTCCCGTCTTTAAGGTTAATACCTAGCTCAATGCAAAGCCCATTTAAAAAATCATCTAATTTTTTACTTGAAACTGTATTAGATAAATTTTTTGATTCTTTTAGATACCATTCCTTCGTTTTTGTTATAATCCTTCGATAAAACGTTTCGAATTCATCTACTAAAGTTTTTGCCGCTTTTTTATTAAGCATTCTTGAATAATCTGCTATTAACGAAGCTTTCTCTTCTGTTTGATAGAAATATAGCACTGCTACAAAATACATATATATCTTTACGATTGTTTTCCCAAATATTTTCAGCGTTGCGTCATTAGATGCATGCATCGGTATTGATAGATAATTTGAAAGTGCTCGTCTAGCAGCCATCATTAAATTGTTGATTACAACTATATCACCTGGGTTCCGAGATGCATATTTATCAAAAATAGAATCATGGTTTTTCTTACTAACAAATATTTCTGATGGTTTTGCAGCCCACTGGAGGTTTTGTCTGCAAAGACATATGGCTTGGCCCAACCCTTCGATTTTTACAAAGGTTTGATTAGTATTTGGATAACGCCTCACCTCAGTAGTTTCTTTCATAAGTGCGTCAAATTTCCCTTCTTGCCTTTCATAAAATATGCCTATTTCCCTTAAACTATATTCAATCTCAATATGGATTGGATCGTTTGAAAATAATTGCCATTCTTCAATTGGGTTCTGTCTATTATTCGAGTTTGTTATTTCACGTAGCTCTTCATCGGTAGTTCCAATTACAATTTTGCATAACACCTTGATTTCGTTAAACCTTTTTAATTTATCCTGATCTTGTTTCTTTTCTAGGAATCGTAGGTATCCTTCTGCTATTGTTATAGTTTGGCAACCATTTATGATACTGGGAGCTTCAAGTGCTAAAATATCTTCCTTTTCTGAATCATTAGCTTTTGCTGCTAAAGTAACACCTATATGGTAAAAACTGAAAATAGATGGGCTCGTTTTCCCATCGCATATGAGATTGAACGTTTCTTCCATTGGATGTATTAAGCGTTTCTTTACTGCGATCTTGTTTAATAATGAAAGTCTAACATTTTTTTCAAATAAAATATATCCTCTTTGCCTATACAAGTCCACTAATTCGCGGAGTCGAACGTACGCTAATTGAAGATAAGCTGTTTTCCTTAATTCAATTTTCGACTGTTCCAATGTCTGGATTTCGTATTTTGTGATCCTTGCAGGAAGTGAGGTATCAAAATTATATTCCTCTAGCTTTAAATCAATTTTACCTTCTTTATTCTCCATAAAATTCATTAATTTGGATCGAATCAGATCCTTACGAAAACTATCATATTCAGTACGATCCTCAAGTTCGTTTGGATTAAATAAAGAAGCTAATACAAATATTATTTTCTTTATTTGTTCCTTTTTTTGCGCTAGCTTCTGAAATAAGTTATAGATTACATGGTTTGTAGGTACTTTATCCACTTTCCCATCAATAAGAACGCTTTCAACCCATTCAAGAGCCCGGCGTAAATCGTCAAATCCGTTGATCACCAATTCTTTGCCTTCCGAATACTTGCTCTGATAAATATACAAACATTCTTTACTATCATCATAATACCATCCATCTATGCCATGATCATGTCCACCACCTTGAGATGATTGATCGAGCGCAGCATGTTCATCAATAGAACAGGTATTCATTAAGTGCATTGCTAGTACAATATTTTCTTCTTCTGATTCCAATGCAAATTTATTACGGAACTCATTTATTTGCTTTAAGTATTTTGATTTCGGTTGCATATTTATTCTCCTATAGATATAACTTCTAGCTAATAAGAATGTAACTCTCCCTCGTAACCCTATCTATCTCATAACAACATAATTATCTACAGCTATTTATTCAACCCCCATCGCCTGAAATACAGCATCTATCGGATCGGCATAAAAACTGGAGACACAAGGCTCATTTATTTAATTGATATTCCGTCACTGATTCCCGCCTGTTGCAGAATACCCGTTCTCTGGGATGAAGCCGGACGATTGCGATTGCCGCGATTTTTGTAACATGTCCCCGGATTACTAAATAAGCGAATGTTGTTTCCTTTTTATTTCGATACTGTTTACATCCTGATTTAATAGTTTCTTATATATATTACTTAATTCTTCTTTGCTTTCATTGTCTTCGATGAATCTAAACATAGAAGCAGCCAAATATTTACTTTCCTTCTCAAAAGCAATCCATTTTCTTCCCAAAGCCTCTGCAGCTTCGCCAGTTGTATTCGAACCAGCAAAAATATCCAAAACCAAATCATCGGGCTCAGTTAAAAATTTAATAAAAAACTCGGGGAGTTGCCTGGGGAAACGCGCCGGATGTCCCTTCGCTCCTACCATTTTGCAATAACGCAAATACTTTGAATTACTTTCTGAGTTTGGAATTTGAAGAAGATTTGAGGGAATTGCCCCCCCGTTACCATTTGGTTTGCCAAATCCCTTTGAAATATTATGCCCTGAAGGTCTTTCTTTTGGAGTATAATATTTCTCACTGTTTCTTAAAAGTAATTTCATGCGTTCAGAATAAGGAACAACCACTCTTCTGACATCCGCTTTTGGGTATTCTCCTTTAGAAAACCACCATACGGTGTTAACCGCGTCTTTGGCTCTTATCTTGCGTTTATTCACCCATTCTATTGGAGAAGGAAGTTTGGAAGGATTAAACCAGAAAAATTCTTCTGCGAGATGGAATCCGATTTCTTCACAAAAATTTATAAGTATCTTGTAATTGTAAAGTGATCGGGTTGGTCTTCCTTTTTCATATGCGCCCCCTAAATCAAGTACAAAACTGCCATCCTCTCTAATAACCCGGATAATCTTTTTGGCAAATCCGGATAACCATTCAACATAATTCTCCTGGGATTCATTGCCGTATTCCTTTTCCCGTTGTAACGCAAAGGGAGGGGATGTAATTACAAGATTAATAAAATTATCAGGAAGCAAATCCAACAGCTTAAGCGAGTCACCAACATATGCTTTGCCTAATTTAGTTGTATAAAGAGGAATAGGTAAGTTTTTCATTTTAATATAATTCCAAACCGTTAATCCAACTGGAAAGTATTTTCCATAAGACTGTAGTGGCAAAGTAAACTTCGTTGTCTTTATTCTTAAGATCTTCCATCTTGGATATAAATTTCTCTTCCTTTTGAGTACCGACAATCCAGGCTATCCATTTTCGTGCATTTTCATCAACCATTAAAGGTAGCAAATCTTTTATTGAAAATTCTCCGCTTTTACTCAGGGCCCAGGATATTCCGGCACGGGCATCTTCACTGCTTTTTGGGAAATATTGAATAATATCCTTGCTGAAAAGCTCCGATAATTTAAATAAAGATCGCGCTGATTCAGCCTTGATATCCATATCTATCTCGTCAAATACAGAAACTAGGGCATTCAGCGACTGCTTGTTTTTCGATTCTCCTAGTGCCCACGCTGCACCAGCCCTGATTTCAGGATGTTGTTTTTTATCAAGCAAGGTATTAATCAGTAATTTCAATGAGTATTTATTATAGATTTCCCCAAGAATAATTACACATTCAAGACGGTTTTCCAGGTAAGTATCATGCAGGGTAGCTGTCAAGAAGTCCAGGCTCTCCATGGACTCCCGTTTTAATATACTTGCCGCCGCTTCCAGTCTAATATAGATATGCTCTTTCTCATCTGCCATCTTATCCTTGAGCGCGGAGAGAACCTTATCAGCATCAAAATTAGCCAAGGCTTTTGCGGCAGCATATCTGTCACTTAAGGAAGAACTTTTCAACATTTTCAAATAATCCTCAAGGGTTTTGTCCTTTGTACAAGGAAATTGTATTTGTATCGGAACCACTGAAGCGATAATCTGTGTTTCGATTATCTTGTCCTTCTCACGGACAATCGGGTTCAATTTGATTTCATTCTTTTTTAACGCAAGGCTGATTGTTCTATTATCGCTATCACGCCTGAATTGTATCCTGTCAGAATTTACCTTAATTATTTCTCCATCAGCACTCGCCACAGCAGAAGGCCAAGTTATTCTGGTTTCAAATCCTTCCTCTACGCCTTTGGGTCTCTCCATAAGAACTCTTTTATTCTTAAATGCTGCCCGTAAGTGCTTTACCTGAATATACTGGACTAAATCCGAGGCTTTCCAGTCAATAGGAGCATCTCCGGCTTTGTTACATTCAACAAGTGCTACAAAATCATCGTCATCTAGGCCAAAATCCCATCCTCTATCCTGGCTTGCTATGGAATGGGACATTGTTATTTGGAGCTTTGTCTTTGCCCTTGATTCAACCCGCTTACCGCACTTAACACAGAAAAGATCAGGCACCCTTACTCTTTTTATCTTTATTTCTTTCCAAATTTTAAAACTCATCGAGCCTCTTTCCAGCTCAATAGGCGAATGCCCTGCATCTCTCAGATTATCAAATACTTTCTTTGTACCTGTGGCACCTATGGATATTTTCTCTAGAAAACTTACATCAGTCTTGAACGATCTTCTGTTAGCCATGTTTAGCCTCTTTTTTATTTTAAAAACTAAATGCTCTTAATAATTAATCTGATTACTATTCACTCAGGAATACCATGCCTTTTTCCCAATTTATTTTCTTATAAGAAATACTCGAAGGCAGTTTTATGGTAACATGAGTACCTTTTTTAACAGCATTTTTGGTTCCTGCACTCTTAAAATTACCGCTTTTAAAATCTGGCACTACAAATCCAAATTTATTAAAAGCATCCCCACCAATAAATTTAGCTATATAAATAGAGTTTTTTTCTGTAACTAAACATCCGCGTTTACATTTGATTTCTATAACGTTAATTTTTGGATAATACTTTACAACTTCTCCAATGATTTTCTCTTTATTTCTTGCCATAAACCAATTTTTGTATATACTTCTGATCTTTGCTAAAGAAGAAAATTCTTTTGGTTGCCGGTATTCTAACTTCTCGGGCTTGACCTTCCAATCACTTAAAGCTTTCTTTAAGTTATCCAAATAACCTTCTTCTGTACGAATCTCCTTAAACTGCTCATCGCAGGTAACTATCATATCGGCATAAGTAAAGTACGCAGAATTAAGAACTATCGCATCTTTATATGAGAATTTAGAACACTGCAAAATCCTATCTATAATCTCACTAAAACCAGCATTTTCATGACCTATAAGTCTGTATAAATATACTATCGCATCATCGTCAAAGATTCTTTTTCTATATCCCTCGATTTCCTTGCCGAATTTTCCCATTTGAATAGGCTTAACATCTCTAAAATTGGCAGTTATACATTGTTTATTTGCACTGATCAAACCATAGTGATACTTATTAATTAGCCACTTTACATATAATTCTTCTCTGCAATGTCCAAAGAATTCCCACAAAACATAATCTGAAGTTACCAATTCAACATCAGCTATTTTAGGTTTCTTACGGACCTTAGATTTTTTAAAGAGATTGAGAAAAGTGACACATTGCTTTTTATTGCAACCTTGTATATAATCAATAAATACATTAGTGTCTAAAAATAATCTTAGCTTAAAATCAAGGAAGCCAATTTTATTCTTCATCATATCTCAAATCCTTAGCTTTTTCTAAGATCTTTATATCTACTGTTTTTTTATTAGCAGCCAAGGCTACTTCTATTGCCTTGTGGGATATTAGAATAAAACTACGATAATTGCCTTTGCTAATTTTTAGCATTTCTTTTATAGATTCCTTTGTAAAAGGAGTAATTTCATTGCCTTGCGTTTCTCTTGCTATATTAAGATAATTAGCCAAAAGCATGTTTGCCTTAGTTGTATTCAGTTGATTTAAATTAATCTTATAAGAAGTGAGGCGATCATAAAGCGGGGCTGATTCTTCTTTAATCTTTCTAAGTGCCTCTGGGGTCAAGGACACAACCAAAGCCCACCTTTTTTCCTGATTTATGAGTGTATTCAGGGTTATAAGATAATTTGAAAGCTTAGCTCCTTTTAGCTTGCTGACATCCTCAAATTCGTCTACAAAAACATATAGCTGTTTAAATCCTACCTGCCGGAGTATTTTTACCACACTATTTAAAAACATGACTTCCTTATGCTGAATATTCCTGTTTGAAACATAGCCTGCTAAGATATCCCATGATGAATTTGCTTTCTTTTCTTCAAAGATCAAATCCAAATATCTATCTGCTAAAGTCGAATCTTGAACAACAACATCTTTAATGATACTTCTTGTTTCTTCCTGCAGCAATTGCAAATCTCCTCCGAGCAAATTAAAAAGTGTAAGAAATTCTAAGTAATTTGACGCTGCAGGCTCATCAAATAATTTCATCCAGTCAGATTTTGATTTTAAAAAAAGAGTCGGTTTCTTTGATTTGAATCTATCATAAAAGGAATCAGGGTTTTCTTTGAATCTGTCAAGAATTATCCTGCCGATATATTTTCGGATATTGTCAACGCCTATTTGTTCAACAATCTTATGCACTACGCTTTGTGGTGTGTCTTCAGGCTTATCAATAAAGCATGTTAGAGCTGAAAAATTGACATTGTGATTTTTTAAACTTGCTTCATTTAGAAGATTTATATGCTCAATTAAATATTTCATTATGTGGGTTTTACCCATGCCAAAATCGCCTATAATTGTCAACCCGGCATACTCTTCTTCCTTTGTGGCAGCGTAAGTTGAGCGAATAAAGTGTTTTATCTTATCTTTAACGTCTGTGTCCAATGGAGACAGCGAGGAAAATCGTGGCAAACCCGCTGAAGGGAAAGGATTGAATTTTAAGCCGAATAATGAGTAAGCTCTTTGAGCCTTTGGTTTCTTTATTTCATCCAATAATTCTTTTGTAAAGTCATTAAGATCATTCATCTTTACTAGACCTCCTCGTTAATACTAAGCTCGACCTAAAAAAACCATCTACTTTAATATAACTATCTTCATACTGTGTATGCCGCTTCATTAGTGATAAGGATGTTCTCTCCAAATAGTAATGTTCATAATCTTCTTTATAAAGTTTTTCCAACGCTCTTTTAATTGCAGTAGTAGTACATCCATATTTTAGTGTTATATTATATATTAACTGGGGCAACCAAATACTTTTTTTATTTGTATTCTTAAGAAATAAATCCTCTAAAAGTTTTCCTATATCCTTATTTAGAAAATCCTCATTCGAAAGCTTTATAGGATAAAACATGCGCCAAAGATTTTTGTCATGGCTAAACTCAGGGAATACTGAAACCTTGCCTATTAACCCTAACTCAGTAAGCCATCCTGGAAAAAGAGAATTAACTAATCTTATATAGCTCTCAGGAACTTTCCAATATTTTCCATCTGCCCCACGTTTAATAGTATCGCTCCCCTTTTTCGCTGCTATGGTTTTTCCGATGAGAAATATTGGTTTTCCTTCATTCTTAAAATCAGAAAACTTGATATCTTTTGCATTTTTGAATTTACTAAAATCCAGAAACCAAAATAGATAATCTTTCAACTGATCATAATTAAAAAGAATATTTGTTAAAGCCCACTTCTCGGAGTCGCTTAAATTCTGAGAGGCACACAAAGGCTTAAAAATGCGATTTCTGTTTGCTTCTATTATAGTTTTCTTTTCTACTTCAAAATTATCAAAATTGGGAGTAATAACATTCTGTTTCCGTTTAATCAGGTTTAGATATTCAGCTGCATGAATATACTCTAGTCTCAGTCTTTCTTTACGCTTTATTCCAGAGCTAACCCAGTGCTTAGTAGGAGGAGCTATAATATTCTTTGCTAGGTGATCATATAACTGTTCTTGTTTTATCTCTCCTTTTTGAGCACAATATACAAAAATATCCCTTAGGGTTTTTAGATTATATGCATATATGTAACTCCATTTTTTGTCTGCTAACTCTGTTGTTGGTAATTCTTTCATTCTTATTTCCTCAAGACAAGGAGACTCTCTCGAAGAGTCACTTTATGTCTATGTGTAAGATTTAACCACTTTTTTCCTCGTGTTCTTAATGTCCCTAATGAATATTTTGAAAATCCAATCTCTACAGCTAATCTACCTAATATTTCATCAGTCGGCACATAAACTCCATAAGGGGCAGAGTCGCCAATAGTAATAAAACAAAGGCTATTATTCTTCAAGACCCTATGCATTTCGCTTAAAACATTGTACATATCCTTAAAATAAAGAACTGTAAGAATGTCAAAACTTTTTTTCCTATTTTTCTTTGATCTTGCTTTTGTAATCAGGTTCACCTTATCTATTATTATTCTTGTTGTTTTTGGGGCGTCGGAAATGAATTCCTCTCCCAATATATCCTTAGGAGATTTGGATTTATAAAGCAATTCCTTATAGTGAGTCGTTGCGCAAGTTAATGATTTTTTCCTTACTTTTTCTGTTATATCATGCCAGTCCTTCGTAAAACCCCAAAAATAAGAATATACTTTTAAAGCTTCTCCATAATCAAAATTGTTTAAATATGGCGGGGAAGTAAAAATAAAATCTACACTCTTTTCTTTTATTTTATTGTTTTGTACTCTGCTGTCATGTTGGTAAATCTTTACTACAACATTATCCTGATTTCCAGCAGCAGACAGGTCCTCCTTAATATGATCAAAAATCTTGCCAAATAATTCTAAAGGCTCTTCAGCTATCCGTTCATGACTCCAAGAAACATAGGGAATGCTTATTCCTACATGAGAGCACCGTGATAGAAGTGATGAAATAGTGAGAAAAACATAAGGTTTAAATTCATCGGGTACAAGCTTCGATCTATATATTTCCCTTAATTCAACCAGTTTCTTAAGAAAGGGCCAATCATAACACTTTCTCAATAACATATTTTCTTTGCTAATGTCTTGCTTTCTCCATTTTCTTTCAGCTACTTCCAAAATATTTTGCTTAATTAATGGTAATTGCTCTATGTTTCTGATCAAATGTGTCTTGGCTCTACCAATCTCATACAAAAACTGGTTTGACTCATTCCCCACAACATTAATGCCGTAATTTCTTCCCGCTACAGCAGTTGTCGCAGATCCCATAAACGGATCATGAACAGTTACAATATTAGCCTCATTTTCATGAGGATAAAAGTATCCTAATGTTGTCCTGACAAAAGCATGAGAAAAGCCCGGCAAAAAAGAAAACCAGCGATGAATAGGTTCGGCTCTATTGTCTGAGTTAGTCCCAAGCTTTTCAATATTGCCATTAGTCTTTAAATATTTATAAAAACGCTTAACCTGTTGGTCTATAGCTATCTTCTTAGACATATTTGCATTCAATAACAGCCTCTCTTTAAAGAGAATATCCATTGTATTAATAAACCTTATCAAAATTCTGTTACTTATTAGTTCTTGATTTAACAAACTCTTCCAGATCCCGCGGCATAATCCTCCACTGGCCTATTTTCGTAGCCCTTATTTGCTTTTCCCTGATAAGTTGCCTTATCCTGTATTCGGTCAAATCAAGCTGAACAGCAACCTGTCTGACAGTAAAATAGTCCTTGATAGTCATAAAAAAACCTCATCGCACACCATATAACTTTATTTTACATTATACCACATTTAATGAATAAAGAAATAAACATTGTTTTCATAAAATAGATACCATATAGGGGGAAGCTGGTTCGGAGCGCAGGTAGCGGAATACGCCGGAGTGCAACGTAGGCGGATGAAGCCCGAGCACCGAAACGGCTTGGGTGGGCGGGGCGTGAGGCGTACCACGCTGGAAGCGTGGAGCGGTCGAATCCCGAGCTGTCTGCCGGGGAAAGGCAGGCAAGCCACCTTTTAAAGATTTTGCCGCCGCCAAAAAGAAAAAAGAATAGTTGCCTGCCTGTCGGCAGACTGGCGAGGGTAAGGCCGCAAGCCCGCAGGGCTACGCCGAAACGGCTATTCGCCATCTTGCCTCCATTCAGGCAATCCA
>DJVG01000006.1 GCA_002441095.1 Elusimicrobia bacterium UBA6262
TTTGCCAGGGTTATTGATGCTTTTGTCCCGATATAGCTATATCGGGAAGACAGGACCCCAAGTAAAACATTTTATTGATACACGGTAATCAATACTAATTTTATGACTAATTATTTTAACATACATGTTCCTGTTTGGGTTTCAATAGCAGTAGTAATTGTCGCTCTGACGATTATATGGGGGTGGGGGGCGTCGCGCCTTATCTTAACCCCGCCACGGTATGACCTGGACACTAAACCTTCAGAACTGAATATGTCCTATGAAGATGTGACCTTTTCCTCTACCGATGGTATTCAAACCAGCGGTTTTTTTATCCCCGGCAAAAACACAAAACCTACGGTCATCGTTCTGCATGGTTATGGTACCAATAAAAGCGATGTACTGACCTTTGCGGAAATGCTGCATCACCATGATTATAATGTCCTGGTTTTTGATTTTCGCGGACATGGGCAAACCAAGGGGAAATGTACCCTGGGCTATAACGAGACCAGGGATTTGGCAGGCGCGGTGAATTACTTAGCGACCCGCAAGGACATTGACCAGACTAAGATCGGAGTGCTTGGCTGTTCCATGGGAGCTAATGTCGCTATTATCGGGGCGGCTAGTGACCAGCGGATCAAAGCGATCGTTGCAGACAGTGGGTTTGCTTCTTTTGAAAAGACCGTTACCAGGTTTGCTAAATTATTTTATAACTTACCCAAGTATCCTTTTGTACCACCGGCCATATGGTTTGCCGAATTACGTGCTGGTTTTAATGCTAAGAAAGCCGATGCTACCAAATATATCGGGATGATCGCGCCCCAGGCAGTCTTTATCATCGGCGGGGCCAATGATGTACGGATACCGCCGGTGAACCAGGATGACTTGTTTAAGGCCGCTGGCGAGCCGAAGCAGTTGTGGATAGCGCCGGAAGCGGATCATCTGGAAGTGCGAAGTCTGTGGCCGAGGGAATATGAGGAAAAGGTCATCGCCTTTTTTGACAAGTATCTTAAATAGCCTATTATTGCAGGATATCAGGTCATCAGGAAACCAGGAAGAGGGGACCAGTGTATCAGGGAATCAGGTCAGCAGGGAATCAGAAAGTCATAGTATCAAGCTTTTCCTGATGTCCTGATCTTCTGATATCCTGTTATCCTGAAGCTTTATTAACCTGATAACCACATCCTGATACCCTGATATACTGATAGCCGTATTTAAGGTTGATTAAGGATATATTTTGTTGATACTCGAAAGTTGTAAAGGAGCGTGTTATGGATTGGAAAAATCCTGTTATGGTCTGGATTATTGTGGCAGTAGCATTTTTCATTATTGAGATAATCACCCCAGGTGTTTTTATGTATGCCTGTTTCGGTTTAGGGGCTATCTGTGCCAGCCTGATTTTTTGGCTTTTCGGTAATGTCTGGCTGTCTTGGGCTGTTTTTATTGTTGTTTCTGTCATAAGCGTAATTGTTTCCCGGCCATTGGCGGAAAAGTTTGCCGGTAAATCTGCCCGGCTGGCAAATACTGATGCTGTTATTGGCAAAAAAGGTAAGGTAACTGTCACGCTCGATCCAGAAAAAAATGAAGGACGAGTCATAGTAGACCGGGAAGATTGGCGCGCGGAAGCAGATGAAAGGATAGAACAAGGGGAGATAATCGAAGTACTGAAAGTCGAAGGAACGCATTTGTATGTGAAAAAATCAAGTTGACGGGTTTCAGGTCACGAGTTTCGGGTTGAATTAAAACTCGCAACTCGCAACCGGTAACTCGCAACTGTATTTAAAAGGAGGGAATGTATGGGATTTGTATATTTTGTAGTAGCTTTGTTTGCCTTTATTTTTGGGTTCAATGCTTTATGGCGGATCAGGCCATTTGAAAAAGGACTGGTAGAAAGATTGGGCAAATTTAACCGCTTGCTTGATCCAGGGCTGAATTTTGTATTGCCGTTCATTGATACTGTCCGCAAAGTAGATATGCGTGAGCAAGTCATAGATGTTCCGCCGCAAGAAGTGATTACCAAGGATAATGTAGGGGTCACTGTAGACGCGGTGATTTATTTTAAAGTCACAGATCCGTTTAAAGTAGCCTATAATGTAGCTAATTTCCAATATGCTGCCTTGAAGTTGGCGCAAACTAATCTGCGTAACGAAATCGGTAACCTGGAGCTGGACCAGACCCTGACCAGCCGCGAGAAGATCAATGTCCAATTGCGCCAGATGCTGGATGATGCTACTGATGCCTGGGGTGTGAAAGTAAGCCGTGTGGAAATACAGCGTATTGAGCCGCCGCGGGATATTACCGATGCTATGAGCCGCCAAATGAAAGCGGAACGTGATAAACGGGCGGCGATCCTCGATGCAGAGGGATTCAAACAGGCAGCAATTCTGAAGGCTGAAGGAGAGAAAACATCCAATATCTTGTCTGCTGAAGGCAAAAAGCAATCCCAGGTATTGATCGCCGAGGGCGAAGGGGCGGCTATTCAGACTGTATTTAATGCTATCCATAATGGTAAGCCGACAGCTGATCTGCTGGCAGTGAAATATCTCGAAGCCTTAGCCAAAATAGCTGATGGCAAAGCCACTAAAGTCTTCCTGCCCATAGAATCGGTGAAATCATTGGGTAGCGTGGCGGCTATAGCTGAAATGTTCAAGGAAACCAAGTCGGAAGATGCGGCTAAGAAATAGTTGCGAAACAGCGGAACTTATGGCATTCTTATATAAAGCGATATTACTCTATCGGGTTTCCTAACCGACTACCGTCCAACGAGGATTTTACATGGGTGTAGGCCTGTATATTCATTTTCCTTTTTGCCAGCAGAAGTGTCGTTACTGCGATTTTAACTCTTATGCCGGCATGGAACACCTTTTGCCTAAGTATCTGGCGGCGATACAGCAAGAGCTGTTTATGTATAAGGTCCATGTTTCAGTAGTGGATACTATATATATCGGTGGGGGAACGCCCAGCTTATTGTCAATTAATGATGTTACCAGGCTATTTGACTCTATCCGGCGTAACTTCTTTATTGCTGACCGGGCAGAGGTCACTATGGAAGTCAATCCCGGCAGCTGCACTTTGGAGAAGCTGAAAGTGATCAGGATGAACGGGGTCAACCGCCTGAGTATCGGTCTGCAGTCCTTTAATAATGAATCTCTCGGGAAAATGGGCCGCATTCATTCGGTGGAAGATTTTATCAAGACCTATCAAAATGCCCTGGCTGCCGGATTCACTAATATCAATGTGGACCTGATCTATGGTCTACCCTGGCAGACCGGTGAAGAGTGGCAGGATACTTTAGCCGGGGTCGTGGAGCTGAATCCGGAGCATATTTCCTTGTATTCACTGACCATTGAGCACGATACGCCTTTTGGGCGGGACCTGAAAGCCGGCAAGATCACCAAAATAGACGAAGAATTAGAAGCAGAAATGTACGAAAATGCAGTCAAACTGCTCAAAGCCAACGGCTATGAACATTACGAGATATCCAATTTTGCTAAGCCTGGCCGGCGCTGCCGTCATAACCAGATCTACTGGCGCAATGAAGACTATGTGGGCATCGGGGCCGGAGCTACCTCATATATGGGCAGGGTGCGCTTTACTAATGTGAAAGAAATACCGCAATATATAGAAAAAGTATTTGGCAATGTCTATGCCACGAATGAAAAAGAAACACTGAAACTGGAAAAGATAATTGGCGAGACCATCATGTTGAATCTAAGGATGCTTGATGGTTTTAAGATAGATGATTTAAGAAAAAGGTTCAAGATGGATATTGATGAATTATATGGCCCTACGATTAGGGTCCTGTCTAACCAGGGATTACTGAAAGAAGAAGAAGGCATGGTGAAGCTTACTGAGCATGGCCTGATGATCGCTAACCAGGTATTTCAGCGCTTTGTTTAATACAGAACACTTGAAAAATACGAAATATCGTGTTATATTCATATAAGGAAGACTAGAATAGCGGGAGAAAGGCGTATGAAGTATATTATTATCCTATTGCTATGTATTTTATTATGGGCAAATGCAGCTTTGGCTGTGCCTACCCATAATATATCACCGGAAGAACGCAAGTCTTTGCCTTGGTGGGGCAAAGACCGGCCTGTGCGTGAAGAAGCTGTGGCCAATCCCTGGTGGGATAGTAATAAGCCGGTCCGTCCTCCGGTAGCCGAAAGGCCCTGGTGGGATAAAGACCGTATTGTCCGTCCGCCATCACCTATAGAAGCTGAAAGATCTGAAAAATACGCTAATAACCGGGGTAAGCAGAAGACCACCAATAGCGTCAAGATGTCTCTTAAATTGGATAAAATGGAAGACTAATGATACAATAAACAGCCTGTATATTTTTCCCTTGACAGGTTTTTATAGTTGTGATAAAATTAGCACTCTAGATGATAGAGTGCTAATTTATTTTAACCTTTAATTACAGCTGTAAAGGATAGGTATGTCCAAAATATCTTTGGAAGAACGCAAACAGAAAATATTGCAGATCGTTATTCACCATTATATTCGCTCTGGCAAACCAGTGGGCTCAGAGACTATTATTGAAAAAAACAAACTGGAAGTAAGTCCGGCGACAGTGCGTAATATCCTGGCGGTCTTGGAAAAAGAGGGCTATCTGACCCATCCGCATACTTCCAGCGGCCGGGTGCCTACTGATAAAGGGTATCGTTTTTATGTGGACAGCCTGATGCAGCTGCAGCAGTTAACCCAGGAAGAGGAACAGCGCATAGAAAAAGAGTATGAATCCCAGCGCGGGGCCTTGGACTCAGTCATGCAGGAAACCAGCAAGATGTTATCAATGCTCTCCCATTATACCGGGTTTGTGTTAACCCCGAGCCCGGCTGTTGACCACTTAAAACGCTTAGAGCTGGTCAAATTAGACCGGGACAGGATCCTGGCAGTGCTGGTCACTGATGCCGGCTTGATCCGCCATAAGATCATGGAAATTGAACAGGATGTGAATTCCAGTGAATTGGTCAGCATTAACCGCCTGCTCAATAAGAATGTGTATGGCATCAGCGTCAATGATATCGGTGCGGAAATATTTAAGCGGCTGCAGCAGGAAAAGATCAAGCAGGTTAAATATATCAGCATTATGGAAAAACTGGTGCAGCAGGCGTTTGCCTTGGATGAAGAAGGAGAATTGTACCTGGAGGGCGCCAGTAATATTCTCAGCCAGCCTGATTTTGCCGATTATGAAAAAGTCCGTAACATTTTTAAGGTGATCGATGAGAAAAAAATGCTCTGTGAACTGCTGGAAGAAAAAGTAAGCCATGAAGGGACTAAAGTCATTATCGGAGAAGAAACGCCCTGTAAAGAACTGCAGGAATGCAGTATTGTTACATCCACCTATCGGGCCGGGGATAAGACCCTTGGCGCTTTAGGCATCATCGGGCCAAAGCGGATGGAATATTCCAAGATGATCGCCCTGGTAGATTATTTTTCTAAGCTGATCAATAAGACCTTAAGCCGGCCGACAAAGGAGTTAAAGCGTGAACCAGGAAAAAAATAATGAGGAAAAAAGCCAGGAACATCTGGCCCTGGAACAAAAACTGAATGAACTGGCTTTACTGCAGGAATCCCTGGCAGAGCAAAAGAAAAAAGCCACAGAATACTATGACCAGCTCTTGCGCCTGAAAGCGGAATTTGAGAATTATCGCCGGAGAGTGGAAAAAGAAAAACTGGACCTGGTGAAATTTGGCCAGGAAGATGTGCTGTTAAAAATGCTGCCATTCATCGATAATGTTGACCGGGCTTTGAAAGCTGCTCGTGAACATGATAATCATAAGACAATATTAGAAGGGTTGGTGATGATCGAAAAGGAATTCAAACAATTTTTAAAACAGGAAGGGGTTGAGCAGATCAGAACCCAGAAAGAGAAACTGGATCCCAGTTTGCATCATGTGGTTAGCCAGGAGGAAAGCCCTGAACATGAAGATGATGATATTCTGGAAGAGATCCAGAAGGGATATAGTTTTAAGGGTAAAGTGATCCGGCCGTCACTGGTAAAAGTTGCGAAAAAGAAAAATTCCGCCTAAGGCGGACAGGGATTACACAGATTAATAGAGCGAGATTACACCGATTAATGCGATAGCAATAAACACTAATAATAAAAACAAAAAAGGAGAAGGAGGAATTTATGAGTAAGATAATTGGTATTGACTTAGGAACATCCAATTCAGCAGCAGCTGTATTGGAAGGAGGTAAGGCAACGATCATTCCCAGCGCAGAAGGTACCAGTATCGGGGGAAAAGCTTTCCCGTCATATGTCGCTTTTACCAAAGATAACGACCTGCTGGTTGGCGAGCCGGCTAAAAGGCAGTTAGTATCTAATCCAGACGGCACTATTTACGCGGCAAAACGTAAAATGGGCACAGACCATAAATATAAGGTCTTTGGCAAGGAATATACTCCCCAGCAGATATCCGCGTTCATTCTGCAAAAGATCAAACGTGATGCTGAAGCGTTTTTAGGGGATAAGGTAGAAAAAGCAGTGATCACAGTGCCGGCTTATTTTAATGACAACCAGCGGCAAGCGACCAAGGATGCCGGCACTATAGCTGGCCTGGATGTGATCAGGATCATCAATGAACCGACCGCAGCCTGCCTCGCTTATGGAGTAGACAAGAAAGGCAAGGAAGAGAAGATCCTGGTATTCGACCTGGGTGGTGGCACCCTGGATGTGACCATTATGGACTTCGGCAAAGGCGTGTTTGAGGTAATTGCCACATCCGGCGATACCCAGCTGGGCGGCACGGATATGGATAATTCTTTGATCGACTATATTGCCAATGAGTTTAAAAAGAACGTAGGGATTGATCTGCGTAATGATAATATGGCGGTACAGCGGCTGAAAGAGGCAGCGGAAAAGGCCAAGATCGAGCTTTCCAATGTCATGGAAACTGACATTAACCTGCCTTTTATTACCGCTGACAGCACCGGGCCAAAGCATTTAACCATGAAACTTACCCGCAGCACGCTGGACAATATTGTTGAGCCGATCGTACAGAAGTGCAAACATTCCATAGAACTGGCGCTTAACGACGCAAAACTGACTCCCAATGATATTGCCAGGGTGATCCTGGTCGGCGGGCCGACCCGCATGCCGATAGTCCAGAAATTCGTGGAAGATTATGTCGGGAAAAAAGTGGAGCGCGGTGTTGATCCGATGGAATGCGTAGCCATGGGCGCAGCGATCCAGGGCGGAGTTCTCGGCGGGGAAGTAAAGGATATCCTGCTGCTGGACGTGACCCCGTTATCGCTGGGTATTGAAACCTTGGGTGCTGTATTTACTAAATTAATTGACCGAAACACTACGATCCCGGTTAAGAAAAGCCAGGTTTTCAGCACTGCTGCCGATAACCAGCCAGCCGTAGATATCCATGTTCTGCAGGGTGAACGGCAGATGGCGAAAGACAATGTCACATTGGGCCGTTTTGAGTTAGTCGGCATTCCGCCCGCACCCCGCGGTTTACCACAGATCGAAGTAACGTTTGATATCGATGCCAATGGTATCCTGCATGTACTGGCCAAGGACCTGGGCACGGGAAAAGAACAATCGATCAAGATCACTGCTCCTAACAAATTGTCTAAAGAAGATATAGATAAGATGGTGAAACAGGCTGAGCAGTTTGCGGATGAAGACAAAAAACGCAAAGAAGAGATCGAAGTTAAGAATGAAGCAGATACTTTGGTGTATTCAGTGGAAAAAACCCTGCGTGAGCAAGGTGATAAAGTCACCCAGGAAGAGCGGTTAAAAATTGACCAGGCCTTAGCTGATGCTAAAGAGGCGTTGAAAGGCACAGATATTGAAAAGATCAAGCAGACCAAAGAAAAACTGATGACTGCCAGCCACAAATTAGCTGAAGAAGTTTACAAACAGGCTAATGCTAATAAGGGACAACCGGGTGGCGATGCTGCAGGTAATCAGGATACTGGTACGGCAGGGAATCAGGATACCGGGGGATCAGGTCAGCAGGAATCCGGGCAAAGTGGAGAAGATAAAGTAGTAGACGCCGAAATTGTGGACGACGATAAGCAAAACAAATAAGGAGAAAAACTCTTGGCTAATGGCAAAAGGGATTACTATGAAGTATTAGGCGTCTCCCGGTCCGCTGCCGAAAGGGAGATAAAGGATGCTTACCGGCAATTAGCCTTGAAGTATCACCCGGATAAGAATCAAGGCAATAAGGAAGCTGAAGAAAAATTCAAAGAGATCAATGAGGCCTACGAGGTTCTCAGCGATTCTAAGAAAAAGCAATTGTATGACCAGTATGGCCATGCCGGTGTCGGCACCGGCGGCCCCGGAGCCGGCCCTGGTTTTGGCGGCTTTGATTTTTCTGGCTTTGGCGGCGGTGGAGCGCAAGGTGATCTCGGCGATATTTTTGGGGATATTTTAGAAGGTGTCTTCGGGGGACAGCAGCGGACCGGTCGTTCTGGCCGGCGCAGCGGTGCAGCCCGTGGATCTGACCTGCAATATGACGCCCAGCTGGAACTCAGGGATGCCGTATTCGGCACGGAGCTAACGCTAAAAGTGCCGCGTCATGAAGCTTGTACCCGTTGCGGCGGCAGCGGCGCCAAATCCGGTACTAATAGAAAAACCTGTCCCGCGTGTAAGGGCGCGGGAAAAATGCGCATGAGCCAGGGATTTTTCAGTATGGTCCAAACCTGTCCAAAATGCCAAGGGCAGGGAACAGTTATAGAAACTCCCTGCACTGAGTGCCGTGGTACTGGCAAAGAGGCAAAGACCGGTACGATCAAAGTGAAAATACCGGCGGGAGTGGACGAAGGTTCAAGCCTCAGGGTGCGGGGCGAAGGGGAAGCCGGGGAACGCGGCGGCCCTAACGGCGACCTGTATGTTATGATCCATGTCCAGAGAGATCCTAATTTTGAACGCGAAGGTAATGACCTGATCGCGGAAAAACATATTTCATTTGCCCAGGCTGCTTTAGGCGCAGAAATAGCAGTGTCCACGCTGGAGGGTAATGTCACTATGAAAGTGCCTGCCGGTACGCAAGGGCATACAATTTTTAAGTTAAAACAAAAGGGAGTACCGTATCTCTCGGGCAAGGGACGGGGAGATTTACTGGTAAAAGTTATTGTAGATGTGCCAAAAAACCTGAGCGAAAAGGAAAAACAGCTGCTGCGGGAATTCGACCAGATCAATAATAAAAGCAGCGACAAAGCTTTTTGGAAGTTTTAAGACCATTAAAAATAAAAAAACCCTTGAAACTTATAGTAATTTATGATATATTTAAATTCTTGTGAAGTTGCCTGTTGTTGATTAATTAAATTTGGCACCACTAAGGAGGGTTGATTAGAGTGACAGGAGTAAAAATAAGGGATCACGAGACCATTGATGAAGCCTTAAAAAGATTCAAAAAAGAATGTGAAAAAGACGGGGTAATGACCGAGATCAAGAAACGGGAATACTATGAAAGTCCCGGGGTCAGGCGCCGCAAGAAACAGAAAGAAGCTGACCGTAAACGCCGGCGGAGAGAAAGAAAATCTTATTAATAATGGAGCTAAGAAATGCGCCTGCAAGAATTTTATGATTTTCTGGTAAAAGCTGGTACCGAACAAGATCCCCGCGGTCAAAAAGCAGTTGCTGCCGTGCTGGAAAAAGTACAGCAAAAATACCAGCAGCTGGATGCTAAAGCTAAAGGTAAATTTGACCAGGACAGGCTGACCAATCCATATGCTGATACCAGGATCTTGCATGGTGATCCCCAGACTGAAGTCAAAAGCATCATGCTTGGAGTAGATATTGATGTTGCTGAATTATTGCTGGCCGACCGCCTGCGTGCCAAAGGCGAAAAAATTGACCTGGTAATGTCACATCACCCGGCCGGGAGAGCATACGCAAATTTCTATGAGGTCATGGGTATGCAAGCCGATATCCTGCAGCTATTTGGTGTGCCGATTAATGTGGCCGAGCAATTGCTGGAAAAAAGGATCAAGGAAGTGGAAAAAAGAGTGATGCCAGCCAACCATATGAGAGCCTCTGATGCGGCTAGATTGCTGGAACTTCCTTTTATGTGCGCCCATACCGTGGCGGATAATCATGTTGCCAGTTACCTGCAAAAAAAGCTGGACCAGGCTAAAGTCCAGACCGTAGAAGAGGTAATGAAGGTTATTAATGAGATACCCGAATACAAAATATCCGCTGGGAATAATAATCCACCGAGTATTTTGATCGGCAAGGAAACGAACCGGGCAGGCAAAGTATTCGTCGATATGACCGGTGGCACCGAAGGTTCGGTAGATATTTTTGAAAAGATGGCGCAGGCCGGTATCGGTACTATTGTCTGTATGCACTTGAGCGAAAAACATGCTGAAAACGCGGAAAAAGCCCATCTTAACGCAGTGATTGCCGGCCATATTTCCAGCGATAATCTAGGCCTGAACCTGCTTTTGGACAGTGTCGAAAAACAATTCGGGGACTTGAAAATTATTCCTTGCTCAGGATTTGTCCGAATCAAACACAACTAAACAAGAACAAATTCGAAATTCGAATATCTAAATTCTCCCCTGCTGATCCCGATAAGTCGGGATCAAAGACGCGGGGACAGGTAAACAATTTCAAAATACAAAATTCTAATTTCGAAATAAGGTCATCAGCAGTAAATTTGTATTTAGAAATTTGGATTTGTTTAGGATTTAGAGTTTAGTATTTAGAATTTGTAGTAGGATCAGTATGGCCGTCAGTAATGAATTTATCGAAGAAGTCCGCAGCCGCAATGATATCGTTGCCGTGGCCGGCGAATATATAAATCTTAAAAAGTCCGGCCGCAACTACAACGCTCTTTGTCCGTTCCATAACGAAAAAACGCCTTCTTTCATGGTCAGCCCTGAGAAACAGATCTTTCACTGTTTCGGCTGCCAGTTGGGGGGCAATGTTTTTACTTTCATCATGAAGCTGGAAAACCTCTCTTTCATGGAAGCAGTAGAAAAACTGGCTAAGAGAGTGGGGTTGACCGTCCCGGCGGCAGCCCGCTCCCGGGAAGCAGCGGAAAAGAATAAAGAACGGGAAGGTCTATACGCTGCTAATGAATTAGCCGCCAAATATTATGAATATTGCCTCAAAGAATTGAGCGAGGCAAAAATAGCGCAAAGTTATCTGCAGCAGCGCGGACTAAGCGCTGAGATCATCAAGAAATTCAGGATCGGTTATGCCCCGCAAAGCGGGGATAAATTTTTAAAAGCGGCGCTCAGCAAAGGTTTAAAAGCGGAGGTACTGCAAAAAGCCGGTTTGTTGAATTATAATGGCAGCCGGTATTATGATTATTTCCGCGGCCGGGTAATATATCCGATCACTGATGCCAAAGGCAAGGTTGTCGCTTTTGGCGCCAGGACCTTGGATGATACCAAACAGCCAAAATACCTGAATTCAGCAGAAACCCCTTTATTTACCAAAAGCAAACTGTTATATGGCTTGAACCTGGCCAGCAACGCTATCCGTAAAACCGGACAGGTCCTGTTGCTGGAAGGGTATATGGATGTGATCGCCTGTCATCAGTTTGGACTGGAAAACAGCATTGCTTCTATGGGTGTAGCTTTGACTCCGGAACAGATAGAATTAGTCAAGCGATATTGCGGTAAAATAGTGATCATTTATGATTCTGACCAGGCTGGGGTGGCGGCCACGCTCAGGGGATTGGACTTGCTGGTAGATAGCGGCCTGGAGGTAAAAGTTGCGGTACAGACAGCGGCTAAAGATCCGGATGAGTTCTTGCATAAACAAGGCGGTGAAGCTTTTGAGGCCATAGTGCAAAAGGCCTTGTCCCTGATCGAATACCGGCTGGAACAATCAATTTTACTGGCTGACCTGAAAACAGTCCAGGGAAAAGTTTTTGTTGTCAATGAGCTTTTGCCGCTGATCGCCAGGATCAGGAATATTGTCGAACAAAAATCTGAGGTTCATCGGCTGGCCCAACGGCTAAACTTGAATGAAGAAACCTTATTCTCGCAGTTGGAGAAAATTGCGGATAAAGGCTTTCGGAAAAAAGTAAGCCAGAGCATTCAGGAAGAAACTACCGCGGAAAATGGTTTTATCAAGGCCCAGCATAACCTGATCCAGTTGTTTTTAAGTGACGCCAGTGTTTACCAGCAGTGGCATGATCAAGTTTCTCCTGACGATATTACCGATCCTAACCTGAAAATTATCCTGGCAGCCATGGCTGTGCTTAGCCAGAAGCAACAAGCTATTACCCCTTCAGAAATTATTGATTATCTGCAAAACGAGCTTTTGACCGGCATTATCGCCAAACTGGCTTTTAGCCCGGCAGAAGACCTGGATGTTTCTAAACTGGCCGGTGAATTGATCCATTCAATCAAAAACTGGCATAAAAAAGAGCGCTATAAAATATTGGCAGAAGAGATTTCCCGAAAGCTGGATGCCGAAGGGACCATAGATCCGGAATTAATGCAGGAATATAGAGAACTGACCCAGATATTCAAAGGTTCAAGGAATTAAGAATCGCAGTTTTGATAGTATATGCAGGAGGGGCGCTGTGCCGACACGTCATGAATTTGTAGAAAGAGAACCGACGCCGAAAGAACTGGCTAAGTTAGTGTCAGCCGGCCGGGAAACAGGTCATCTGACCTACCAGGAAGTGAATGAACTGCTCCCTGATGATATAGTTTCGGCTGATGAGATTGACGATATATATACGATGTTGACCGACCTGGGCATCGAGGTCGGTGATGAAGTTGAGGAAAAAGTAGTGCCACCCGCCCAGCTGGCCGAAGCGGCAGAGGAAGTGGCTGCGGTCCCTTCGTTGATGGACCTGAAGACCAGCGATTCTGTGCGGCTTTACTTAAAAGAAATGGGCCAGATCCCGCTGTTGACCCCGGATGAAGAGATGGAGCTGGCTAAGCGGATCGAAGATGGCAACAAAAAGATCAAGACCATGATCCTGGAAACTCCGCTGATCTTTAAAGAAATTACTAATATCGATGAACTGCTCAAAGAAGGAGAGTCGCATACACCGGAAATATTAAAGATCAAAAAGATCAGTCCGTCAGTACTGCGCAAAAGAGCCAAACGCTTAAAAAGTATTATCGGCAAGATCAAAAAAAACCTGGTAAAAGTGAATGAGCTGAGCGCCAGGCTGCAGAAGAAAAAACTGCTGCCGCGGTCCAGAATAGCTTTAGAAAAACGCTTGATCCGGGAAAGGAAGAATATTAATAAGCTGATCTTAAGCTTGAATTTGAGCAGTTACCGGATACGTAAAGTTATCCATAAGATCAAAAATATTGCCTTGCGGATAGAACAAAGCGACCAGGAAGTGGCTGTCTTAGCCCACCGGTTAAGGATGTCTCCCCTGGACCTCTGGCAGTTAAATAAGCGGGTGGCCCGGCGCGAGGTCCGTCTCAAGGATATACAAAAGAAAGTCCGGATGACACCCAATGAAATCCGGCGAATCCTGCGTGGCTTTAAAAATATTAAGCAGAGACTGCGCCGGATCGTGCGCAGTAACAGTATGCAGATAGATGAACTGCGTGGGCTGAATGAGAAGATCAACCAGATCCAACACCAGATCGGCGAAGACAAAACCCGGTTGATCAAGGCTAACCTGAGGTTGGTAGTGAGCATAGCCAAGAAACATGTCCATCGCGGATTGCAGCTATTGGATTTGATCCAGGAAGGAAACCTGGGATTGATGAAAGCCGTGGACAAGTTTGAGTATAAGCGGGGTAATAAAATTTCTACCTATGCTACCTGGTGGATCAGGCAGGCTATCACCAGGGCGATCGCTGACCAGGCCCGGACGATCAGGATCCCGGTGCATATGACTGAAACGATCAATAAAGTTAAACGGGTTTCTAATTTCCATCGTCAGGAATTTGGCGGAGATCCGACCCTGGAAAAAATTGCCAAAGAGACCAAATTATCTACTGATAAAGTAAAAGGAGTATTAAAGATAATTCCCCAGCCTATTTCCCTGGAAACCCCGATCGGAGAAGAGGAAGATTCCAGACTGGGTGATTTTATTGAAGACAAGCAGGACCTTTCCCCGGTCAATTCTGCTATCCGGATCATGAGGCGGAAAGAAATAGAAAAAATACTTAGTACCCTGACACCAAAAGAAGGCAAGATCATAAAACTGCGTTTTGGCATCGGTGACGGATATCCCCGGACTCTCGAGGAAGTAGGCAAAATATTTAACGTAACGCGTGAGCGTATCCGGCAGATCGAAAGCAAGGCCTTGCGTAAACTGCGCCACCCATCACGCTCCAAAATGCTTAAAGATTACGTAGAGTAAGTGCCGTTGGTCGTCCGGCCGATAAATCGGCCTCGTAGTTGATCGTTCGTAGAAAAAGCCTTTACGACGAACCACTAACGACGAACCATGAACGAGCATCTATAAAGCGCCGACTAAAAGATAATAACCTTGTCAGCTTAAAAAAGAGTGACTGAGCTAGATGCCAAAAGGGGTGACTCGCCACTAATACGTCGGCGGGCAGGCAGCGAAGATAATTAGTCCGGCAAAAAAGTGTTTTTTTGCCGGTACAACAAGAGGAAGGGGTTCAGTGAGCCCGTTCTGTGTGGCGAACGACGATGAAACGGGGAAACCACTGGTTTCCCCTTGTGGAGCGAAACGAGCTTGCGTAGTGAAGCGACGGGCCCTTAGCTCAGTTGGTTAGAGCAGCTGACTCATAATCAGCTGGTCGCAGGTTCAAGTCCTGCAGGGCCCATTTAATAAAAACAGTTACGAGTTCCGAGTTATTTAACCCGCAACTCGAGACTCGCAACTCGAAACTATATTTATGGGCAATTAGCTCAGCGGGAGAGCACTACCTTCACACGGTAGGGGTCACAGGTTCAAATCCTGTATTGCCCACCATAAAATTTGCTACGCAATTTTAGCGTATAGCGGGTAGCGTATAGCGGATAGAAATGCAATTATCCAAAGGATGGTTAAATTGAATCAGGAAATCGATGCATTGATAGAACTGCAAAAACTGGATATCAGTATTGATGGCTTAAAAATAAAAGCTAATGAAATACCATTGATCATAGAAAAAGCTAAAACTGATTTTGAAACTAAGAATACGAATTTGGAAACCTTAAAACAGGAACTGGCCAGGATCCAATTGGATAAGAAACAGAAAGAACTGGACCTGCACACCAAAGAAGAAGAAAGAAAGAAACACCAATCTGAATTGAATAAGGTCAAGAAAAATGACCAGTATTTTGCCTTGCAGAAGGAGATAAACCAGGTAGGTAAGGATATATCGGCTATAGAAGACGGGATTCTGAACATGATGGATTCGATTGAAACCGTAAATACGAAAATAAAGCAGGAACAGGAACTGATAAAACAGGAGGAAGGGAAATTAGGGCAGGAAATTGACCGGTTTAACGGGGACTTGGAGTCTATTAATAAAGCAATTACCGGCCAGGAAGCGCACCGCAAGGAAATAGCAGCGCGAATTCCAGCCGAATCCTTAACCCTCTATGAAAGGATCAGGAGAAGTAAAAAAGGTTTGGCTGTAGCCGAAATAAAGAAAAATCATTCCTGCGGGGGATGTCATATGACCTTACCGCCGCAGATCGTCAATGAAGTCAGAAAATTGGAACGGCTGGTACTATGTGAAAGCTGTTCCCGGATCTTATTTTGGAAAGGCGAATGAGTTTTGACTAAAAACGAAGATACCGTAAAAATATTGCGTATGTTTGCGCAAGGATTGAATATCCGGGATATTGTCCAGAAGTTTCCTGTCTATGACCATGAAAAGATAGTGCACTTACTTCATAACCTGGTGGATGAATTGCAGCCGAAAAAAAAGCATGTGGTCCTTTCCGGCCAATACGCGGCAAATATTGACGGGGCCAGCCGGGGTAATCCAGGTCCCGGGTCCTTAGGAGTAGTGATATACAATAGCCAAGGAGAAATAATTGCTGAAAACAAAAAAACCTTGGGAATTTGCACTAATAATGTTGCCGAATACCAAGCTTTGATAAAAACCCTGGAAATGGCTATAGAATTACAGCTGGATAAATTATTGATCCGCAGCGATTCGCAGCTGCTGGTCAAACAAATGCAGGGCCACTATAAGGTCAGAGATGAAAAAATAAAAGCCCTGTACCATAAAGTGCAAACCTTGCTTGAGTCTTTTGAATCAATAGAATTTTGTCATATACCAAGGGCAGAAAATAAGCTGGCAGACCAGCTGGCCAATGAAGCCCTGGATGGGAAATAGAAACAGTTTCGAGTTTCGCGTTTCGAGTTCCAAGTTAAGGTAAAAATAATTTTGCTAAAACCCGCAACTCGCAACCCGCAACTTGTAGCTCATTGACAGGATAGAATGGACAAGATGATCGCTCTGACACTCCGGTGTGAACCGGGGCCAGGGAGGAAAGTCCGAGCTCCAGAGGGCAGGGTGCCTCATAACATGAGGGGATCCGATGCAAATCGGATTACGGAAAGTGCCACAGAAAATTACCGCCCGCCTGCTTATTCCGTAAGGAATTTGCGGCGGGTAAGGGTGAAAACGCGGGGTAAGAGCCCACGGCCTGATGTAGTAATACATGGGGAGGGTAAACCCCACCTGGTGCAAGACTAAAGGTTCTGCTGGGAGTAATCCCAAGAGCTGCCCGCTTTTTCCCGTAAGGGAGGCAGATAAGTTGGTCGCTAGATCCCGTTGGTGACATCGGGACCAGACAAATGATCATCACTCCGCTGCGCGTAAGTTCAGTGGGGAACAGAACTCGGCTTATCGTCTGTTCTATCCTGTCTTTTAAATCGCTAAATGCGATTTAAAAGACTGATTACACAGATTACAAAATAGATTGCACAGATTAAACACTTGCTCACTGAGCAGGTGTTTTTTTTTTGTTTTTAATCGGTGTAATCTCTTTCCGTAATCTGTGTAATCATTTATTTAATTATTTTCTTGACAAAAAAGGGCGAAAAGAGTAAATTCAAAGTGGGGGAAAGTGGGGGAGATTAGTTCATAGTTAGTTGTTGATAGTTGATAGAAAAGGCAAGGGAAAAGGATCTTATGTTCATTGGTCAATATGAGCATTCACTAGACGAAAAAAGCAGATTATTCATTCCGGCAAAATTCCGGCACGGGCAACAGGAATTTATCGTCACCCGGGGCTTGGAAAGCTGCCTGTTTTTATTTACCAAAGAATCCTGGCAGCAGATAGCTGAAAAATTAAATGCCCTGCCCCTGACCAAGCACGAAGCCAGGTCTTTTATACGGCTTTTTGCTTCTGGTGCGCAAGACTGCGAGGTTGATGACCAAGGCCGGATCCTGGTACCAAAGATACTTAAAGAATATGCTGTGATCGGTAAAAAGGTCACCGTCATTGGCGTGATGAACAGGATAGAGATCTGGGATACGCAAAAATGGCACAGGTTCTATAAGAACACTAAACCAAAATATGAACATATAGCTGAAAAGCTGACTGATCTGGGTATTTAGGCGGTCTTATGCAAAAGAGACAGTACCATCAGCCTGTTATGCTGAAAGAAGCCATTATGCTGCTGGATATCAAGAAAGGCGGCATATATGTAGATGCTACACTAGGAGGAGGCGGTCATGCCCAAGAAATACTGGGAAAAATCGGTAGTCATGGCACACTTATCGGAATGGATCAAGACCAGGCCGCAATTGAGCATTGCCGGGAGCTATTCCGGGACCAAAAGAATATCATCCTCGAACAGGCTAACTTTAGAAATCTTTCCCATATCCTTGATCAAAGAAAGATCAAGGAAATAGACGGGATTTTGTTTGACCTGGGGGTTTCCAGTTATCAGCTGGAAGCCGCTGAACGGGGCTTCAGTTTTATCCAGGACGGTCCTTTAGATATGCGCATGGACCGCAGCCAGGGGCTGACCGCAGCTGACCTGGTAAATTCGATGGACTTGAAAGATTTGGCACAAGTTATCGAGGATTACGGTGAGGAGCGGTGGGCGAAAAAAATCGCCGGGAACATTGTCTCAGCCAGAAAACACGGTCGTATTGATTCTACGGCTGCCCTAGCTGGTATTATTGCGAGCAGTATCCCCAGGAGCAAATGGCCGGACAATATTCATCCGGCGACCAGAACATTCCAGGCTTTCCGCATTATTGTTAATAATGAACTTGCGATCTTAAGACCGGTTTTGTCTACAGCCATACGATACTTAAAAAAGCGGGGTAGGCTGGTAGTGATTTCTTTCCATTCCCTGGAAGACAGGATCGTAAAAAACACCTTAGTTGATTTTAGCCGGGGCTGTATTTGCCCGCCGAAATTGCCGATCTGTGTGTGCGGCCATACCGCAGAAATCAAGATCTTGACCAAGAAACCGTTGCAGGCCCAGGATGAGGAAATAGTAGGTAACCCACGGTCGCGCAGCGCAAAAATGCGGGCGGCGGAAAGAATAGCTAATGGCTAAGCGGGATAATCGCGGTAACATTCACCGTTTTTTGTTCCTGGTGCTATTGTTTTGCACCGCGTTGGTATATGTGTGGCAGCAGATACAAGTAGTCAAAGCTGGTTATGCCATAAACCAGTTGAAAGTCCAGATCGAAGAACGTGAAAATGAAAATAGGTTATTACGCATGAGATTGAGTAATCTAAGTTCGCTGGAGCGGGTGGAGAAGATAGCCAAAGAACGGCTGAAGATGGTCAATCCGCCACCGGAAAACATTATCTATCTGCAAGCCCAATAACTGGGCAGTGAGGTGAGCAGTGTACCATAGACGTGCAGCTTTAGTCGCTTTTTGTGTTTTGCTGCTTTTCTTTGGCGTGGTCTGCCGCCTCTATTTTATACAGGTCCTGCAATACCGTAAATTTGCCGGCCTGAAAGAAAAACAGTATATCCAAACCGTAGAAATAAAGCCTAAGCGGGGAACTATTTTTGATTGCCAGGGCAGGGAATTAGCCTTGAGCGTTGATGTCGATTCAGTATGCGCTTTCCCGCGGCAGATCGAAAATGTATATGAAACTGCAGTTAAATTGGCTAAAGTACTTAACCTGAACCAGGAAATGATCAAGGAAAAACTGAAGTCTGATAAGTATTTTGTCTGGATCGCCCGCAAGATAGAAACAGAGCAAGCCAGGGAGATCAAATCATATAAATTAAAAGGAGTGGACTTTGTCAAAGAAAGTAAAAGATGTTATCCTGATGAGCGTTTGGCCAACCAGTTACTCGGATTTGTTGGTGTTGATAATGATGGCCTGACCGGGATCGAAAAATATTATGATGGATATATTAAAGGGGAATCAAGTTTTATCATCCAGGGAAAAGATGCCAAAGGACGCAGTGTACTGAATGATACGGAAGCTTGTTATACCAGCAACAATTCAAATGAACTTATCCTGACAATTGATAAAACCATCCAATATATAGCTGAACGTGAGCTGGATGCGGCTTGGGCCCGGTATAACGGGCGCAATGCCTTGATCATTGTGCAAAAGACTAAAACCGGAGAGATCCTGGCTTTAGCCGGCCGGCCGACTTTTTCTTACCATAAAATAAAGGAAAGCAGTATTGATGAAATGCGCCTCCGTGCTATTACCGATTTTTATGAGCCGGGATCAACTTTTAAAATAGTGACGGCGGCAGCAGCTTTAGAAGAAAAGGTGGTAAAACCAACCGACCGCTATTTTTGCGAGAATGGCAGGTATAAAGTAGGGCCAACAGTGATCAGGGACCATGAAAAAGAAGGCTGGTTGACTTTTGCGCAGGTTATAGAACGTTCATCCAATATAGGCACAGCCAAAGTCGCCGATAAGATCGGCCGGGATAAACTGTTTTATTACTCAAAAATGTTTGGGTTTGGCAGTATGACCGGCATTGGTTTACCTGGAGAAGTACAGGGGCTGTTGCGCAAACCTAAAGACTGGTCTAGTATTTCACTGGGCCGTATTGCGTTTGGCCAGGAAATAGGAGTTACTCCGTTGCAGCTGCTGAATGCGGTCAATGCCGTAGCTAATGGCGGAATGTTGATGCAGCCGATGATTGTCAAGGCGATACGTAATAAATCAGGGACCATTATCAAGGAATATAATCCGCAGATAATCAGGAAAGTTATCTCGCCGGAGACAGCTCAAACCTTAACTGAGATCTTAAAAGGCGTAGTTGAATGCGGGACTGGTTCAATGGCCCAGGTCAAAGGTTATGATGTCGCCGGTAAGACTGGTACGGCGCAGAAGATCGATCCTAGCATCAGGAAATATTCTGATACAAAATATGTGGCCAGTTTTGTCGGTTACTTGCCGGCTGATGATCCGGAAGTGACTATCCTGGTGATCCTTGATGAGCCAAAAGAAATATATTGGGGTGGCAGTGTCTGTGCTCCGGTCTTTGCCAATGTAGCCAGGGATATTATGCGCTATCTCAATATACCGGCAAAAGTAACTTTGTTAGCCAGCAACAAAAAAATATAGGGAAACGAATAGCTCGAATGACCCCCATCGATTTGTTGAGCAAATCGAGACATGGGGGCAGGGAGCTCATAATTTAAGATATTCATGGGAGAGGTTTCGTATGTTACTCAGGGAAGTATTAGCGACAATTGACGTACAGCGCCTAACCGGCACAGTTGATGGCGTTGAAGTAAACGGGGTCACCTACGATTCCCGCAAGGTACAGAATAAGAATAACCGCTATATATTTGTCTGCATTGAAGGCTTCAAGGAAAGTGGTACCAAGTATATCACCCAGGCTCTGGAAAAGGGAGCTGTGGCCATTGTCAGCCAGGAAAAACCAGCTGTAGATCTTAAAGTGCCATTTATCCAGGTAGATAATGCCAGAAGCGCTTTGGCCAAAATAGCGGCTAAAATATACAATTACCCTTCGGATAAACTTAAAGTGATCGGCATAACCGGCACTAATGGCAAAACTACGATCACCTACCTGCTGGAAGCCATTTTACAGGAATATGGGCAGCATACAGGTGTATTAGGAACCATAGAATACCGTCTAGGCCAGAAAGTCCTGCCAGCGCCAACCACTACCCCCCAGGCTAGCGATTTGCAGGAATTTCTGGCTGAGATGGTTAAGCAAAAGTTTGATTATGTGGTAATGGAAGCTTCTTCCCACGCTTTGGAGCTGAACCGGACAGAGGGATGTGAATATGACACGGCTGTTTTTACTAACCTGACCAGGGATCATCTTGACTTTCATAAAGATTTTGAACATTATCTGGCGGCCAAAGCCAAACTTTTTACCGGTTTAGGCAGTAATCGCCGCAAGAAAAGTAAAACCAGTGCGGTGATCAATATCGATGATCCGGCCGGCACGAAAATACTCCAGCTGATCCCGGCAGGGGTTGAAGTATTTACCTATGGATTCAATGAAAAGGATGCTTTTTTGAAGGGCGAAGAAATTGTCCTCTCTCCGGGGAAAACAACATTTTCATGTTTGATCAATCAAAAAAAGTATCTAGTCCAGTTAAGCCTGACTGGCAAGCATAATGCTTATAACGCGTTGGCGGCTATAGGGACAGCCATTAGCCAGGGAATTAAACCGGAAACGATAATTAAGGGATTAGCCAAAGTTAAATCTGTACCGGGGAGATTTGAATTGGTGGAATGTGGACAAAAGTTTACCGTTGTGGTAGACTATGCCCATACAGATGACGCCTTATATAATGTCCTGACCGCAGCTCGTGAATTGCACCCCAAAAGGCTGATCACTGTTTTTGGTGCCGGCGGTGACCGTGACCGCACCAAGCGTCCCTTGATGGGACAGGCGGCGGCTACGCTCAGCGATTATTGTATTGTCACCAGTGATAATCNNAAGATCGGGATCAAGAAAGCAGGCAAAACTAATTATAGTATTATTATTGACCGGCATGAGGCCTTGGCCAAAGCGCTGGAAATGGCTCAACCTGGTGACCTGGTCATGATCGCCGGGAAAGGGCATGAAAATTACCAGATCTTCAAAGATACAGTGATCCATTTTGATGACCGTGAAACAGCCAGGAATATTTTAAAGAAGCGTTGAGAGAAGATACATGGAAAATATATCATTGGATGAGATAATAGCAGCGACCGGCGGCACTTTGTTAAAAGGAAGTGCCGCTCTTTATTTGCCTGATCTTTGTACCGATACCAGGGCGATAAAAAAAGGTAATACCTTCCTGGCGCTTAAAGGGCCAAATTTTAATGCGAATGAGCTATTAGCTGAAGCTGTGAAAAAAGGCGCAGCCGGACTGATCTGTGAAAAGAAACCCGCGCCAGCGGTGCTACGCAAGGTACGCTTTGCTATTATGGTCAAGAATGGGTTAGTTGCCTTACAGCAGATCGCCAGTGTGTACCGCGATAAATTCGATATACCGGTGGTTGCAGTCACGGGTTCCAATGGCAAGACTACAACCAAGGAAATGATCGGTAAAATATTATCCCGCCGTTTATGTACTCTGGTTACTCCCGGCAATCTCAATAATCAGATCGGCTTACCCTTGACCATACTGCAATTGCACAAGGGACATCAAGCCGCTGTCCTGGAACTGGGCACTTCAGCTTTGGGAGAAATAGAGGTCTTAGCCAGGATAGCCAAGCCGACTGTCGGCGTGGTCACCTGTATCGGGCATTCCCACCTGCAAGACCTCAAGAATCTGTCTACAGTCTTACGCGCAAAAATGGAGTTGATCGATAATCTGGGCTCAGCCGGTATCGCGGTAATGAACAATGATGATCCTTGGCTGAGAAAAAAGTTAAAAAGTATCACCAGCCAGGTAATAACTTTTGGAGTGATACATAAGTCTAATGTAACAGCATACAAAATAGCCAGCCAGCCAGCTAAAAATAAAATATTATTTATTATGGGCCAAGGAGCACAAAGTCGGAAAGTGTCCCTTAATATATTGGGAAAGCATAATGTATATAATGCCCTGGCTGCTGCCGGTACAAGCCTGGCGTTAGGGATACCACTGGCGGATATAGCGAAGGGATTGTCTAGTTTTCACGCTGTATCCGGCCGCATGAAAATGGTGAAGAAAAGAGGACTGACTATCCTGGATGACAGTTATAATGCTAATCCTGATTCCATGAAAGCGGCTTTGCATGTTTTGGAAAGCTTTAGTTGTGGCAGACGCAAAATAGCTGTTCTGGGGGATATGCTGGAACTGGGCCAGGAAAGTGGTAAAAAACACCGGGAAATAGGGGAAATTATTGGACANNTCGATATGCTATATACAATAGGACCACAAAGCCAGCTCTTAGCTCAGGCCGCCTTGCAATCTGGCATACCCCTGGAAAAGATCAATCGTTTTAGTACGGGCCAGGAGCAATTGTTGTTAAGTTCCCTGAAAGCCACTATGCGCCGCAGGGACGTACTGTTATTTAAGGCCTCCCATGGCATGCATTTAGAAAAAATAGTAGCCGGTATTTTGAATAGTAAAGGCTCTATGAAACAATAATATAGCTATTTGGCCTGGTGCTTTTGGTCTACACCTTTGCCGATTTTTTTCCACATACGTTCTACGTATGCCTGCAAAAAATCAGCTTCGGTTCAGCTCAAAATCCCTTCGGCAAAATATCAATCTTATTATTTCACAGAACCTGAGAGGTTAAAATGTTTTATCATCTTCTATATCCATTACATAATATTTTCAGCCCGTTAAATATTTTCCAATATATCACCTTCCGGTCAGTCGGGGCAGCTTTAACCGCCCTGATCGTCAGCTTGTTCATCACCCCAGGGATTATCCGCAAGTTAAGGAATTTCCATATCGGCCAGCATATTCGCACAGAAGGTCCGCAAACGCATTTGAAAAAAGAAGGGACTCCGACCATGGGCGGAGTCATTATCCTGGTTTCCATGATCTTCAGCACTTTGCTATGGGCACGCCTCAATAACCGCTTTATTATTATTGGTATTTTTGCCGCGGTTTGGCTGGGCTTGCTTGGATTTTATGATGATTATCTTAAACTGGTGAAGAAAAATCCCCGGGGATTATCCGCTAATTATAAACTGCTGGGACAGATCGTCCTGGCCCTGATCGTGGCCTGTTACTTATACCTGTTCCCGGTAAATTCATTCTATACGACTAAAGTAAATGTGCCTTTGATTAAAATGCTCAATTTGGGCATTCTGTATATCCCTTTTGTGGTCCTGATGATCGTGGGCGCTTCTAATGCTGTCAATCTCACAGACGGCCTGGATGGACTGGCTATCGGCAATATTATCTTTGCGGCCTTGACTTATGCGGTTCTGACCTATGTTGCCGGTAACATTAAATTTGCCTCATACCTGAAAATTATTTATGCTCCGGGTACCGGAGAACTTACGGTATTACTGGCGGCCATGATCGGAGCCGGACTCGGTTTTCTTTGGTACAATGCCTATCCGGCTGAGATCTTCATGGGCGATACTGGTTCTCTCTTCCTGGGCGGTACCCTGGGTGTTGTGGCCGTATGCATCAAGCATGAAGTACTGCTGGCTTTGGTTGGCGGTATTTTTGTGATTGAAGCGTTATCCGTGATCCTGCAAGTTGGTTCATTCCGGCTGCGGGCCAAACGTATCTTTAAAATGGCTCCGCTCCATCATCACTTTGAGTTAAAAGGCTGGTCTGAATCGAAAGTAGTGGTTAGGTTCTGGATTATCGGTATTATTCTGGCCTTCCTGGCTATTGCCACCCTAAAACTTAGATAAAAGTAAAATCTTTATTCGAGTCATTCGCAGGTTTTTATTCGGCTGGTATTCGTGTCCTTAAGGATATATACGTGTTCGCATTCAGCGGCAAAAGAATCTTAATATTAGGTGCTGCCCGCAGCGGTATTGCGTGCGCCGGTTTATTATTGAAAAACGGTGCCCATGTGACAATCAGTGACAACAGCGCTAAACCCCTGCTGAGGAAAGAACTGGCCCAGCTGCAGAGCAAAGGGATCTTAGTCCAGACTGGCGGACATCCATTGTCCTTGCTGTCTGGCACTGATTATTTAATTATTTCTCCCGGGATCCGCTCTGATCTGCCAATACTGCAAAAAGCCCGTCTAAGCAAGATACCTGTCTTAAGTGAAATAGAAGTCGCTTATACCTATTTAGCTTGTCCCGTTATAGGAATTACCGGTACTAATGGTAAAACTACTACCACCAGCCTAATTGGCGAGATCTTCCGACAGGCCGGCAGGAAAACCCTGGTTTGCGGCAATATTGGCTTGCCTATTTCGGCTATCGCTGGCAAAACTAGTAAGCGCTCAGTGGTGGTTGCTGAGATCAGCAGTTTCCAACTGGAAAATATAGTTAATTTCCGCCCGCACATTGCCGTGATGCTAAATATTACTCCTGATCATCTGGACAGGTATCCTGGTTTTGCTGCTTATGCCAGGGCCAAAAAGCAAATTAACCGTAACCAGGAACAGGATGATCATGCAGTCATAAATTATGACGATCCATGGAGCCGGAAAAGCGCCGGTAAGATTAAAGCGCGCATAGTATTTTTCTCCCGGAAAAAAATATTAACTAACGGTGTATTTGTCAAGAATGGTACTGTCTATGCTGCCTGGCGCGGCCGCCGGAGGAAAATAATCAGCACCAGTGAGCTGGGTATTCCGGGGCCGCATAATTTGGAAAACGCCTTGGCCGCCATTGCCTGCGGTATTATTGGACATATACCATTGCCGAGCATGAGAAAAACCTTAAGAACTTTTCGTGGCGTAGCGCACCGGCTGGAACCGGTAAAAGAAGTTCAGGGCGTACAGTATATTAATGATTCAAAAGCCACTAATGTTGATTCTGTAGTCAAGGCCCTGGAAAGTTTTAAGGATAATATAATCCTGATCGCCGGCGGCAGGGATAAGGGAAGCCCTTACTTGCCTTTGGCCAAGCTAGTCCGGGACAAAGTAAAGGCGCTCATTGTGCTGGGAGAAGCAAAAAACAAGATTAAAAAAGAACTGGGATCTTTGACTAGGACTTTTACCGTCCAAAACCTGGCTGAAGCAGTCAAGCTGGGACAGCAACTGGCTGTTCCCGGGGATACAGTGTTGTTGTCTCCTGCCTGCGCCAGTTTTGATATGTTCCGTAATTATGAAGAACGCGGCCAGGTTTTTAAGGAAGAAGTGAAAAAATTAATCGAATAACTCGAATGACAGCGAATACCTCGAATAAAGAANNGTAATTCGCTTCTTTTCATTCGCTTAATTCGCCAAAAGGCTTTCTATGAAGCAGCTTCATCAGTTACATCATCCTGATTTAAATATGTTAGGTGTTACCGTAGCTTTGGTCGTTTTCGGGCTGATGATGATCTATTCCTCAAGTGCTATTTTTGCATCCCAGCAATATAACAATAGCTGGTATTTTTTCCAGAAGCAGCTGCTTTGGGCCCTGGCCGGAGCTGCCGCTTTTATAGTTTTAATAAAAACCGATTACCATCATTTACAGCGTTATTCACGTGTCCTGATCATTATTTCCATTGTCTTATTAGCCCTGGTGCTGACTGGTATTTTTGGCCGGGAAGTAGGAGGGGCCAAACGCTGGATCAGGCTGGGTCCGCTCAGCTTTCAGCCTTCAGAACTGGCGAAGATCAGCTTGCTTATATATATCGCTGATTATCTTGACCGCAAGCAAAGTAAAATTAGTAAAATGCTTAAAGGTATAGTTCCGGTCTTACTGGTGATAGGCCTCATTTGCGGTTTGATCCTGGTTGAGCCAGACATGGGTACCAGCGTCAGTTTAGGCGTAGTCTGCCTGGGCATGCTTTTTGTGGGCGGATTAAGTATCTGGTACCTGGGCAGCCTGATCGCCATGGTTATCCCTGTATTTGGTTACTTGATAGTCAGTAAACCATATCGTATGCGCCGGCTGATGGCTTTTTTTGATCCCTGGTCTGATCCGAAAAATGTCGGCTATCAAATTATCCAGTCGCTGATCGCCCTGGGTTCCGGCGGGTTTCTGGGCGTAGGCCTGGGCAACAGTAAGCAGAAGTTGTTGTACCTGCCTGCTGCTCATACCGATTTTATTTTTCCCATTATCGGTGAAGAACTGGGTTTCCTGGGAGCTTTAAGCGTTGTTGTCCTTTTTTTTGTCTTTGCCTGGCGCGGCTTGAAGATATCCTTTCATGCACCTGATCTTTTTGGCAGTATGCTGGCCGGGGGGATCACCCTGATGATAGTTCTGCAAGCCTTGATCAATATCGGGGTTTCCTGCGCTTTGTTCCCGACCAAGGGTTTACCTTTGCCTTTAGTCAGTTATGGCGGTTCTAACCTGGCTTTTACCCTGGCCAGTATCGGGATCCTGCTGAATATATCAAGACAAACAGTAAAATAAGACGGCGGAAAGCGGATAGCGGGTAGCGTATAGAAATGCCGGGAAAATATTCACTATACGCTATACGCTTCACGCTATACGCTCAAGAAGGTTTTCCATGAGAGTTTTAATCGTAGCCGGCGGCACTGGCGGGCACTTATACCCGGGTGTCAGTGTGGCTAAAAAGTTAAAAGAACAAAACCATCAGGTTTTAATGGTGATCCGTGATAAAGAGATGGAAAAAGAGATCGTTAGTAAATACCAACTGGAATTCGCCACCATCGCCGGGGTCGGTTTAAAAAAAAGTATTAGCGGTTTATTAGTATTCGGCTGGCAATTCCTGAAGGGATTAAACGAAGCCCATAGTATCCTGGCCAGATTTCAGCCGGAAGTGATCCTGGCCCTGGGAAATTATCTTTCCTTGCCCGTTGCCCTGGCTGGCCGGCGGCAAAATATTCCAGTCGTGCTGCATGAACAAAATTGCTTACCCGGGAAAGCGACCAGGTTCCTGGCTAAGAAAGCGGCAAAAATTTGTATCAGTTTTAAAGAGTCTTTGGCATATCTGGATAGGTTCAGTTCAAAAATAGTCATTACTGGAAATCCCTTGCGGCCGGAAATGATCTCTGCGCTTCTGGGCGCAGCCCGCCCGCCGATAAAAAATATATTAGTGTTTGGCGGTAGTCAGGGTGCGCATAGCATCAACCTGGCGATGCTTTCGGCGTTAGACCGATTGGAACTAGTGCGGTCAAAAGTGACGATTACCCACCTGGCCGGTGTGCAGGACCTGCCTTTGGTAGAAAACGGTTATCGGGAACGTAATTTCGATGTTATGCTGGCTTCTTATCTTCACGATATGCAAGAAGCTTACACCAAAGCCAACCTGGTAATAGCCAGGGCTGGGGCGGCGACCTTAGCTGAATTGGCCTTTTTCGGACTGCCTTCAATATTGATACCATATCCATTTGCAGCGGAGGATCACCAGCGGATCAATGCAGCTGTGCTGGTCAAAGCCGGAGCTGCCAGAATGATCATGGATAGAGAACTCAGTGGTGAGATATTAGCCAGTAATATTATAGAAATAATCCAGAATGAAAATGTATTGCAGAATATGTCTGCCGCTGCCAAGAAACTGGCTCAGCCGCAGGCAGCCGAGAATATCGTAAGGGTTTTAACTGAAATTCTAAATACGAAAGCCCAAACTTAATAAATTCAAAGCACTAATATCGAAATCCTAAACAAATATAAGATTCAAAGTTCTAAATTCTAAACGAATGCTATATTTAAGACATTTTATTTTTGAAATTTGGATTTGTTTAGTATTTAGA
>DJVG01000034.1 GCA_002441095.1 Elusimicrobia bacterium UBA6262
AAAAAATATATATTTATATAAGTATAGCTTAAAAAGCGCTTTTTTTCAACACAAATACTTATTTCCCTCTATTCCTTCCACGCATCTTTCTAATTGCTAAACAGGCCTAAAATAGTATATAATAAATACATGCGTATTTTAACCAGATATATCCTGAGAGAAAGCCTGGCTTCTTTCCTGCTGGCTATGCTCTTGTTTACCTTCATACTCTTAATGAACCGTATTTTTGACCTGGTCAATATGGTTATCAGCAAAGGAGTTGGCCTGTCCGCAGTAGGCAAGCTATTGTCATACACTTTGCCGTTCACTTTGACCCTGAGCCTGCCCATGGCAACCTTGTTGGCCATTTTGCTGGCCTTGGGACGTCTTAACCAGGACAATGAGATCACGGCCATCAAAGCCAGCGGTGTCTCTACCTTGCGGCTTATGACCCCCCTGCTGATAACATGTGTCCTGCTTTCATTGGTTGGCGTTTATTTTAACGACTGGGTGGTACCGGCAGCAAACCATAAATTTAAAAACCTGTACATGGAGATCATTTACCGCCAGCCGGTGTTAAAACTGGAAGAACGCACTTTCATCGAATTGCAGAATACCCGGCTATATTTTGAATCAATAGATAAAAAAGCCTCTACTTTTAAAGGCGTGATAATTTACCGGAATGAAAAGGATGGTCTGCCGCTGATGATCACTGCCCAGGGCGGCAATTTCCACAGCGATCAGAAACAGGGATTGGTGCTGGAACTGCATAACGGCGCGCGGCATATGGTGGACAAGAATGATTTTTTAAAGTATAACCGTATTTTCTTCAAGACTTATTCCATGCTGATTAACCTGGCCCAGGATGCGACTAAAGATGCCATCCGTTATAAAAGCCTGCGGGAAATGAACAAGCGTGAACTAGGCACGGAGATCCAGCGCCTGAAGAACAGCAATATCAAACATAACACCTTATTGGTAGAATATCACCTGCGCAATGTCATCCCATTTGCCTGTCTCACCTTTGCCTTGATCGCCATACCGCTGGGATTAAGGCCAAAACAGACGACTAAAGGGCTTGGTTTCGGTCTGAGCCTGATCTTGATCATAGTGTATTATACTATCCTGATCTCTGGCATGACTGCCGGGGAGCGCGGGATAATCAAGCCGGTTATTGCCATTTGGCTGCCAAATTTGCTCATCGGTATTGCCGGAATATTATTCAGCATTAAAGTAATACGGGGTAAGGTGTAATGAAGATCATTGATCGTTATGTGTTAAAACAATATGGGCAGGCCTTTCTCTTTGCTATCAGCTGCTTTGCCCTGGTAGTCCTGATCTCCCAGTTTTTTGACAAGATAGACACTTTTTTGAATTACAAGACTCCTCCTTACCGGATCATAATCTACCTGTTATACCGCCTGCCTTTCTGGCTGGTACAGGTACTACCCGTAGCTACCTTGTTAGCTACCCTGTTTGCGCTCAGCAATATGCTCCGTTATAATGAGCTCACCGCCATGAAGGCTTCTGGTTTAAGCCTCTATCGTATCTTATTACCCTTATTTATCTTTACCCTGATCTTAAGCGGTTTGACTTTCATCTTTAATGAAACCCTGGCTTCTCCGCTGGAATACAAGGCAAAACTATACGAAAAGCACAAGATCCGCCATGAAGAAGGACTCGATTACCTGCAGCGCAACAATGTCATTCACCTGGGGCAAAATAAACGCATTTATTTTATCAAGTCCTTTGATGGACAGCACAGCATAATGCAAGATGTGCAAATTGATGAATTTAACAGTACCCATAACCTAGTGAAGCAAATCGTCGCTAAATCAGGGCGGTGGCAGGATAACCAATGGATCTTTGAGAATGGGATCATTCGGGAATTTGACCAGCAAGGAAAAAATATCATTAAAGAAGAGAAATTTGCGTCCATCAGTCCTGTCTTGCCGGAAAATTCCGGTGATTTCCTGCGGGAGGCTAAAAAGTCCACGGAAATGGATTACCGGGAACTTAAAGACTATATCATCCGTTTGCGCAAGAACGGACTACCAGCTAACCGGGAGCAGGTTGAGCTGGCGCTTAAATTCTCCTACCCCTTTGCTAACTTGGTGACTTTGCTGATCGGCATACCTTTTGCCCTGTGGACTAAACAATCCAGTAAAGTAATGAATTTTGGCACAGGAATGGCTATTGCTTTTATTTTCTGGGGGACAATTGAAATTGGGCACGCTTTGGGGGAGAATAAGGTTTTAACGCCGGTACTGGCAGCCTGGCTTTCTAACCTAATGTTCAGCAGTATCGGTGTCTGGCTGTTAGTGAAAAAAGTTAGAAAATAGTTTCGAGTTACGGATTTCAAGTTTTGCCAAAACTCGCAACACGGAACTCGCAACTCGCAACTGCTTTATTTTAAGATCGCTACTTTGCCTGTTTTGCTTTTATTATCTGCTTTAAACCAGTAAAGATAGATACCATTGGCCACTTTTTCTCCCTCTTGATTTTTGCCGTCCCAGGTATATGCATACTCTACCCTGTTGTCAGAGACAGCCACCTGCCTGATCTCCCCGGTCTTCGTTGCCCTGACCAATTCCCCGTTCAGATCATATATTTTCAGTTGTATGTTACTGGTTTCCACCAGGTTGGTGGTAATAATTTTAAGAGTAGCCTGGCCGGTCTTACTGGGATTAGGATAACTATAGACGTCAGTAATGTCCGGCGACGCTGTAAACACTGCCTGGTAAATATCAAAAGTTATTGAACTCCCACCGGCATTACTGATATTGAGGATACTGAACGGGGATGATTGTTGGTTGTAGGCATTATTATAAGGGCTCACAAAACTGGTTATTCCGCTCGTCCCTGGGAACGGGTCACTGGCTTCACTGGTTTTATCTGTATTGTCTGCCTCTACCAGGTCAACGGCGCGGTGCGGGACATAGGGTTCTGAATTAACCACATTCAAATATAAAGCTGTGCCGGTATTATTCAAAGAATCATGGGTTTCATAATCAAGCATGGCATCATCAATGTGCCAGATCAGCAACCCCTCTCCAGGCAAGTACCGGTCAAAATTCGCTTTTCTACGGTATTCCACCAAAAAATACTCCTTCAGGGGATCATCAGCGGTCATGGCCGGTATCTTATAAACGCTTTGGGCGCCTGCTGTCGTCACTGTCACACCTAATTCTTTTTGCGTCAGGTCTATAGGCGTGACCCACCCGAGATATTTTTTACCCCAGGCCCCGATATGAGCCGGGAAGAAACCATTATGATTCAGCCCTAACCATGATCCAAAATCCATCAGGTCCCACTCTCCTACCACTGTGGTCCCGCCAAGACTCTGGGTATTATAGAGGTCAGGCAATCCCAGGTCATGCCCAAATTCGTGAGCAAATACTCCTACCGGAGAATACTCACTAAGCATAGTATAACTCTTTATCCGCACCCCGTCATTGGTCAGGTATGACCCGATAAAAGAACCGCTGTGCGACCAGATATCATTGGTATTGCCTGAATTTTCCTGTCCTTCACCTGCATGGATAATTATCACATGGTTTACAATACCGTCGCCATCAAGGTCATACTGGGAAAAATCGATATCAACATCTGCTTGTTGCACAGCTTCAATGACCAGGTTAGAGATATCGGTATAATAAGTATCCACCCCACCTGAACCATCGGCCCCGTAATAAGCCAAAGCATGCGCGCTCTTATACCAGCGGCTGCCGGTGGTTCCGGTTATAGCCAGTTGTCCATCGCTGACTTCATTGAAATAATCATACATGCTATAGTATCCTGCATTCTGGCTGAATAACTTGTTATCAAAATAAGATTTGGAATGGCTGGATGATGCCGTAACATCGGTAAATTCTATCAGTAGCGCTGCCACATTCACTGTCCCGGTAGTAATAGCCCTTGGAGATACATGCTCTGCAGGCATACGCGGCACTGCGATCCGTGGTTTGGTAATAAGCGCCTGCATTTCAGGAGAAACCGGTCCGACATCATAGATCAAGGGGTGAGGCGGCGCAGCAATTATAGCGGATAGCGGATAGCGGATAGCGGATAGAAAAAATACAAAAATAAATAAAAGTTTTTTCAAGAGCATCTCCTAAACAGAATAGAAAGGCCGCCTATTAGATAAGCGGCCTTTCTATGATTCATAAGTCTTTATTTCTGATCACAAAGACTGGTCTCCTTAGAAGCCAATAGATAACGCTACCATGTGGTTCCATTCAACGATCTGACCAGCATAAAGCCCGAGCTCTTCACCGTAGAAAGCATAATCCAGGTTGAGCAGCCAGAAATCCAGTCCCAGGCCGAAAGTCGGATAGCCGGAATTAAAGCCACCCCGTATAGACAGCATTTTAGTCTGGTACTCAGCGCCGAGGTGCAGCTTCTTAAAGAAAGAAGCGCCAAAGAGTTCCTCGTCAGTATTAGTGAGATCATTCACATCAGCTGCCAGCACCCAGTGATTCTTTAGGGGCAAGAATTTATTTTTCCAATAATACAGGTTCTTTGGCCGGAAAGCGACCCCAACATTAACCCGGGGATTGATGACATCAGTGGTTTCCGGTTTAACAATATTATTAGAAGTGATCTGGTCGTAGGTGACTGGAGTGCCAAAAATATCCGCCACCATCAAGCCAAAATTCCATTGTTCGTTCAGCTGGTACAAAGTACCGAAATCCAGGCCAACACCGGCGCCATACTGGATAGCCGGGTCAAACTCATCAAATTCCAGCACTGATTTTCTTAATTCCTCGATCTTGCCCCGGCGGAGAACCTTAATGGTGCCGGCTAAGGACAAAGAACCAGGCAGGTCAAAAGGAGTTTTTTCCATTTTGACCGCTACCGGAGCCATACCAGCCACATCAAAATTGCCGACCATATCCACATTGGGGACCAGTAAGCCGTTATTAATCCCGACACGGACATCGATCAAGCTGAAAAGGCCGACACCGAAATTTAACTTTAGATTATTTCTTAAGCTGTAAGGGCCGGAAATATAATTTGGATTCAACAAACTGGCAGACAAATGGACCTTAAGCTTGGAAACCTGTTCAGTAATATCGTTTATCAGCCTGACCTGGGTATCATAAGTTTGTTCATCAAAATTCTCAAGCTCGCTGTTATTATCATTCCACCAGTCATATAGTTCTTTTGTATCATTGCTGATCGTCAGCGGCAAACTGGCTATTTGCAGCTGCCATTTTTGTATCTGGGTGATACCTGCCGGATTATAAAAATACGCATTGGCATCGTCAGCTACAGCGGTAAATGCCCCGCCCATGCCAACCGGCCTGATCCCTTTGATCATAAAAGTACGGTCTGCGCCCCATGCCAGCACGGGAAGGATAAGCAGGCTGAGCAGCAACAACCACAGTACACGTTTAAAGGTATTCATTTTACCCCTCCTTATGGTAATAGCGAAGCATGCGGATGCCAGACTATATCATCAATAGATGAATCAAGATTGGGATTGACATTAGTATCGATCTGTTCCTTAATGCTTGTTTTCAGGTCATCTAGATTATTCCAAAGATCCTTGAGCGCTGAGTCATCTTTGGCCTTGACTTTAATGATCGCTTTTTCCAGGTAGTTGATCGCGCCCAAGCTGGTTGGATCAATACCAAATTCATCTTCAATAGCGAGCTGGACCTGGTCCCTGAGAGTCTGTTGCTTAGCCAAGGTTATAGTACTGGCGTCTGGCAGGGTCACGGTCCAATCACTGTCATCATTCAGCACCTGCACTAAATCCCCGGCTCCGCCAGGAATACCATCATTATTATCATCCATTAAACGGCAAACTGACTGGATAGTAATAAAAAAGGCCAGGTTAATATTGACGTCAGGATCGTCTGCCGGAATAACGCCATCGCTATTACCATCAGCTATTTGCTTTAATACCGGGACTACGGCAATAGTTGTGCGGTATAACTGCGGCAGGTCCAAAGACTCTGGGAGGAGATTAGAGGAAGAAGAGTTGTGGTTCCTGCTGAAAAAGACGCCAAATTCACTATGAGCGATCACCGGTGAAGAGCCAGAGGAGTTGGTTTCCTTAATCACCTCGGCGATCAGTTCAGCTATACTTATCCCTCCTAAACCGATCAAGGCCTGGGCTTTCCCATACAAGGCCTGGGAATCATTCGGATTTTGTTCTAATAATTTGTTAAAGTAAGTTAAGGCATCACTATAATCCTTACTATTCAGGGCTGCCTGCCCGTCGGATAACAGGGATGCCTGGCTGGTATTACTGCCTCCTTTATGCGCCCATCCGAAGATATTGGTAGTTTTACTGCATCCAGCCAAACTGAAGACCAGCGCTACCACTAGCAAGACAGCAACTAATTTGCCTCTACCAAACATAAAGTCCTCCTTCACCCTAAATTAACTCCCTTTTCTTCTATATCACAAAAACACATAACTTGTAAACGATTTTATAGCTTTTTCGATCAACGATGAATTATCAACCATGAACCGTTCTTAGGTGCCCATTTCCCAGCTAGCCAGGTATTTCACCTGCTCGGGAGTTAGTTTATCGATACTGATACCCATTGACCGCAATTTAAGGGCAGCAATATTCTCGTCAATATCCTTAGGCACTGAATATACCTGTTTTTCCAGTTTGGCCGCATTGCTCACCAGGTATTCAGCACTTAAAGCCTGATTGGCAAAACTCATATCCATGACTGATGCCGGATGGCCTTCTGCTGCCGCCAGGTTGATCAACCGTCCTTCACCCAGCAGGTAAATCCTCTTGCCGGACGACAAGGTATATTCTTCAGTAAATTCCCTGATCATCCTTCTTTTGCGGCTGATCTTCTGCAAAGCAGGTATGTCAATCTCGACATTGAAATGGCCTGAATTGCAGACCACTGCACCGTCTTTCATCTTCAGGAAATGTTCTTTCCGGAGCACATGAATATCGCCAGTGAGAGTGACAAAAACCTGGCCATGTTTGAGAGCTTCAGACATGGTCATTACCTGGAATCCATCCATGGCCGCTTCTATTGCTTTGATCGGGTCAACTTCGGTCACGATCACATGAGCGCCCATACCCTTAGCCCGCATAGCCACACCGCGCCCGCACCAGCCATAACCAGCTACTACCATGGTACTGCCAGCCAGCAGCAGGTTAGTCGCCCGAATTATGCCATCAATGGTGGATTGTCCCGTTCCATAACGATTATCAAAGAAATGCTTGGTCAGGGCATCGTTCACAGCTACGATCGGATAGGCCAGTACTCCCTTTTCAGCCATGCTTTTCAGCCTGATCACGCCGGTCGTTGTCTCTTCTGTACCGCCGATAATATCAGCAATCAGTTCCTGCTTTTTAGTATGAATGGTCGATACCAGGTCAGCGCCGTCATCCATGGTCATGACTGGTTTCAGTGCCAAGGCGCTCATAATATGGCCATAATAAGTTTTATGATCTTCACCTTTGATGGCAAAGGTGCTAATACCGTCATGCTTGACCAGAGAGCTGGCTACATCATCCTGGGTACTCAGGGGATTGGAGGCGCAAATTACCACTTCTGCCCCACCAGCTTTCAGCGTTTTCATCAGGTTCGCCGTCTCTGTGGTTACATGCAGGCAAGCGGCAATTTTCAAACCTTTGAGCGGCTTTTCCTTGGCAAATCTGCTCTTGATCAGGTTTAATACCGGCATTTGGGCGGCTGCCCACTCAATACGCAGTTTGCCTTTTTCTGCCAGTTTCATATCTTTTACATCATATTTCATTATTTTTCTCCTGTTTGTTGTGCGTTTTGCGTTTTGCGTTTTGCGTGTTAAATAATGTACTATATTCTTGCGCATGACGCATGACTCATGACGCATCACGTATTTTTTATTTTGCGTCTTTCCGGATCGCTTCAGCTTTATCAGTCCTTTCCCAGATAAACTCACTTTCCGAACGGCCAAAATGGCCATAACTGGCAGTTTTCCGGAAGATAGGTTTATATAGTTCAAGAGCATCAATTATGCCGCGGGGATCCAGCCGGAAGTTTTTGATCACTGCTTTTTCAATCTTAGCTTCATCAACCGTACTTGTCCCCATGGTATCTACCATGACACTGACTGGTTCCGGGACACCGATAGCGTACGCTAATTGGACCGTACATCTTTCCGCTAAGCCGCTGGCTACCACGTTTTTGGCGATGTAGCGGGCCATATAAGTAGCGCTGCGGTCCACCTTGGTCGCATCTTTGCCGGAGAATGCTCCGCCGCCATGGGCAGCCATTCCGCCATAGGTATCCACGATTATTTTTCTTCCGGTCATACCGGTATCTGATTGGGGCCCGCCGACCAGGAACCGGCCGGTAGGATTAATAAAACAATCTTTCTTCCAGTTAAAATATTTCATTAATCGCGCGGGAATTACCGGTTTAATGATCGACTCGATGATCTCCTCTTTAGCCCAATTAGCCATATTATCGGTTTTCTTATCCAGGGCTTCCTCTGTATGCTGGCTGGAGACCACGATCTTATCAACAGCTATCGGTTTCTTGTCTTCATACCGTATCGTTACCTGGGATTTCCCGTCAGGGCCCAAATATGACAAGATTTTCTTTTTCCTGACTTCAGCTAATCTCCTGGAAAGGTTGTGCGCCAGCATTATGGGCATAGGCATGAGTTCCGGAGTTTCATTGCAGGCATAGCCGATCATCAGTCCCTGGTCACCGGCGCCAATGACTTTGCCTTTGCGCCCTACACCCTGGGCGATGTCCGGTGATTGTTTGCCGATAGCATTAAGAACAGCGCAAGTTTCATAATTAAAGCCATATTTGATATCAGTATATCCTATATCCTTTATGACTCCGCGGACTAATTGCGGCAGGTCAACATACGCTGATGTGGTGATCTCTCCGCCAACGATCACTAAGCCCACGGTAATAAATGTTTCACAAGCTACCCGGCTGTGGAAATTATTCTTGTTTGGCGGATCCAACCGGTAAATTTCATCTACTACGGCATCAGATATCTGGTCACAGACCTTATCTGGATGTCCCTCGGTGACACTTTCGCTGGTAAAAACAAAATCCCTTTTAAACATCTACTTTCCTCCCTTTGGCTTCACTATGTTACGCCTGATTACACCGATTTTTAAGCACGATTACACCGATTTCAAGCAATTAAAGCACTTAATCTGTGTAATCACTGTCCGCCTCTGGCGGATCTTTTCAAAATCTGTGTAATCAAAAACGAACAGAGTGAGTTTCTATTTTTTTTCATCTATATTAATGACTGAACCTTCAAATACCGATATATTTTCACTGATCTTGGCCTGATTACCAATAACACAATTACGCAAGCGCACTCCTTTAGACACATGCACTCCGGCCCACAGGATACAATCACTAAGTCTCGCGCCTTCTTCGATTATATTATTATTACCGATCGTGGTAAAACTGTTGATGGTCACGCCCTTTTCTATTTGGCAGTTACTGCCGATCACTGCCGGGCCAACAATTTTCACTCCAGGATGTATATAAGTATTGCTGCCGACCCAGATATTCTTTCTTCTCAATTTGCCTGGGATCTTGACTTTAACTGCCCCTTCCAGGGCATTTTTTTCTGCTCTTTTATACTCCTGCAGGTTGCCGATATCGCACCAGTAAGATTTCATTTCATACCCAAAGATCGGCTTTTTCCTGGTTAGTAACAATGGCCATACTTCGTGGCCAAAGTCATAAAATTTATTTTTCGGTATATAATCAAATATTTCCGGTTCAAACACATAAATACCGGTATTGACTGTATTGGCAAAAACATCGCTCCAGGATGGTTTTTCGATAAATTTTTCGATGCGGCTGTACTGATCGATCAAGGTAACGCCATAGTCAAACCTGGCATCTACTTTCTTTAAAACCATAGTTGCCAGGGACTTCTTCTTTTTATGGAACTCTATGACCCTGGACAAATTAATATCAGTCAAGCCATCGCCGCTCATAACCACAAAGGTATCATTAAAATGGTGCTCCGCCCTTTTAACGCCGCCGGCAGTACCCATTAATGTTTTTTCCAGGGAATAGTGTATCTTGAGCCCATAACGCTGTCCGTCCCCAAAATGATCCCTGATCATATCAGGGTAGAAATGCAGGTTAATGACCACCTCGTCAAAGCCATGCTTTCTCAGCAGGTCGAGCGTATGCTCAAGCGCTGGTTTATTGACGATAGGGATCATTGGTTTGGGTATAAAATGTGTCAGCGGCCGCAAGCGTGTGCCTACTCCTGCTGCCATAACCATTGCCTTCATGGAAACCTCTTTGGCGAATAAAAGCCGAATGACAGCGAATAAATACCGAATAAATATTCGTGTAATTCGGGCATTTCATTCGAGTAATTCGTTAAGTTCTTACCTTGTACACCAATTTCCGGCCTAAGTCAATTAGTTTTTTGACCTTGGCTTGATTATCTGCTTCAGCATATATCCGGACCACTGGTTCTGTACCGGAAGGCCGCAGTAAAAGCCAACTGGCATCGGCAAAGATCATCTTTACGCCATCATAATCTTTTACTCCTTGAACCTCAGGCAATGAAGAAGTAAAACCGGTTATTTGCCTGGAAAATTCTTTTTTATCAATATGATGATGCTGGGTATGGCCTAATTTCAAGTCAATGCGATCGTAACAGGACAGGCCAAATTCGGCAAATAACTCCTTTTTCAGGCTGACCAGGCTTTGGCCGGTCATGGCCATCATTTCCAGCATATACAAAGCGCTCAAAATACCATCCCGCTCCGGAATATGGCCGCTAAATCCGATCCCGCCGCTTTCCTCTCCGCCAATGAGAACCTTTTCTTGCAGCATAATATCGCCAATATACTTAAAGCCGATCGGGGTTTCAGATAATTTTAAGCTATATTTCCGGCAGATACGCTCGATCAGGCAGGTGCCGGAAATAGTTTTTACCACTGCTCCCTTTTTTCTTTTATTCTTTATTAAATGCAACAGCAACAGTGAAAATATCTGGTGGGAATTCACAAAAACACCCTGGCTATCCACTAAACCTATCCGGTCAGCATCCCCATCCAGGGCAATGCCAAGGTCAGCTTTTTTATGCCGTACCGCGCTAATTAGCGGACCAAGATTAGCAGCTATTGGCTCTGGGTGGATTCCCCCGAACAAAGGATCATTCACACTGTTTATTGAATTAAGCTTAAGAGCACCACCGGCTAATAACTCTTCCAGGCAACCCTGCCCGGCGCCAAAAAGAGGATCAATGACCAGGCTTATCTTCTGCCGGCGTATTTTATTAATATCTACCATCTTCGCCAGATGTTTTAAGTAGCTCTTCTTAAGATCAATTTTCTTTATGTTCCCTTGAGCTTGACGGATAGGAGCTTGCTGCAAGGATTGCTCGAATAACCTGGTCACTTCCGGATTAGCAGATGCGCCTTGCCAGGTTTTAAATTTTAGGCCATTAAACTCGTATGGATTATGGCTGGCGGTAATAATTATTGCTCCAGCTGCTTTTTTATTCACTACATTATAGGAAACCGCAGGGGTTGGTACCGCCTGTGCGCTTAGTAATACCTTAAAACCATTGCCCGATAACACTTCTGAGACGGCAGCAGCGTATTCCCTGGAGAGAAAACGACAATCATAGCCAACAAGAACAGTTGCGGGTTGCGAGTTGCGGGTTGCGAGTTTACTTAAATAATCACAGATGGATTGGGTGACTAGCCGGACATTATTAAAAGTAAAATCGCGGGCAATTATCCCGCGCCACCCATCAGTGCCAAATTTTATCTCGGTAGCCAACACTTATCCTCCAGGTTTAAGATGGTTCTTTTTAGAATTCCGTTTAGCTGTAAAGCTGTAGTAGTCCAGCAGGATGTCTAGCAAGCTGTACAGATCTAAAGCAGCTTACTTCTTTACAGCTATATAGCTATACAGCTCTAGAGCTGATTTATAGTTTACTATATTTCTTCAGGATCGAATGGTCAGCTAATGCTGCGCCAGGACTCAAGGAAGTATGCGGTTCAATGATACACTGTTTACCGACCAGGCATTTTTCCAGCCTGGATCCTTCCCCTACTTCAGTATGATCATGGATTACGCAGTCACTTAATATTGCCCCTTTACGGATGATCACTCCATGGCCCAAAGTGACTTTCCCGTTAATCTGGGCAAATTCTTCAATCCTGGCTTTATTACCCATTACCAGCTTGCCGTCTATTACTGCTTCCTTGCTGATAAAACTATTACTGCCTTGCCAGATATCCTTTCCTGTTTTGCGGCCAGCGATGCTGGCTCCGGCTACGCCATCAATAATATCAAAATGCACTTGCAAATACTTTTCAATGGAACCGATGTCAATCCAATAACTGGTATTAACAAAACCGAATAATTTCTCTTTTTTAGACAATAAAGCAGGGAACAGACCCCGTTCCACAGAATAATTGATCCCTGGCGGTATTAAAGATAGCGCTTCCGGCTCAAATATATATACACCGGCATTAATAGTATTACAGGTCACTTCATCCCAGCTGGGCTTTTCTAAAAATCTTTCGATGCGGCCATTCTTGGCCGTCTCGACCAGGCCATACACAGTAGGATCTTTCACCCTGGTCAAAGCAATGGTCGCTTTAGCCTTATTTTTGATATGATAACGGCGCATCGCTTCAATATCAATATCCATTAAGACATCGCCATTAAAGATCAACACTTTGCGGTCAATATATTTTTGTGCATTTTTGATCGCTCCGCCGGTCCCCAGCGGCTCCTCTTCATGGACATAATGGATCTTGATGCCATATTTTGATCCATTGCCAAAATGATTTTCAAAGGTATGCGAGAGATAAGCTAAACAAAATATCACTTCCTTGACGCCATATTTTTTTAGCAGTTCAATTTGGTAGAGCAAAAATGGTTTATTGACAATAGGCAATAAAGGCTTCGGCGTATTACAGGTAAACGGCCGGAGCCTGGTACCAAGCCCGCCGATCAGGATCAGTGCTTTCACAAAAAAACCTCCAGTTTTTTAAGAAGTGTTAAATTGAAAGTTAAAAGTGTAAAATTAAGGACAAAAACAATAACTTAACACTTAAAATTTATCACTTACAACTGTTATTGAAATAGTCTACTGTTTGGATCAACCCGTCTTTAAAATTCACCGTAGACTGCCAGCCCAGCAATTTCTTTGCTTTAGCAGTACTCAGGAAACTCTTTTGCAATTCCCCCAGCCGCGGCGACTGATAGACAGCTTTTTGGTCATAGCCAGTGATCATTGATAGCTCGGCAAATAAGGTATTGACACTGGAAGCCTTCTGCGTGCCGATGTTAATGATCTCATTGACGCCTTTTTTTAATCCCAGCAGGTTGGCCCTGACCACATCACCGACAAAAACATAGTCGCGCAATTGTTCTCCATTGCCAAAAATATTTATCTCAGAGTTGTTTTGGATCCTTTGAATAAATATCGCTACTACTCCTGCCTCCCCATGCGGATCCTGCCTGGGCCCATAAACATTGCCATAGCGGAATACCAGGTATTTTATACCATAGGTAGCGGCGTAATAATTCAGGTAAACTTCGGTAGTGTGCTTGGTTACGCCATATGGTGAAAGCGGGTTGGCTGGCGCTGTTTCTGCCGGCGGAGTTTTGCCGCACTCTCCGTACATTACCCCACCGCTTGAGGCAAAGATGAATTTTTTCACCTTGTACTTGACACAATTCTCCAGCAGGTTAAGCGTACCGAGCACATTAACCTGGGCATCAAAAACAGGATCCAGAACTGATTTGCGGACATCAATTTGCGCGGCATGGTGATTGACTATTTCCGGCCTTTCCCGCCTGAATATATCATTGATCTTCCTGTCGTCCCTGATATCAGCCCTATAGAATTTAGCTTTATTATTAACATTGCGTAACTTGCCCGCAGAAAGATTATCAACGATGACTACCTTGTGGCCGGCAGCAATATACGCATCCACAATATTCGACCCAATGAATCCCGCCCCGCCTGTAACTAAGATCTTCAAATAGTACCTCCGCTTTTTATTTTTCTATACCCTATACGCTATCCGCTATACGCCGCTTCTAATACGCTCCCCTGGCAAACAATACCGTAGGGACAGTTTGTAAAATTATTTCTATATCCAGCCATACCGACCAGTTCTCAATGTAATAAATATCTAATTTGATCATTTCTTCATAGCTCAGGTTACTCCTGCCGCTGACCTGCCACAAACCGGTAATCCCAGGCAGGACCATCAGGCGGCGCTTAGCCCACTCATCATAATGGCTGGCTTCCCAGAGCACCTGTGGCCGCGGTCCGACAATACTCATATCCCCTATTAACACATTGATAAACTGGGGTAATTCATCCAGGCTGTAATGACGGATGAATTTGCCGAATTTAGTGATGCGGGGATCAGCTTTCATTTTAAAAACAGGGCCTTTTCTCTCATTCATTTTTAATACATCTTTGAGCCGGTCATCAGCATCCGCTACCATACTGCGGAATTTCAGGAACATAAATTTATTTCCTTTATAGCCCATCCGCGAATGGCGGTAAAAAACCGGTCCGGGAGAATCCAGCTTGATAATGACAGCAATAATGATCATGGGCAACGCAATTATGGCCAAAATAATGGTCGCAATAATAATATCCAGGCATCTCTTAAAAAAGGCATTGACTCCGCGCAACTGGATTTTTTTCAGGGTCAATACTGGTAAGCCAAAGATATTATCCAAATTACTGCGGGTAGTGATCAGTCCCAGTACATCCGGAATGATCTTAAATTCAACTCCGGCTTTTTCCGCTTTGGTGATAATGTCCAGCATTTGGCCGCTGGCTTCCGGCAGTTTGGTCATAATGATCTCATTGATCTGCAGTTTCTGTATTATTTCACCCAGGTTTTCAATACCTTCAAAAACCGGAATGTTCTCAAACTCATCCCAGTCTTTTCTCTCGATCTTTGGGTAATTTACCAAACCCACGATCTTATATTCAACCTGCTGGTCAGACTTTACGATCTGGTAAATTTCCTTGGCTAACCGGCCGGCCCCTACGATCAATACTTTTTTGACCCCGCTTAATTTATACTTTAAATACCGCCGGAACCGGCTGAAGGCAGCTCTCCATATGGAAATAATAATAATATTAATGAACCAGCCCATCAAGAGCACAATGCGTGAAAAAGTAAACTGCCGGTATAAAAAGGTCACCGCCATGACAATAACAGCGGAAACTGTGACTGCCTTGAGTATATCCGGGAATTCATCCAGTGAAAACCGGTCTTTCAGGATATACAACCCGGTTATCTTAAATACCAGCAAGCTGACTAAAGTAATCACGCCAAAAGCCTGCGTATATAGGGGTAATGAAGGTATGCCTTTATCAGGGATCATATATCCTGAATAAAATCTTAACCAGTAGGCCAGATAGAAGGACAAGTAGATGATGATACCGTCTATCAGCAAAGCCAGGATTTTTAGATATACAGGGATCCTTTTATTCTGCATAAACTCCCTTTTATGGTAACGAATAATGTTTTATTATAGCAAAAATTACGGTTATTTCCAAGATTTATTTCAGATAATTCGATATAGCGCCATACACTTCGTCTACGCTAATAGTTGCCATACACGGATAATCATGGCAGGCATATTCAAAACCAAGATATAAGCACGGACTGCAGGAAGATTTGGCAGTCAGAACCGTGTGCTTTTCACCCCAGGGTCCCCATTTTCGCGGATCGGTCGGACCGTGGAGAGCTACGACCGGGGTTTTTACGGCAGCGGCAATATGCATGACCCCGGTATTGCCGCAGACCAGGACTTTAAATTTTTTGACCAGGGCAATAGTCTCGGCCAGGTCCCAGCCTACAGCCAGAGCCGGCTTAACCTCCAGTTTTGCCGCGATCCTGGTCACTAATCCTTCTTCCTGGAGACCGCCAGTCAAGACGATCATTACCTGATGCTCTTCCTGCAATCGCTTGATCAGGTCAAGATAGTTCTGCTCAGGCCATTGACGGGGAAATCCATGGCTGCCACAACCAGGATGAAGGCCGATCACTATCTCCCCTTTTTCTGCCCCCCAGTCAGCCAGCGTTTTGTTAACCTTGACCGTGATCGATCGTGGCACCCATAATTCCGGGTCTTTATCAGTAATAGGGACTTCCAGTACCCGCAGCAGGTCAAGGAAACATTCCACTTCATGTTTGTCAGGATCATGCATTACCCGTTTGGTATAGGTTTGGTCACGATGCTGGCCAGGAGTTTGGAATCCCACTCTCTGCTCAGCTCCTGATAAGAAAGCTAATAAAGGCGATATCCTTAACCACTGGTCAAAATCGATAGCCAGGTCAAAATATTCTCGTCTCAATAATTTGATAAAACTCCAGGATAGCCAGGGCTTTTTAACTAACCTTTCCAGATCCAGCAAGATCAAGCCATCAAGATAAGGACAATCAGCCAATACCTCACTGTTAACCCTGGTCACGATCATTTTAATGCTGGCTTTGGGATAGGCTTGCCGCAAATTACGGATAGCCGGGATCATTAAGATCGTATCTCCCATGGCTGAAAGCTTGATCAGCAATATCCGGTCAGGCTGATAGCGCATGGAAGCCAGCTGGATCTTTTGCCTGAACAGCTTCCCGAAAATAAACAGCAAAGATTTGCCAAAGTAGGCATCAATAAATTTAAATAGTTTATTGCCGCGCATGCTTTCCCTCAGGGACGGTTATCAGGGTATCAGGTTATCAGGGTGAAGTATATCAGGAGATCAGGTTATCAGATTAATTCCTGATGTCCTGTTAACCTGATATCCAATTCCTGATTACCTGTTTACCTGATCACCTGCTTTAATTTTTCTTCCAGTAATAGCGAAATCTCTTCCATTCTGCTGGTCCAACTGTATTTTTTAGCTAAAGCTATTCTTTTTTCCCCTATTGACGCATCTTCTGCCAGGGCCAGCTCAATATTCCTGATAAATTCAGCGGAAGAATCCGCCTGGTAAAAATATTCCTTGAATTCCTGCAAAGAAGAAAGCGTGGTGCTAACCACTGGCCGGCCGCTGGCCAGGTATTCAAAAAATTTCATGGGGAACATTTTACGGGTATATTCGTTTAACTTATTCGGCAACAGGCAGACATCAAAACCTTTCAGGTAATTCGGCAGCTTTTCATAGGGCCGCCCGCCCAAAATATGGATATTGGGCATTTCCCGGAGCTGGGTGATAGCAGCGGCCTTTTCCCCTTCGCCTGCTGCACCGATCAGCACAATGCTCCAAGCCGGTCTCTCGTACGCAATGGTCTTTAATAAAGTAAAATCAAGCTTATAATTTGAAACTGCTCCGATAAAGCCAAGAACAGGATGCACTATGCCAGCCAGGTCAGCCGGAATCTGCAAATCAGGATCCTGGACCTTCAAGATATGCTCTACATCTGCTACGTTAGGCAGGTAATGGATCTCCCTGGCTAGCGGTTTTTTGGTAGTATACAATTCCGGGGAAGTGACTAAGGTAATATCTGCTGCAGCCAGCAATCCCTTTTCCATATCCAGGATAACATTACCCGGAATGAGAGGATTAGCCGCAATTTCATCGACACAATGGTAAACCAGCAGTTTTTCTCCCAGTTTTCCCTTAAAATATACTGCATTAGGGATATAAGACCATAAAACAGGGGCCGGCATGGCTAATTTTTTTGCCAGTTGACGCAAGGCAGCGATCATGATCCGGTGATTTAACCAGCGTACCAGGCCAAACTTATAGAACGGCAGTACTATGGGTGAATAAATATACAGGTTATCATTTATTTTGATCGGGCCCTGCAGGAAACGTTTCAGCCGCCGTCCTATTCTTTTAATATCCTTGCTTTGCAGCACCGGCCGGCGCAAACCCATTGATTCTATATAAAGGACTTTGTTCTGCCTGGCCAACCTGGACATAATATGCTGTTGGTTGGTCCAGTAGGGATTATCCCAGTCAGCGCTGGATATACAAATAATATTTTCATTCTTGATCATGAGCCAGCTTCCTAACGGTCAAACAGGTTATTTTATTCATACTTTCAGCATATCCTTTACTTTTTGCCAGGCTTCCTCAACTTTGATCATTTCCAGGCACTTTAGAGTTTTACACTGTATGTGCCGGTAATTATAACAAGGTGAACAAGCCAGCTCTTTTCTGATCACAACATTATCCCGGCCCCAGGGATAATTTTTCCACCACAAGGTTGGTCCGAAAATTGCCAATACCGGCGTTTTAACTGCTGTAGCCAGATGCATCAATCCACTGTCATTAGAAATGAACAAAACGCTTCTCTTGATCAGCGCCGCGGTCATGCGGATATCTGTGTCGCCGGCGATTATTACCGGTTTTTTCCGCATGAATTTGGCCATTTCTTCTGCCGCATACCGCTCTTCCGGACCGCCAAATACTATAACCTTGGCTTTGGGAATGGTTAAAATAAGATCACAGAGCCTGGCAAACTTTTCCCTGGACCAGCGTTTAGCAGACCCGACAGACAAACCGCTGCCAGGATGCACTCCAATCAATAATTCCTTAGGTGAGATATGGCTCTTAAGAAGAAAATCATTGGCTAATTCCTCTTCCAATGGGGTAGTGGAAATAAATGGCGCCTTTTCATTGGCCCGACGGATAGTCAACCCCAGAGCCCTGACCAGGTCGAGATTATATTCTATCTCATGCTTCTTTTCTGTGATCGGGACCTGATGAGAATACAGCCAGCCATAGGCCTTATTTTTATAGCCAACGCGGGAACAGGCCCCGGTCAGCCAGGAAAACAGGGCAACTTTAAAACTTTTATCCAGGAATGAAGTGATCACCAGGTCAACCTTTAAATTCTTTATATGTTTAATTATTTTCAGCCAATTTAAAATACTTTTTTTGGTTTTATTTATTATAATTACCTCGTCAATTTCCTTGCACCCTTCCATTAAATTTGCCGCGGACCGGCTGGCCACCAGCAAGGTAATATGGCTTTCCGGGAAATCCCGGCGCAAAGCCCGTAATACCGGAGTATAGAGGACCAGGTTCCCCAGCCCTGTCGTAGATATAGCCAGGATATTTCTGATATTTTGTTTTTGCACTTTTCCTCCAGCTTACGGTGAATTATCTCTTAAAATTATTCAACTTTTGGCAAACAGACAGGATCTCAGTCTTCTTTAGTTCCGGGAACATGGGTAAAGAGAGCACTTCCTGCGACATTTGCTCGGCGGCCGGGAACCTCCCTTTTTTATAGGGCAGATCACGATAAGCTGCCTGCAGATGGATGGGTAGCGGATAATGAATAGCCGTACCTATTCCTTGCCTTTGCAGGTACTCCTGTAATTGTTTACGCTGGGCAGTCCGGACCACAAATAAGTGATAAACATGATTACGGCCAGGACTGGTTAACGGCAATAACAGGTCAGTACGCTTAATTTTCCGCTGATAGAGAGAAGCGGCCTGTTGCCGTTTCTTATTCCATTGCTCCAGATATTTTAATTTGACCCGTAACATGGCTGCTTGTATTTCATCCAAACGGCTATTGTACCCCCTAATGGCAAATTCATAACGGCCCTTGCGCCCATAATCGCGCAGTAATAAAAGTTGCTGATACAAACTTTTATTATTAGTAACCAGCATACCGCCATCGCCATAAGCCCCCATATTCTTGGTCGGATAAAAACTATAACACCCAACATCGCCAATCGTACCAGCCATCCGCCATTTGCCATTCGCCATCCGCTGTTTTGCCCCATGTGCCTGGGCACAGTCTTCGATGACCTTTAAACGATATTTCCTGGCCAAACGCATCAGTGGCCCCATATCGCACATCTGGCCATAAAGATGTACCGGCAGGATGGCCTTGGTCCTGCTGGTAATGGCTTTTTCCAGTTTAGTCACATCTATATTAAAATCCTGCTCATTCATATCAACCAATACCGGCTTAGCCCCGCAGTAAGAAATGCCCAGGACCGAAGCTATATAACCGAAAGCACAGGTAATGACCTCATCATTCTTACCAATACCGCAAGCTTTTAAAGCCAGAAACAAAGCATCAGTACCTGAATTCACGCCAACGGCATATTTCACTCCCAGGTATGCGGCAAATTCCCCTTCCAGGCTTCTTACCTCTTCACCCAGGATATAGTTGGAACGCTTAAAGACCCGGCTGATAGCTGCCGCCAATTCTTTTTTAATCTGCCCATACTGTCTCTTCAGGTCCATTGCCGGTATCATAAAAACTCCTCGCCATTATTTCCCTACCAGTAATTATTCTTATTTTTAGAGTAATACTCAAAGGTTTTTGCCAGCCCTTCTTCGATGCTCACTTTTGGTTCCCAACCGGTAACTCTTTTAAACTTTTCCCAATTAGCCACATAATCCCCGATCTCTATTCTTTGCGCTTCCTGGGGATAGGAGACGATCTCATATTCCCCCTGGCCGTAAGTTTTGACCATTTTCTCCACTAATTCCTTAAGTGACAGCGGCGTACCGCCTAGATTATATACTTCACCGTTAGTTTTTTCCGAAGCCATAGCTAACAACATAGCTTCCACCACATCGTCAACAAAATTAGTATCCCGTATTTGAGTCCCGGCACCGAAAATCTTCACCTTTTGCCCATCCAGCAGCTGACGGATAAACCAATTGATGATACCCTGGCGATGATGTTTCATCTGGTGCCGGGGGCCAAAGGTATTAGTCAACCGCAAAGAGCAGGACCTGATACCATACACGTTATTATACAGGATATGATACCACTCCCCGGCCATATTATTAATACCATTCACATCAGTCGGATGCATCAGGTGTTTTTCGTCAACCGGCAAATAATCTGCCTTCCCATATTGGCCACGGGTACCGGCAAAGAGTATTTTTACCTTGGGATTATATTTCCGGCATGATTCCAGGATGGATAGCTGGGCTACACAGTTTATTTGCAGGTCAGTAAAAGGATCTTTCATGCTGTCAGTATGGCTTAAGGTCCCGGCCAGGTTGAAAATATAGTCGTGTCCCTGTACCAGGTAATCCATACCGGATTGGTCACGGACATCAGCAATATTAACGGTTAGTTTATCTTCCAGCCCATGGATATTAAAAAGATTCCCGCCATATTCAGGTATTAATGAATCAACTAAGACTACTTTAGCCCCATACTCAACCAGCCGGTAAGCCAGGGTGCTACCGATAAATCCCAGACCGCCGGTGATCATTACTTTTTTACCGGTGAATGATTTTGCCAGATCCATAACCGTTCACTCCTTTACTAATACGATCTTTGTTTCGCCAAGTTTATCGCACGGATTGCAGTAGCCATATTCCTGGCATTCCATAGCTACCTGGTCAACCCCTAAACCTGTTTCCAGTACATTACCCAAGGCATCTTTCTGGCGCAGCAGCTTAGAAATACATAAATATCTCCGGCCATCCGGGGCCAGGAGATAGATCCGGCGCGTACACCTGACCTTTTTCTTAAATTTCATGCCGGAGCTGTCATCCTGCAGGTATTGGTCATCGTCTATATACACATACCAATTATGCCGGGTAAACTCTTCCTGGGCTTTGGTGATATAATCTAATTGCTTGGCCCAGCCAACCATATGGATACTACCCTGGAACTTGCCTGCCGCCCGCAGGGCATTGATCGTCTCGATGAACTTCCCCACCGGCCCACTGGCAGGATGATAAGTCCCGAAAAATATTACCGGCCGCTGGCAATTTTTAATATAGTCTTGCATATCCGCGCCGAAATTTGAATATATCTTGACTTTTATTCCGGCACTGATAGCATTTAATAACTTAACAAAATCAGGGTATAGGAACGGCTCGCCGCCGGTAAAGATCACATTTTTTCCGGCCTGATTGATAAACTCTGCCCATTTCTGCCAGGGTAGCAACTGATACTTATCGGCACTTGATGCTGGTAAATTATGACTATGGACACAATAAGTACAGTTTAAGTTGCAACGCAAGGTAGGATAGATGCGTAACCAGCCGTCAAATCCGGTTGGCCATATTTTTTCCCTTATTTTAGCCAGCCTGTGTTTCAGTTTCCGGATAAGCATTTTTCGAATACCTTGATCGTAGTATGCACCATGCTTTCAACGCTAAATAAAGATTGTGCTTGCCGTTGCGCTGCCTTTCCTGTCTCCAGCATTATCTGGGGATCCTGCAATACTTTCCGTACAACGCGGCTTAGTTCCTTAACCTCTCCCCTACCCACCAGGAATCCATTTTTGCCGTCATCAATAACACCGGCCAATGATTTCAACCTGGAAACAATCACTGGTTTGCCATAAGCCATACCCTGGATAATGGTCAAGTCATATCCGTTTTCCCTGATCGTTGAATTAACGAAAACGTCGGCCAGCTGGAAATATTTACCCAGTTCTTCATAGGGTATTGCCCCGGCAAATACCACCTTGCCCAGTAGCCCCAGTTCCGTAGCAAGATTTTCCAAATATTCCCGATATTCACCATCACCTACGATCAATAGCTTGGCATCAGGTATATCCACTAGTATCTCTGGGAGGGCCTTTAAAATCACATGCAGTCCTTTTTCTCTTTTCAACCTGGCTACACTTAATATAATTTTATCCCAATCATTAAATCCTAAAGTCTTCTTCAGATTTGTATCTGCCAGCACTACTTTAGTATCAATGCCGTTAAAAACAGTAAATATTTTATTTTCCGGCAGGAAATAAAACTTTTTGATCAAATGATTTTGTTCCTGGCTGGTAGCGATAATAGCTTTGGCCCGGGTAACCAGGCGCATATCCCGGAAAATATATGTAAGCAGGTAATATCCGGCGGCAGCCAGTGTTTTCAGGCTAAAACCAAGATTAAACCGGGTCTTTAGCTCATTATAAAAGATGCCATGGAAAATAACCACTACCGGGATCCCGGTTTTCTTATAGAGAGAAGACCTGAGCAAACCAAACGCCCCGGCGCTTTCACTGCAGACTATATCAAAAGGCTGCTGCTGCTGCAATTCGCTGAATTTAATCACACTCTGGCGGTACCATTTTTGAGAATACCTGCCAGGTTTAGTCCCAGCCAGGTAAAAGACAATCACGCCAGCCATGGTTTCAGAGAGTTTGCCGTTTTTGTTACCGGTAGTAATAATGGTGACTGTATGCCCCTGTTGCGCCAATCCTTTCGCCAGCAAGTCAGTATGGACTTCCATACCGCCGATGCTATGCGCTAAAGTTGTTCTGGTAAAGATACAGATGTTCACCCTGTTAGGCCTCCAAATATTTTCTCGTATTGACCCGCGATCCTGTCCCAGGAGTAATTCTGGATAAAGGCAGAAGCATTGGCTCCCATTTTATCACGATAACCGGCATCCCTGACCAGTTTGAATATTTTATCCTGCAATTCACCGGGATTTTCCGGATCCTTCAATAATAATCCTGTCTCTCCGTCTGTGATCAATTCCGCAGCCCCGGCCAGCCGGCTGGTAATTACCGGCAAGCCGCTGGCCATGGCTTCAGTGATCACCAAACCAAACGGTTCTAGTTTTGTCGGCAGTACAAAAACATCGCTGGCCGCATAAAACCGGTTCATATCGTGGCGCGGCCCGCAAAAGTAAGTCTGCTCTTTTATCTTTAGTTTCCTGATCAAGCCAGTGTACCGGTCAGGGCTATCCCCGCCTACTATGAGCAGCTTTACAGGAGCATTTTGCATCGGTAAAGCAACTGCTTCCAAAAGCGTCCTTAATCCTTTGCGTTTAAACTCGTTAGCCGCAAAGAGCAATAAGATATCGGTCTCGGAAAATCCCAGCTCCTGGCGCAGCCCTGGCCTGTATCTATTCCTGTTCTCAGGGGTAAATTCTACAGTATTAACCCCATTATAGATCACGGTTATATCTTCTTCCGGGAGCTGATAATACTTGCCCAGGTCATTTTTGGTCAACCGGGAAATACTGATGATTTTTTTATAGTGGCCCTTTTTCAGTGAATTCTTTTCTAAAAAGAGCACTATATGGTGCAATGGATTCAGCCAGTATTTCAATCGTTCCCATGGATCTTTCTTTTTTATTTCGATCCAGGCCCGGTGGCAGCTATGCGCTACCAGGATATCAGCCTTGGAAACATCCCCCAGCGGGCCTATGACCAGGTCAAAAGAGCTGGTTTTTAATTTCCTGCTGCCACACCAAACAAAACTAAAGACTTTTAAAAAAAACGGCCAGAAAATTGCTTTTATTTTGTGGAAAATAATATTAGCTCTAATCAGGTCTTTATCCCAGCAGTTTGTAAAAACATGTATGCTATGATCCTGGCTGAATTTTTCAGCCAGTTCTACTACACAACGGGAAATTCCTCCTTTTTTGGTATAAGACCTGGTAACAAAAACAATATTCAAATTCGTTTAATCTCCTTTAACCTGCTTTTTGCCACCTTTTTTTGATCATATCCAAAAACGCATCTGTCTGTTCCACTTTAAGCACAGAGATCAGGAGCAGGTAAAGTACAGTTATCACCAGGCCGACGATGCCTAAACTGAGTATTTGTCCCAGGAAAGTATTTTGGGCCAAGATAAGATTGAGTTTGGACAGGCACAACACACCTGCTCCCACCGAGATCAAGCCGGAGACAATGGTTTTTATAAAATCAGCGGCTAACCGCTTTAATTTTAATTTACCGATCTTCCTCTGCAAGTAGATCAACAATAAGCCCATTTGCACCATCGCGGCTATTGAGCTGGCCAGGGCCAGGCCATTTTGCGCCATCAGGGTGATCAAAAGCAAACTCAGGACAATATTGCTAACTACAGCGGTTACCGCCAGTTTGACCGGGGTTTTAGTATCACTAAGAGCATAAAAAGACCTGATCAGGACATAATTCACAGCCAAAGCAAAGGTACCGATGGCAAAATATACCAGCACTCCTGAAGTCAGGATCGTGGCTTGCCGGTCAAATGCTCCCCTTTCAAAAAGGAACCTGATCACCGGCAGGCTAAGGAAGGCTAAAGCAAGCGTTAACGGCACCGTAATGATCAAACATACCCTGATCGCCTTGGAAACTATTTCCCTGAATTTTTCATGTTCATTCAAAGCTATATGCCAGGATAAACTGGGAAAAATTGCGGTAGAAACCGCTACCCCAAAGACACTGGGCGCGATCTGGTTAATAAGATTGGCATAATTCAACGCGGAAATACTGCCGGCGGATAGGCCGGAAGCCAGTATTTTACTGACCACAATATTCAACTGGTTCACGGAAAGTCCCAGGATCAAGGGAAACCAGAGGACCCCGATCTTTTTAATGCCTTCCTGTTCCAAACTGAATTTCGGAAGGTAGCGTAATCCTTTTTTATATAAGAGCGGCAGGTTTATCACCGTGATAAGCACTCCACCTATAAGCGCGCCGACCACCAGAGCATATATATCAATGAACGGAGCCAGTAAAAGCATGCATACTATATTGGCGGTATTTAAGAGCAGCGGCTGTAAAGCTGGTACCGTGAAATGGTGATAAGAATTAAGAATAGCGCCAAAAAGCGAAGCTAGCCCGAGGAAAATAATAGCCGGGAAAAATAAGCGGGTAAGCCTGATCGCCAGGTCTAAAGTTTCACCCTTGAAGCCTGGAGCAACCAGGCGAGTCAGGGTGGGAGCAAAAATTATCCCAAACAAAGTCATGAGGACCAGGGCTACAACAAGTATATTAAATATGCCGGACGCCAGCTTTTGTGCCTCTTCTTCCTGATTTTTAGCCAGATAGGTAGTATAAACAGGAATAAAAGCGCTGGTTAATGCCCCCCCAGCCAGCACATCCCTGAGCAATTCAGGGATATTGGACGCCACGAAATAAGCATCAGTCTTATAGGTAGCGCCAAATTTCGCTGCCAGGATAAAACTGCCAATAAAGCCAAATACCTTGCTGACCAAGGCTATCACCGTGATCATCACAGTCGCACTGGCAATTACTTTTTTGGGAGCAGTAGCATCTGCTATTTGCTGGTCAGTTAAAATGTCATTATCCATATTTTTGAATTATATCATAAATGAGGAGACTTGGGAAGAATTTTGGCAGTTTTTTGGTAACATACAACGGTCAGGATCAAGCCCAGCAAACCGCTTACTATATTCAGTATTATATCCCTGATATCCCCTACCCTGTTCGGGAGACAATACTGGATGATCTCATCCAGGGTGCCAATAAAGCATACGGTAAGGAAGGTTTGCCAGTAACCAGTCAGTACCGGCCTGGCTGACGAGTATATTTGGTAAACCAGGAAGCTTAAGAAGCCATATTCCAGCAAGTGGATCCTTTCCTCAGGGATCTTTAATACTTTCAGCCCATACCCATACAAAAAGAAGACCGCAGATACGACGAGCCATTGTTTCCAAGTAAGCTTGCTTCTAATAAATGTCACGGCCAGACCGAACATCATGGCTATAAGCACAACGTCAGTATACAGGCCGAATCTTATGCCCAAATGAGCTTTTAAATAATTTAAAACCGGTCGCATGACCGGCAAGGTTAAATAGATCAAAACTACATAACTTATCACCATGATGATCCTGGCTCTATTTGTTTTCAAATTCAGCATTTTCTTCCCTATACATTTCATAAGACTTCTTTATATACTTGTATGTGTTCTTTAGCGGCTCTTTCCCAGGTAAACTGCCTGGCTCTTTGGAATCCTTTTTCCCTGAGTCGCTGGCGCAAGTCCTGGTCGCTTAAGACATTATCAATAGCGTAGGTAAAACCAGGAATATCAGCAGGATTAATGATCACTGCTGCCTCCCCGGAAACTTCAGGCAGGGAGCTGGACCGGGAACAAACTACCGGGGTACCACAAGCCATGGCTTCCAGCACCGGCAAACCAAATCCTTCATATGAAGAAGGGAAAGCCAGCAAGCCGGCTTGGGTATAAAGCGCCGGGAGATCATCTTCCGGGAAATAACCGGTAAAGACTATTCTTTCTCCCATATTTAAAGCATCAATGGTCTGATAAATTTCTTTGCGGCGCAGGTCTTGCCGGCCGGTTATGACCAATTTGTATTCTTGTACCGCCTGGCTTCGGCTAAAGGCAGCGATCAGCGCCGGGATATTCTTCCTTTTTTCGTGATTACCCACATATAATATATATTTTTCCGGAAGATTATATTTTGCCAGCCGCAGATATGGGTCCTTGACTGATTGATAGTTAGTATCCACCGCCGGATAAATAACCCTGATTTTTGACTCTGGCACATGAATAGTATTCATAATATCCTGCTTGCTGTATTGGGAATCAGTAATGATCAATCTGGAATGACGGCAGGCAAACCCGATCATAAAAGCCGCATAGAACCTGGCGGGGATACCCTGGCAGGCGCCGGAAGATCTTAAACAGGAGAGATCATGTATGGTCACTACGAAAGGGATTTTTTTGCGCAGAGCCACATTAAAATTAGGGAAATGGGCCAGGTCAGGTTTAAGCGCAGCCAGATAATAGGTTAACATGGCCTGTTCTTTCAGGCCGTAAAATCTGGTCCGGCTCAGCGCCTGCATCACAGCAGTGTGCTCAAGCCGGCCTAAATATTTTTCATCGCCGCTGTTAAGGAACGCGGTTAGCTGGATATCTTCTCCAGAAGCCAGCTGGTCAATGTTTTTGATTATATTCTGTATATAGCATCCGATACCGGCATTACCCAGCATGCGCGCATCAATAAACAATTTCATAAAATTCCATCAATATAAGCCTTGAGGGATTTTTTAAATACTTCTTTATCGAACTTAAGAGCCTGGGCCCGGATAATGTCCGGATTAAACTTCATTTGCCGGAAATGCTCTACTGCCTTGATCAGAGATGCTGGAGTTTGTTCCTTAAAAAAAACCCCGGTCTGCCCATCCACCACGGTTTCCAAAGCCCCGCCAGCGGCAAAAGCAATGACCGGCCGGCCGGCAGCCATGGCCTCTACCGGGGCGATGCCAAAGTCTTCTTCCCCGGGGAAAATAAAAGCCTGGCATTGGCTGCAGTGTTCCGCTATCACTTCATCAGAGACCTGGCCCAGGAATTGGATATTAGGTTTGGCTATCTTCTGCAGGTTCTTTTTATCCGGTCCTTCCCCGATAATTACCAAAGGCAGGCCTAATCGGTTAAATGCCTCTACTACAACATCCACTCTTTTATATGGATTTAACCTGGAAACTAAAAGAAAATAGTCTTTTAACTGCGGAGCGATCTTAAACCTGGCAGTTTCCACCGGAGGATAGATCACCGCAGAGTCCAACCCGTAGCAGCGCTTGATCCGGTCACGGATCAGGTTGGAAATGGCAATGAACTTGTCCACCCGGTTATTAGTGCGCAAATCCCATCTTTTTAAATAACGGATGCATCCTTTTAAACCTAACTCCGCCCAGGACGGGATATGTTCCCGTTCCACATATTTTTCATAGCTCCAGACCCAGCGCATCGGAGTATAACAATAACAAATATGTAGGGTCTTTTGCGCATGTTTAGCTCCCTTGGCCCAAGCGCTGGACGAAGAAAGGATCAAATCGTAACCGCAAAAATCAAAACTTTCTATAGCCCGTGGATAAAGAGCCAGATACTTCTTGAAATGTTTCTTGAGCCAAGGCAGTTTTTGCATAAAAGAAGTACGGATATCCATTTTCCGGAAAGTATCCGGCATCTGTTCTGGCAGATAAATTGTAGTATAAATAGGCGCTTCCGGATAAAGTTCGTGTAAAGCTTCCACTACTTTTTCCGCCCCGCCATACTGGTTCAAATAATCATGGACAATGGCTATTTTCAATCCTTGCGCCCCTTTATTTATCATAAAGCACCACTGCTTCACCGCTTATGAGATTCACTAATTTTACTTTGTTTATCCAGGCACAGCCAATTTCCCGCTGGACAAAAAGGAAGGTAGGTTTATATGGTATTTTCTTCATCTTAACCTGGTAAGGTTTCCATTCCAGGGAATCGATTTTAATCGAAGCGATCAAGCTATCATCGGCATATATCTCACAGCGGCCGCTGCCAATCTGGTTAGTTTTAGCATTAAACTCTAATTGATATGGCTGCTGATTAACAAAAACCCCTTCAAATTTATATTCCTTTTGGACAGATGCTTCATATAACCGGATATCATAAAACCAGGTATTACCAGGACTGCGTTGCCGCAGCTCAATCAAGATCTTATCTTTATTTGGAATAAAGGTCAGGTAGTATTTTTTCTCTGCTTTTTCCGTAACTACAATCCTTTTTTTGTCAAAATCTACCCGAAAGCTTTCCGGACGGTCTGTTTTGGCATTAAAAGAAAGAGCGTAAGTCTTGCTTTTATCTACTATTACTTCCTGCCTGAGCGCTTCATGCCCAGCATCTTGCCTGGCGAAAATCAAGGCTCCTTTTTTATCCACAGCGGATTGTATTTCCAATCCCCCGTCACCCCATCTTGTCCATTTTAAATAATTACCCTGATAGTCTTTTAATTCAAATTCCGGATCCTGTAATAAATTCGTTTCATCAGTCAACTGCAGATTGATGTCTTTTACTATTTTATATACCCGCACTTTATCATCAGAGTTAAATACTTCTTTAAATCTATTACTATAGGCCTGGATAAACTGCCGGATGAAGTGCTCAGTTTTGAGTAAGCTTTTTCCATTACCCTGGCTGGAAACAAGATAATTATATTCACCATCCATAATGATTTTCCATAATTGATCCGGAGCCACCTGGTTTATCCCATCAACCTGAACTCTTGCATATAACGCCATATACCCTGGCTGGGCTGACATAACATGATCATTGCCAGTGCTGGTCCGGGCAATAAATTCGCCCGCTTCAGCATAATTTCTGGCGATAGGAGGATAAAACAAGCGATGGCTATTTAAATCGATAACATAGTTCATGTCTATTTGCCCATAGGAGATAATTATCGCTGTTATTATGGCAAAAGAGATTCTTCTCCCGACTATACGTTGGCGATGTATTAAATTTGCGCAATCAGCTAAAACACTCTGGATCCCGTGGGCAAAATAAAAAAGGAGAAAAGGTATAATTGGTATGAACCATCTGCCGCTTACTTCAAGATAATTTAGGAATACCAGGATATAAATAACAATATATATATCAAAAACACTTATGCTTTTGATTACTTTAACTATAAACCCGTAGACTATCGCTAAGCTTATTCCATAGGATATAACAGCCGAACCCCTGGCCAGCTCAAAGGGTAATACTATTTGCGGGATCCCATTTCGCGCATACCATAATCCCCTGCTTATCATACTTTGGGGATTACTAAATATAGAGGTTAAATAATGCATGATAGCATTTTTTATATATGAATATTCAAAAATCATCGGGACAATCAGTATTAAGAGAAATGCTATTGCTTTTAAAGACTTTTTACTAAAAACAGCGTACAAAACCATGGCCAGAATAAGTATATACCCAACATCGCGTAAATAACTGGCAATTACCCAAAACATGATACTTGCTACTAAGAAAATTCCTGCTTTAATACGACTTAATTCACTAAAATATAATTCAAAACAATACATGCTGACAATAGTCATGAATAAAAATGGTATTTCAGTGCTGATCTTACCAGTAGTAATAAAGATGTCAGGATTTAAAGCGATCAATAGAAAGACCAGGAAAGGAGCAAGTAACTCCTTCTTAAAGCATAGTGCAAAATATTTATAAAGCAGGAAAAAAGACAAAATTATGAATAAAATATTAAATATTTTTATTATAAATATCGTCACATATACATTTCCGGAAGATAAATAACTTAAAAACACTAAACCAGCAGAAAATAATGGATGATTAGAAATATTATTTACAAAAACATGTTTAAGGGTTCTTGTCAACTGCGCAAAATTAGCAAATTCACCTGAGGCCTGCCCGGCATAATAAGCCTGGTCATCAAAGCCAATACGGTAACTCAGGCATAAAACATACAAGACCAGGATCATGATACCGCTATACCAATATAGCCGTTTTGTTTTCATTATTCTTGTTCCTTTGGCAGCTGGGCAATAAAAGAGGAGACATTATTTTGAATATTAAAAAGTGTCTGTACCCGTTTAGCTGCCCGCGCAGAAAGGCCGGCAGCTTTGTCCTTATCCTTCAATAACATATTGACCGCCTGGCTGAAACCGCTCATATCACCCTTCTGGACCAGGATGCCACTATCCTCTCCCACTACTTCCGGTATCCCACCCACCCGGCTGGCGACCACCGGCACGCCACAGGCCATGGCTTCTACCAATACCCGTCCGAATGATTCTGATTCTGAAGAAAGGACCAAAATATCCAGGCTCTTCATAATGCCGATCACGTCTTTCCTGAAACCGGTGAATATAACTTTGTCTTTAAGTCCTTTTTCCGCCACCAATTTTTCGATCTTCCGCCGGTAACTGCCAGCACTGCCAAAATCCCCGCCAATGATCAGGAAACGGGCTTGTGGCTGGTCTTTCAACACCAGTTCCGCCGCTTGTACGAAATACTCAAAACCCTTACCCTTATTTAACCTGGCGACCATACCAATTAATAGTGTTCCCTGGTCCAGGGAAAATTCTTTTTTTATATCTACCAACGGTATACTGGCATATGCGGCAATATCTATACCATTATAGACTACCTTGATTTTCCGGTTTTTACGTAAAAACCATAAAAAACGGCGTCTGACTGCTTCTGATACCAAGATCACCCGGTTAGCCATTAAAAAGGAAATAGTATCCAGCAAAGGATGGCGAAAAATCACTCTCACATGCCACAGCAAAGGTTTGTGCTCCAGTTTAGCAGCCACCCCTCCTATCAGGTTACTCTTGAGGGAATTGGTATGGACGATGTCAGCTTGTTCCCGGAGGATTATATCCCGGATTACCTTCACCGACCGCCAATAGGCCAACAGGTTAAGGTTTTTTAACACTGGCATTACCAGCGTCCGCACCGGTAATCCCAAGGCCTCTGCTTCACGCTGCAATCTGCCCTCAGGGCACAATAGGACTGGCTGGCAGATATCCCGCGGCAGTGCCTTCAGCAGGGCCAATAAATTCATTTGACCGCCGCCTATTTCCTTATGGTCCTCAATAAATATTATTTTTTTAGCCATTAATTTTTCCTGAATATTTTGGCGATAAGGTCCCGGTCCTGGGAATTAATGCCTTTAAAGAAATAAAGGCCAGCCACATAAATGACTATCCCGATCGCTATCCTGGCGATCACCTGCAGATCGATCCAGTAGATGCCCAGTCCCATCAGTACGCCGCTGAGCAATACCGGCCATAAGGTGAATTTTAGGTCTCCCACGAATTTATTCATAAAATAAAATCCCAGCATCAGGCCAAACCCCTGAGAGATCAGGGTGGTGATGCTGGAACCGATAAAATTGAACCTGGGTATTAAAGCGATATTAAAACCCACGCTGAGGATGGTCATTAATCCCATTATCAGGGTGTTAATTTTCTGGCGGTTGATGGCGATAAAACCCTGCGTTTGGATATAACTGATAAAGATCGTCGCCTCGGTCACGCAGAGGATAGCCAAAGCCCCTGCAGACGGGGCGTATTTACTGCCATATAAAAAATCGATTATCGGCGCAGCCAGGATAGTTCCGCCGATAGCCAGAGGCACGGCCAGGATAATGATATACTTCATGCTAAACTGGTAGACCCGGTGAAAAGAATCCCTCTGGGAATGGTAATACTGGGACAGCAGAGGATAAACAGAAACGCTGACCGCCATGGGTATGACCCCTAAAGCCTCGGTCAAGCGGTAGGCAGCAGCATAGTATCCAATATCCAGTTCGGTGCGCATTTTTGAGAGGAACAACACATCGATGCGGTTATTAGTGATAACGAAGAGGCTCATCATGATCAGGGGCCATGATTCCCTGAACAGGTAACGCCATACCTTTAGATCGACCCTAAAATCAGGCCGTACCAGTTTTCCTGAAATGTAAATAAGGAAAATCAGCCCGGGAATAAGATAAAAAGCAAATACCAGGACAAAATAAGTCAGGCTCATCTTCAGCAAAATGCCGACAAAAATAAGTCCCGATAATAACAGGCCGCCAAAAACATTCACTCCGGTAGGATATTCCATGGCTAAATTGGCCTTGAATATTGTTTCGTACATCTGGCTGAAAGTGAGGAAAGCCAGGTAAACTGAAGTCACAGTAATAAGTTTAGCCGTAGGTAGCGGGTAATGCAGCATCCAGACAGAGGCTATGCACGCCATGATAGCGAGCAGGGTCAGGCAGGATTTCATGACAATAGCATTGCCCAGCAGGATGGCCGCTCTTCCTTTGTCCCTGGCGATGTCGCGTACTAATATATCATCCATGCCAAATTTAGAGATGATGGCAAAGAACCCGATAAAAGAAAAGATCAGGTTATATACGCCGAAGTTCTCCCCGCCCAGGTAGCGGGCCAGGTAAACAGTAACCGCCAGTCCGATAACTTTGGTAATAAACTGGCCGGCGATGATAATTCCCGTATTTTTAAATATCTTGCGGGGAAGGTTCATGACTTGAGTACTCTTTCGCAGAGCTGTTGAATTGTGGTGAAATAATTATCCCAAGTGTATGGCTGAAGATCTATAACTGAAGAAACTTTACAGTCGATCGCTGCCAGCAAAGCCTGGGCATAAGCCTTTTCCTCCGGCGGCGGCAGGAAGATCCGTTCATTGCCGGCCAGGTCAGGGCCAAATTCCATTTCATCTGTCAGCACTACTTTTTTACCGAAAGCCAGGGCTTCATAAACAGTCAGGTCATAATCAGCCCAGGCCGGCGAAGCAAAAATATCACAAGCCTGGTAATAATCATATAATTCACGGTCATTAATGAATCCGGCAAACTCTACTGCCTGTCCTAATCCCAGTTCGCTAACCAGCTGGACCAGGTTTTCTTTTTCTTCGCCGGTCCCGCCGATCACCAGGCGCAGGTTTGGTTTTTGCTTTAAAGCCAGGGCTAAGGACCTGATCAGCAAATTCACCCTTTTTCTCTGGTCTAAACGCCCCAGGGAAAAAATAACTATCTTGTCCTGCCATCCTTTAATGGCCCTCAGGTCCCGGGCTGATTTCCAGGAAAATACTACCCGGGGCAAAGCACCCCTGAGCACTATACTGTCCCGGCGGTAAAGCAAGCGTACTTCGGTCCGCATTTGTTCACTTAACACCAAAACAGCAGAGGCTTTACGTACCGCCCAGTAATTCAATAAACCGGCCAATTGCCCTTTGACCCACTGGCCCCAGCCCAGTTTCACCTTTTCTTTAATAAATTCCCTGTTGCCAGCTATCAAATTGCGGGCCTGGTTAAAATTTTTACGGAAAATTAAGCTGTATTTCGTGGTTTCTGCAGGGAACCTGAACATAGTGCCATGAATATGCAGTACATAGCGGAATCCGAGCAGGGAAGAAAGTAAAAACAACATCTCAAAACCAGTAGGAGCAATGACTAACTCTGGCTTAAACTTACGGATAGCCTGGAGCAGCTTAAAGAATTTAACCACATGGTTCCTGGCCCCTATAACTACCAGGTCATCAATAGTATAGTTAAACAAAGCTTCTGGCTTGACCGCATACGTAAAGAGACTGATCTGGACTCCCTGGGCTTTAAAAAACTTGTATTCTTCGAAGAGCAGCCTTTCCGCGCCGCCGGCACCGCTGATCCTGGGAAAAAACAATATAAGCTTCTTCAACCCTGGCCTCCCGGCTGTTTAGTGGCGTTTAGCGACAAAAGTCAGGTTCCAGGCATTGGTACAAGCATCCTGGTTAAATCCCATAAATGGCAGTATGGCCTGCAAGGTGAATCCTTCCTGCTCCAGGAAATGTGTTATTTCGGCCGGAAAAAAATACCTGACTTGATGATCTTCCTTAAAATGCTCGACTATTTTGCCGCCTTTAGTTATGGCACAATCAAAACTGATCACCGCCCTGTTGGTCAAGAGCATGACTTTGGTAGTGGAAACTCTTCTGATCCGCAATCCTTCAGCTCTAACTATTTTAGTGCGTTTAGGTGAATGGGAAGTAAGAAATTTGATCCCGTTCCAAATATCAAAAATAAACAGTCCGCCGGGCCTAAGATGTTTGTGTACCTGGGCAAAAGTCTTTTGCAGGTCTTTGATCTCAGTTAAATAATCAATAGCCGCGAACATGCAGATAACCGCATCAAAAGTCTGCCTGAAATTAACTTGCTGCATAGGCATATTTCCTTTGATCGATACTTTAAGCCCTTTCCGGTCGGCTTTCAAGCAGGCAATCTGGGTCATGTCCTTGGACAGGTCACTGCCGCAAAGCCGGTATCCGCGTTCAGCTAAGAGCAGCAGATGACTGCCAGTCCCGCAAGCTATATCCAGTATCGACCTGATCTTCTTTTGGCTATATTTGGCAAAGATCTTTTCCAGGTATTTTATCTCGTCCCGGTAATCCTTATCCTGGTAGATCAGATCATAATAAGAAGCATATTTCTTAAATGTAGAGCCCATTAATTCTCCTTTAATGCTGCTTTTTAATTTGGGCCAATGACTGGCAGACTACTTCGATCTGCTCTTCGGTCAGCGCCGTGCCGCTGGGCAGATAAAAGCCTTTTTGTGAAAGTTCTTCACTGACCGGGTATTTTTCCCTGCTGAACAGGCCCATCTTCAATAATACCGGTTGCTGATGCATAGGGACAAAAAGAGCCCGGGTATCCACTCCCATTTCTTTAAGTTTGGCTTGCACCTGTCCAGCCGGCAAGCCAAAATCCTTTTCTATCAATATGGAATACATCCAATATACATTCTTGGCCCAGGGTTTTTGCACCGGCAAAGTGATCCCCGGTATGTGTTTTAGCTTCTCATTATAAGAATGGGCATTCCTGATCTTGATCTCCAGTAGTTTCTTAACCTGGTGCAGTTGGCCCAGGCCCACGGCTGCCTGCAGGTTGGTCATACGATAATTAAAACCTATTTCATAGTGGATATATCTCTTGCCTTCTGAAAAAGCCATATTGCGCAGGATCTTGGCTTTTTCATAAATATCCTGGTCATTGGTAACCAGCATCCCGCCTTCACCGGTAGTGATTATCTTATTGGCATAGAAGCTGAAACAACCTATCTCCCCCAGCCCGCCGGCTTTGCGGCCCTTATATTCACCGCCATGTATTTCCGCAGCGTCTTCCACAATTATTAATTTATGTTTTTTAGCTATTTCCAGCAAGGGATCCATATCCACTGGATGGCCATAGATATGGACTGGCATAATGGCTTTGGTCTTCCGGGTGATCTTTTTCTCGATCTGGGATACGTCCATGCACCAGGTTTCCGGATCCGCATCTACCAGTACCGGCGTAGCGCCGCAATAAATAATGGCATATACAGAAGCGATCATAGTGAAAGCCGGTACTATAACCTCATCACCTTTACCTATGCCCAAAGTAGCCAGCGCTAAATGCAAAGCAGCAGTGCCATTACATACAGCCACCCCGTATTTGACTCCAATATAGCCGGCAAATTCATCCTCAAATTGCTTAACGAATTTTCCTTCAGAGGATATCCAGCCGGTTTTGACCGCGGTGGTAACATTAGCCAGTTCTTCCGCTCCTAATAAAGGTTCATTAACCGGTATGAACATGTTATTTCCCTTCAAATCTGACTTTATCTTCCTGGCCTACATACGGGCCTTGTTTAACTTCGATGATCTCTGAGGGTTTGAGCATGGTAAAACCATGACCACCGTAAGCCAGCAGGATCACATCCCCGGCATTAAGGATAAACGACTCCAGGTATTTTCGTTTTTGGGTATAAAGATCGACCTTAACCTGGCCGCTCTTAATGAATAAGACTTCCTGAGTATAGACCACCCTCCGGGGGACCTTCTTATGCACATGCGGCGATATTTTATGTCCCTGGCCATGTTTCATATAGGCTAGCTGCTGCGAAAATTCATTAGGAGTAAAAAAAGAGATCCCTTCCTTCTGGTATTTTCTCTTGATTATGATCGCCAATAATTGTCCGCGGTATTTTATTTCTTTAAACATTCTGCTGCTCCTTGATCACGGCCAGTATTTTTTTCAGGCGCTGGAGATAAGTATGCTCCTGGTGAGCTTTTCTTTGCCCGGCAGCGGCTATCGCCGCCCTTTCCCCGTCATGTGAGAGATAATGGTCAAGCAAATCCGGCAAGTCTTTTTCCTGCTGGTAAACCACCACTTCTCTACCGAGGTCAAAAAGCGCTCCCAGTTCTTTAGGATTATCCGTTACCAGCAGGCACCCGCTGGCTGTTGCTTCAAAAGCCCGCATATTAACTCCCCAAACAGTCTGGGCATGATGCAGGTTCAAACAGATCTTGCTGGCATTATAAATTTTATTAATATCCCGCGGAGAATAAAAGCCATCCCTGAGGCAGTGTTTCAGGTTATCATTAACCGCATGTTTTTTCCAGCCGGGGCCCCAAATACGCAGGTTATATTTTTTAGCCAAAGGTGCGAGTAAAGATTCCCTGGCTTGGTCATAGGTACCGATAAAACACAGGTCACTGCCATACTTTATCTTTTCCTCCCGGGTCAAGTCCACAGGCTTAAAAACTTCCTCATCGCAGGCTAAAGGCAAATATAATGGTTTTTTTACTCCTTTTTGCGCCAGGGGATCCAGGAAATAAGGGTCATAAACAAAAAAGTAATCATACTCACGCATAACTTCAATACTTAAATACCGAAAAGGGTCATCTGATATCCAGTTGACCAGCCGGCAGCCAATTTTTTTCAATTCCTGCAAAGTAGCTGCATCGCCTAATTCACCTTTAGAGAAAAAAGCTATCTCAGGCTTCTGCCTTGCTGCTGTGGCTAACAAGTGCCGGTTCATCTGCCTGGTTTCCATTTTTAGCAGCCAGGGTAATTTGGCTTTGGCCCAACGCCATATCCTGGCTTGCAGGTAGTGATCCCGGTAAAAGAACATGGAGATATCAACACCCAGTTGCTTTAAGGCCCGTTCACAGGACCAGGCCCAGCTATAAGGTACTGGATGAGGATCAATTTTTAATATTTTCATTAGTATTTAGAGAGACTTTCCTGGAATATTTTATGGATTTTATCGTGATATAATTCCAGGCCGAATTTTGACTGGGCAGTCTTTTTCCCGTTCTGGGCCAATGCCTGCCGTAAATTAGCATCAGCTAATATTTCCCGCATAGCCTGGGCTAATAAGGCGCTATCTCCTGCTGTGACCAGCAAAGCTTCCTGGCGGTCCTGGACTATTTCCGGGATCCCGCCTATTCTTGAAGCAATGATTGGTTTGCCCATAGCCATGGCTTCTACCAGGATGCGGCCAAACCCTTCTCTTAAAGATGGTACCACAACAATATCCAAAGCCCCTATTACTGGCCAGATATTAGGCGCATACCCGGGCCAGATAAGCTTATCTGCTATACCCAGGGACTGGGCCAGGTCCTTTAAATGTGCCTGGTACTTATTATCTTCTGCTAAAAATGGCTCTCCAGCCAGGATAAACCTGGCTTTTGGATATTCGGGTGCAATCCTGGCTGCGGCTTCAATAAAGTAACTTTGCCCTTTTTCCTGCGCGATCCGTCCGATCACGCCGAAAAGAATAGTATCAGAACTTATATTATATCTCTTTCTAAAGTCGAATTCAATGCTTTTCTGGCCAGCTTCAGCCAGGTTAATAGCATTAGGCAGGACGGTAGTCCTTTTTTTATAAAAATTTGGTATTTTTCCTTTAACTGCCTCTGAAATAGTAATGATCCTGGCAGCTAAAACCGGTATCAGCCAATCCAGCATACCATGAGTCTTCATCGTACGGACATGCCAAATAGCCGGGATACTCTTGCCGCAAGTACCTAACCGCCCCAGTAATAAGCTTTTAATAGTGCAAGCATAAAGCAGGGTGATCTGCTCTGCTTTCACTATTTCCCTGATGGCGCGCACAATATTGTATAATCCAATAATCCCGATCTTAGCCGATTCTCCCAGCGGCAGCGGGTAATATTTCAATCCAGTAGTTTCCATGGTTTCCCGGAAAAGGCCAGCCTGCGGGCCGATCACTACCGGCCGGAAAACTTGCCGGTCCAGGCCCTTGACCAATTCGCTAAAACTCTTCTCACCGCCACCCAAACGTTCATGATTGGCCAGGCAGAGTACGTTTATAACAGCCATTTACTTAGTCCCCATACGCCAAAATTTCAGAACCACCAGGATCTCATAATAAGCTGACAGTAAGGACAGCCATAACCCGTAAAAGCCGTCCAGGAATCCGCGTTTTACCACATACATGAAAAAGAATTTAGCCAGGGGATAGACCGTTATGAGTGGATACGAAAACAATTCCCTCTTGACCTGGGTCCGCAAGCTGATGAACTCCTCGGACGCTTCTTTTTCCTTGTCTCTCTTATTATATACGCGGACAAACCGCAGTAATAAGCTGAAGGACGGGAGTAATTTGATCTTGACCTTCCTCTCCCGCATATCCCTGGCCTGCAGACCGGTAAAAAAAGCCATCTTCTGCAAATAATCACGGGTATTCTTGTAAGTCAGGTGTATTAACGGGTTTTTCAGGTATCCCACCCGCTTGGTCAGTATCACCCTCTCATGCACATTGTTATCTTCAAACCGCGCCTTACCCCGTCTGAACAGGCGCAAATTATAATCCGGGTACCAACCGCAATGCTTTATCCATTTACGGCCAAAATAATTCTTCCTGGCGATATAGTAACCGTCATATTCACTTGACTGCATGGCCTGCTGGATCTCTTCCTTAAGCTGGGGAGTTATTCTTTCATCCGCATCCAGGCTTAAGATCCATACTCCGCTGGCCTGGTCAATAGCATAGTTTTTTTGTGGGCCGAATCCTGACCAGTCTTGGGAGAACACTTTAGCCCCGAATTTACGGCAAATATCCAAAGTATGGTCGGCACTGCCGGAATCAACGACTATGATCTCGCCTAAACCACGCACTGTTTCCAGGCAGCCGGCAAGATGGTCTTCTTCATTCTTAGTTATAATAGTGATAGAAAGCTGTTCCACTATTTAATCTCCTGTTCAATTTCAGCTATCACTGCGGTAAGCTTTTTGATCTGCTGATCCCAGGCAAATTCACTAACCGCCCTCTGGTATCCTTGTTCTCCCAGTAGCCTGGCTAAATCCCCATTACCCAGCAGTTTCTCTACCGCTTGCGTCGCTGCCGCTAAGTCAAGCGGATCCACCAGTAAACCGCTCACCCCGTCAGCTACTGCATCAGGCACCCCGCCAATATTACCAGCTACAACCGGTTTCTTGTACATATTAGCTTCCAGGAAAACCAAGCCAAAACCTTCTATCTCTTGCTTATCAGTCGGCCTGCTCAGCATAATAAAAACATCACAAAGATCGTATAATTGCCTCAGTTCATCCAAAGTCACGAACCCGGTAAATACTACAGAATCAGCTACTCCTGTTTCCATGGACAATTTCTTAAGGCTCTCAAGATCGGAGCCGGTACCAGTTACCACATAAACTATATTATTATGTTTCTTCTTGATTTCCGGCAGCAGCCGGATCACTGTGTCCAGTCCTTTTTCATCTACCAGCCGGGATACGGTCAAGAGGACCTTTTTGCCGGCCAGTCTGTATTTTACCCTGGCCTTTTCCGTATCCACAGCTATCCCGCTAAACTCAGCCGGATCTATGCCGATCATTTTTACTATCTGCTCCGGCCTTAGACCCAATTTCACGATCTCGTTTTTAGTGTATTCGCTGATCGTTACTATCCTGGCTGCTTTTTTTAAAACCAGTTTTAATAAATATTTTTTTAAGCGTGAAGATTGGGGACGGGTCACATCTGAGGCATAAGTATAGACGATATATGGGATCCCTTTGACCAGGCGGTAAAACAATCCTGCCGGCCCGGTCAGCAAGGGAGCAGAACAATGAATAATACCTACCTGCTCTTTTTGGATAATGGGCCAGGCATACCTGATGATGCGCCATAGGTCCCTTAGCTTGTGTTTAGGAGGGCATTCCCGGTAATAAGGATAAAAATACAGTTTCCCGGACAAACCTTTGGTGGCTTCCTGAAATCCATTGTGAGTAGGAGCCATTATTACCAGCTGTTCCGGAGGCAAATGTTTTATAATATTAGTATTGAAAGAACTAATACCCCCGCCAATAGGCGGAAAGTCAATAAAAATGAAAAGTGATCTCATTTCCGCCCTGCTTCCCCGGATTCCCGGTCCAGAATTAAATATTTAGTGAATAAGCCGATCATGAACCACAGCACACCCATGAGCCGCCATTGATAAAAAGTTTCCCCAAAAATAGCATGACCGCATAAACCGCACAAAACCCCGGCCAAGCCGACACTGCAACCCTGGATAAAAGTATCAGCAGAATTCCGCGCCGCTTGCCAGACTGTCCTGATCACTGTTATCAGGAGCCAGGCAAAAACACCCAATCCCACTAATCCTGTTTCTATTAACAAGGAAAAGTACATACTCTCAGGAACCCCCATATTAAAAGCACCAAAGAATAATGGGCTGATATACTGGGTGGTATAAAAACCGTAACCCAATAAAGGTTTACCGAGCCATATATTTAAGCTGGCGAGCCATAATTGCGGCCTAACCCCGGCAGAGTTAGAGGCCAAGGCACCGCCGCTATAAAGAGTGCTAAAGGAAGTCAAAGCCCTTTCCCAAATAGCTTTAGGCAAGATCACCGGCACCAGTAATAACCCCAAAATAGCTACGGCAAATAATCCGCGATATCTTATGGCGGCCAAAGCCAGGATAGTGACGACAAAAGCAAAATAGGAACTACGGGATAAGGTATACATAAAAGGATAAATGAACAAAATAAACAAAAAACCGTACCAGGTTTTAAGCCAGGCCCCTTTAGTACTAATAAATAAGCTGGCCAGCAGACCCAGAAAAATGAGAAAATACGCGCCGGCTATATTGTGATTCCCCGCCGGATCGAGCCCCAGGGTCACCATCCCTTTCCAGGCTTTGGGATTATAGAGGATATTAAATACATGCTGATGTATGCCGATGAAAGCTAATAAAATACCCACGCCGATCATTAGTTTCAGGTACATTTTTATTTCTGCTTTGGTCTCCACCAGGTTTACTACTAATATAAAAATCAAGCCATATTCCATGACCTTAAGTAAATGCAAAGCTGATACCAGGAACTGGTTAAAAGTAAGATTCAGGTAGGCCATAACAAGCGAAACTACCCCTACACCGGCAGCAGTCAGCAAGGGTGCCCTGAGAGGAGTGGTGATTATCTTAGTCCTTTTATTATTTATCAGTTTGGCCAGCCAGGATATTAACAATAGTAATATAAATAAATCATCTGTATTGCCAGTGATTTTTTGGCCGCCGAAACTGGCTAATTGGACCTCATAAGCCAAAGGAGTTGATATAGCTAATAGACATAATCCCCACTTAACACGCAGCATAAACAGTAAAAACAACAGTATGCTTAATAGCAGTACCAGGAGCCAGGGCAGCAGTATCCGGACATAAAGCACCTGCCAAATGATAGCTGCCAGGATAGCTATGATCAGTATGAGCAGATCAACTTTCTTGTTTTCCACACCTTTGCTCCATTGCTGCTGCCAATCCCAGCAGCATCATAAATAAAAAAGTAAATTTATCATCCAGGAAGAAAGTGCCGAAAAAACTGATCACCATGAACCAGGTCATTCCTCCCAGCAAACCCAAACCATATGGACGACACTCTGGCCTTGCCGCCACGGCCAGGGTCCAGGCTTTTTTAATAGCTAAAACACAAATCAGCGTCAGGATTGACATACCCAGCAGGCCGGTTTCTACAGCGATCTGCAGGAAATTATTATGAACCGGGATCGCTCCGGGATCGCCATAACCGTAACTGCCTATCCCCCAGCCTAATAACGGCTGGGCGTGTATATCAGACAGGGCTTTAGCCCACAAATCCACCCTGGCAGCGTTGGTACTGTAACCAGTATTGATAATAGACAAGAACCTGTCCCGAAAATCAGGGATACTGAATATTGTCAACCCGGTTAAAACCAACACCACGCCTATACCATTCCTGGTATATTTGTCCCTGGCTACAGCCATCATTACTATCATCGCTGCCAGGCAACCCAGCCAGGCCCCCCGCACATAGGTAAAAAGCAGGCAGGCCATCATCAGCAATAAAACTACCCTCCTGACATACAGGGTAACAGCCTTTTGCTTTTGTAAAGCGAAAGGAATAATTAAGGGGATGATCAATCCCAGGTAAGCGGCAAAAGTGATCACATCCGTGAACGTGCCAAAGCTGCGGATAGCTTTGTTCTCTACCAACAGCCAGTTTACACCCCAGCGCCCTACCTTGAGATGCTCGTGCAAAGTATCTGCATCCATTAACAGCTCTGCTATTTTAGTATGCGCCAGCCGGAAAATAGTTTCCGGCGTTTGGAAGTGCTGCCATAACCCTAATAAGCATAATAATATGCCTGAACCGATTATCGCTTTAATAACTTTACGCACCTCGTCCTGCGACCTAACTGAATATTTTACTAAAAAATATATGGACAGGAAAAAAGTCCACTTTACCAGATACTTCAGGCTATGGGACATATTTTGCGCCTTTAAAACAGAAAAAGCCATAATCACGATGAAAGCAATTATGGCATAATCAAGCAGTTCTGGCTTAACTATTTTCTTGGCCTTATGGAAAGGCAGCAAGAGCAAGGCTACTCCGGCTAAAACAGCCACCAAACTACTGGTTAAATTACGATAAATATTAAAATAGAACGGGAAAGGTATGAGTAACGCAACTACCTGAATGATCTCAACCGGCAAATGTAGCATCATCATTGCTCATCAAGACTTTTTAGAATAGGCAACCAGGTAATCCTTAAGCAGGACCAAGATAACAGCTAACAAAAATCCTGCTATTGCCGCAACAGTTATATTAGCACTGCGGTTAAACTTGACCGGTATTCTTGGTTTAACCGGATAGGACAATATTTTAGTACTTATCGCCTGATCTGCCAATATCTCCACCTGGCTCAATTCTTTTTTCATTTTGACGGTCATAGCATTCTTTTCAGCGACGCTGTCACTTAAAAACATGAGCCTGACGGAGTCTGCCTGGGAATCACTTTGCAAGGCGATCATTCTTTTCTGTAGTGAAATCATTTCCTTTTCACTCTCCATAATATATTTTTTCAGGTCAGCCCGGTATTGATCATAGATCTGGACCCTCTTTTCAAAGATACTTTTATGGTCATCAACGATCTTGGCCGCGATCTCTTCCGCTATCTTTAAAGCAGCCTCTCCCTGCGGATATCTGATGAGTATCCTGGCTATATCACTCTTTTCCACAAGCTCGACTTTAATTATACGCTCAATTTCATTAAGACTTATCTTCTTGCCGGTGGCTCGCTCAATAAGCCCCTGTATCTCCGGATTACGAATAGAATTGACAAATTCTTCTTTAGATACCAGGTTAGCTTTAAAAAAAACAATATTATTTTGGGTAAATTCCTTATTGTCGGTGAATGAACCTATCCTGATTTTAAAATCTGTCTCATATATGGGTCTCAACACGGTTTTACCTAAGACCATACCCATTAAAATAAAGGCCAGGATTATCACTATAATGGTTATTTTATTGCGCCAAAGCACATAAAAATAATATCCTAATTCATTTTTGTCCGCCATAATGCCTCCTTAACCAGATTTTAATTATCAGGCCGTATTTTTATAAGTTGGGACCAGGTCTTTGATCTTTTCTTTAATTTTATCTCCATCCATAAGCTCAGCCAATCTCTCCAGTTCTTTGATATTCCGGCGCAATCTACCCGCGTCGAACTCTTTGGGCTGGGTAATATATATTTTATTATGCTTAGTTACTTTATCTTTTTCGGCATCTAATAAGATCTCTTCATATAGTTTTTCACCCGGACGCAAACCGATGTATTCAACGGCAATATCCTTGCCTATGCTCAAACCCGAAAGAGTTACCAGGTCCCGGGCAATATCCACGATTTTTATCTGTTCTCCCATGTCCAGGATAAATATTTCCCCGCCATTACCCAAGGCGCCGGCCTGGATCACTAACTGGGCAGCTTCCGGTATGCTCATAAAATAGCGCCTTGCTTCCGGATGGGTGATGGTGATCGGCCCCCCCTCATCGATCTGTTTCTTGAACAGCGGCACGACACTGCCATCTGAGCCCAGGACATTGCCGAACCTGACCGCTATATATTTTGTCCTGCTTACTTTGGCTTTGGATTGCAGGACCATCTCTGCAATCCTCTTGGTTGCACCCATGACGCTAGTTGGGTGCACGGCCTTATCTGTTGAAATCAGCACAAATCTTTCCACTTTGTAATGATCTGCGGCATAGATCAAGTTACGGGTGCCGATAATATTGTTTTTGACCGCCGCCGGCGGATTTTCCTCCATTAAAGGCACATGCTTATGAGCAGCTGCGTGAAAAATAACCTGCGGCTGATATTTGGAAAAAGTATATTTCAATAAGCCAATATCCTTAATGTCACCGATTATAGTTTTGAAATTAACTGCCGGATATTTAGTCTTGAATTCAACTACCAGGAAATAGACATCATTCTCATTATGGTCAAATAAAATTACTTCTTTAGGATTAAAACGGACTATCTGGCGGCAAAGCTCAGACCCGATGGAGCCGCCTGCCCCGGTTACCAGCACTCTTTTATTTTTAATATAGGAATTGATCTCTATTTCATTAACTCTGACTATTTCCCGCCCTAATAAGTCTTCCGGCTTGACCTGCCTGGGCTTCAGTTCCAGATTACCTTTAATGATCTGGTCGAATTTAGGTACGATCTTAATATTTATGCCCTTAATCTCACAATAGTGCAGGATTTTCCTGACCACCTCTCCCTTGGCCGAAGGAATGGCCAGGATCAGCTCTTCAATATTATATTGTTCTACTAATCGTGGAATATCTTTGCTATAGCCTAACACTTTCACTCCGTATATCTTTTGCCCTACCTTAAACTTGTCATCATCAACAAAGCCAACGACTTCATACCCGGTATTAGGATTATTCCGGCACTCTTTCAGGATCAGGATACCCGCTTGGCCAGCGCCAATAACCAGGCTTCTCTTAGTTTTTTGCAGATATGCTGGTTTGTATTTCTCCCGATATAACCGGGTAATAAAGCGCACTCCGGAAACTAAGGCTGTGCAGATAAACCAGTCAATAATAATTACAGACCTGGGATATCCCATAAAACCATGATAATACAGGATGCTTAACCCTAACAGTATTGTCGCTATGGTATTAGCTTTTAATATCTGCCAGAGGTCTTCTATGCTGACATAGCGCCAGAGTCCGGAAAATAATCCATAATAGTAGAAAATGGCTACCTTAATGAAAAGCAATAAAGGGATCGTCCGCATAATGACCAGATAATAATTTTTATCCATTCTCAGATCAAACCGGACATAAAACGCAATAATATAAGAACAGATAATAAAACAAAAATGCAGCAAGAAAATAATCACCCGACGGTGTTGATGCATTAAATCTTTGATCCATTGCGGCACTTTCATCGCATCCTCGTTAAATCAATTGGTTTAGGCCGGCTTCTACCTTTTGCATGGTTTCTTCCTTTTTACAAAAACAGAAGCGTACCTGGTTCTTCCCCTTGCTCTTATCAGCATAAAAAGAAGTACCCGGAACGGTAGCCACTTTAGTCCGGGCGATCAATTCTCGGCTGAAATCAAAGTCATTTTTTACTTTCATTTTCTTCATCAGTTCATCGCTTTCAGCGATTATATAATATGCGCCTTGCGGTAAAAATGGTTTAAAGCCAGCCTTGGTAAGCATGGTGAATAATCTATCCCTGGAAGCTGCGTATTTGGCCTGCAATTTCTGGTAATACGTATCCGGCAGGTTAAGGGCAAATACTGCCGCATGCTGCAGCGGGGTAGGCGCTCCGACCGTGAGAAAATCATGTACTTTCCTGATCCTGGAGGTAATAGCCGGCGCGGCGATGGCCCAGCCCACCCGCCAACCGGTAACTGAATATGTTTTGGATACGGAATTAATAGTAATGCTCCGGTCCGCCATTCCCTCTAAAGCAGCAATGGAAATGTGCTCGGTACCATCGTAAATGATATGTTCATATATTTCATCAGTGATCGCCAGGCAGTCCCACTTCCGGCATAAAGCGGCGATCTCTGCTAGCTCAGCCCTGGAAAAAACCTTGCCAGTGGGATTATTAGGAGTATTGATAATGATCGCTTTAGTCTTACTATTAAATGCCGCGGCCAGTTCCGCCGGGTTATAGCTCCAATCAGGAGCATACAAGGTCACATAGTGCGGTGTCGCCCCGGACAGGATGGCATCCGGGCCATAATTCTCATAGAACGGCTCAAATACTACTACTTCATCGCCGGGGTTAATAATGGCCTTAAGGGATGCGATCATGGCTTCGGTCGCGCCGCAAGTCACGGTTATTCCGGTTTCTGGATCGGCTTTTATTTTATTATACCTGCCTGCTTTGGCCGCTATAGCCTCCCGCAGCTCCGGCTCCCCAAAAGTTACCGGATATTGGTTAAAATCCTGCATAATGGCAGCCGCGGCTGCTTTCTTGATCTCTTCTTCCGCCGGGAAATCCGGGAATCCCTGGGACAGGTTATAGCCGCCGGCAGCATCACAGATCCTGGTCATTTCCCTGATGACCGATTCGGTAAAACTTTCGGTTATTCTGGCTAAAGGTTTCACGCTATATCCTTATTTATTAAAATATTTTTTGATCGTCGATATTACATACCGCACTTGCCGGTCATCGATCTCCACATTCATCGGCAAGGAAATAACTTCTTTGGAAATAGACTCAGTTTCCGGAAAGCCAGTATCTCTTAACTGCAGGGCTTTATAGGAATAGTACGGTTTACGCCAATGCACCAGGCATTCCACCCCGTTATTCTTGAGATAGGCCAGTAAGTCATCACGCTTTTTGTACCTGATCACATAATTCTGGAATACATCCCGGAACCGGCTATCGGCAAAATGCGGCAAGCCCAGGCCGTCTATATCCTGTAACCCGTTTTCGTACATTTCCGCTATCTGCCGGCGCCGCTTAATCCAGTTGGGTAGGTGTTTCAGTTTGATATCAAGGAACGCTGCCTGCAAATTATCCAGCAGGCAGGTATAGCCATGATAATGATAGGCCCCGGTTTCACGGTCCTCGCCGTTCCAGCGCAATAATGTCGCCATGCGCGCCACTTTCGGGTCATTGGTCGTGATCGCCCCGCCGTCACCATATCCACCTAAAATTTTGAAAGGATAAAAGCTCCAGCAGCCGGTCATACCGATAGACCCGGCCCGCCGGCCTTTAAAAGATGCTCCCAGGGATTGGCAAGCGTCTTCAATCACTTTCAACTTATATTTACCCGCGATCTTCATGACCGCGTCCATATCGCTCATCCGGCCATTCAAATGGACTGGAATGATCGCCTTGGTTCTTTTAGTAATAGCTTTCTCGATCTTGTTTACGTCTATATTATAATCAGTGCCTACATCCACCATGACTGGCTTGGCCCCGGCATTTACTACGGCCGAGGCAGTGGCTACGAAAGTATGTGCCGGGACAATAACTTCATCACCCGGGCCCACTCCAGCGCACTGTACTGAAATATGCAAGGCGTCATAGCCGCTATTGGTACCGATGGCGTATTTAACTCCCACGAACCGGGCCAGGTTCTTTTCAAAACTCTTTAGCTGGTCACGCATAATAAGGTCACCTTTGCTCATGGCCTTAAAATACGCTGCATCAATTTCTTTCTTGATCAGGCGGTAGTTCTTAGCTGGATCAACAAAACGAACTTTGTACTCCATCATTCCTCCTTGGAGTTCATTGAAAGATCTTTTTTACAGCTTTAACTATTTCTTTGCTCCTGGGATAATACACTGCTTCCAGGGTCTTGCTGGAAGGCGCCGGAATATCTGGCAGCGCTACCCGCTGCAGCGGTTTTTTTAAATCAGTCCCGAGCTTTTCCGCTACGAGCGCTGCTACTTCTGCCGAGAGCCCGCCGGTTTTCCAGCCGACATCTGCCACAACCAGCCTTTTGGTCTTACTCACCGAGCGGATGATCAGCTCCTGGTCAAGCGGTTTAGCTGAACGCAGATCCAGCACTTCCGCTGAGATACCTGCCTGCTCCAATTCCTGAGCTGCTTTTAAAGATTCTGCCGCCATATAAGAGATAGCGACAATAGTTATATCTGTCCCTTTCTTCCTGATCACGCCTTTACCGATAGGTACAGTATAAAGCTCTGTTGGCACATGCCCTTCGGACTGGTACAACCAACGGTCATCAATAAACACTACCGGATTCTCATCCTGTATAGCCGCGGCCATTAATCCTTTAGCATCATAAGGAGTGGACGGCATCACTACTTTTAGGCCGGGTATATGGGCAAAAATACCATGGATCGCCTGGGAATGCTGTGCTGCCTGTTCCCCACCACGGTTAATGATACCCCAGACAACTAGCGGTACAGTTGACTTTCCTCCGGTCATATAATACCAATTGGCAGCCTCATTGATTATCGGATCAAGAGCATACAACATAAAATCCATCCGGGGATGAACCACTACCGGCCTCATCCCGGCTATCGCTGCACCTACTGCCGCTCCGGTAATGCCATTTTCAGAAACCGGTGTATCTATGACCCTTTCCGTACCGTATTTTTCCAGCAGGCCTTTGGCGGTATTGCCTACATACCACGGGCTTTTGACCCCCTGGCCGATAAGAAATACTCTTTTGTCCCTGGACATTGTTTGGTGGAGTGCCTCATTGATAGCTAGACTATACTGTAAGATCCTATTCTTTGGTGACATATTTATGCAAATCCTTTGGGTCAGGATATTCGCCGCTGATGGCAAATTTCAGGGCCTCTTTTACTGTTCTGGTCACTGCCTCTTTTATGCGCTTCAATTCCCCGGAGCTGCATATTTTTTTGAGCAAGAGGTATTTTTCAAGCTTGCAGATCGGGTCTTTGCTTTTCCACGCAGCTACTTCCCTGGCGGGACGGATATCGGTCCGGCATCCCTGGATATTATCATCAGGGCCAACATGCCCTCTCATCCGGTAGGTCATGAATTCCAGTAAAACCGGGCCTTTCCCCGACCGGCACAGGCCTGCCGCCTTACTTGCCAGCTCATAGACTTTCAAAACATCATTGCCATCCTCGCGGAAAGACGGGATACAGAATGGCTTGCCTGTTGCCACAATATTATTGGCAGCGCGGCAATCCTGCAAGGGCATATGAGTCGCATAAAGGTTATTCTCACAAACAAAAATTATCGGCAATTTTCTCAAGGAAGCAAAGTTCAGTGACTCGTAGAAAGCCCCTTCCCCAGTGGCGCCGTCCCCGAAAAAGCTGACCGCTATCCTGCCATCTTTCCTGATACTGGCTGCCAGCGCTGCTCCTGTGGCCAGGGCAATGGTTCCTCCGACTATGGGAGCAGCCCCCAGGAACCCGGATTCCGGAGCGCAGATATGCATTGAACCGCCCCGTCCGCCGGCACAACCTGATTCCTTACCGTAAATTTCTGCAAACAGTTCCCTGACTGTCCCTCCGTGTACCAGGTAATGCCCATGCGAGCGATGGTTACCGAAAACATAATCTTTCCTGGCTAAAACAGCTCCGACTCCCACGGCCACGGCTTCCTGTCCGCTATATAAATGGACCGGGCATCTGACTTCACCCTTGGTAATCGGCTCCACTAAGATTTCTTCGGCGTAGCGGATCGTGACCATATCTTTATACATTTTTTTAAGCAACTGTTTCGCAAGCATCTAATGTCCTATAATTTTTAATAAGGTCTGGATAATAATAGTAAAATCAGTGAACAAAGAATGTTCATGTACATACTTAAGCTGCAGTTTGATCTTCTCCGGCCGGATCTTTTCCTGATAGGTTTTTTCCGGATCCGGGCTGCCGGCCAGGATCGCTCCTTCATCCGAATTCCAAAGTGAAGCCCAGTCAGTTATTCCGGGCCTTACGCTCAATATCTGCTTTTCCTGCTCTGTGAACATATTTACATAATACGGCACTTCCGGCCGCGGGCCGACAAAACTCATTTCCCCTTTCAGCACATTGAACAACTGGGGTAATTCATCCAGCTTATACTTTCTCAGCTTTTTACCGATCCTGGTGATCCGGGGATCATCATCAGCGCTGGATGACCCGCCTATCTTATCAGCATTCAAAACCATGGTCCTGAATTTATGCATTCTAAATTCCTGGCCATCCTGGCCGACCCTGGTCCCGCTATATAATACCGGCCCCCCATCTTCCTTTTTTACCAGGGCAGCTACGATCAATAATACAGGAGTTAATACTAATAATCCGAAAAAAGAAAACAAAAAATCCATCAGGCGTTTTACCATGTAAAACCTCAGCTGGTATAATTATAATATTATACCCTATTTTTAAGAAAAAATCTATACTTTTTGTGGGTGGGATATTTTTATTGCGTTTTTCCAGAAGTCAACCGATACCAGGCATTGCAGCAAAGCCCAGAAGGAACCGAGCCCATACAAAACATGCAGGGACAAATACATAAATGGCAGGACTACTACATATTTCCAATCTTTCTTGTTAAGCGCTGTCTTAGAGGAAAAATACAAGGCAACAGCCAAATATAATGATACGATGAAGACTAATATCCAGGATAAATTACGATTCACAAAGATTAGCATCCCTGACACCAAGACGCTGATCACAAAAAATAAAGGTATAAAATGCCGCCAGGAAACCGGGATGATCTCTGAATATTTTATAGGCATAACCGCCCATACACCGTTACGGAAATTATTACGGCAAAATGATCTCAGGTCAGAACGGGTATAATAATATGAAACCACATCCGGGAACAGCATGATCCTGCCCCCCTGTTTTTTGAGCCTCAAATTAAATTCCATATCCTGGCTGCTAGGTAATTTCTCATTAAAAAGACCTACCCGGTCAAATATTTTCCTATGGTAACATCCACCAAATACCGTATCAGTCTCTTTTGGCTGCTTGGTCCCGGTCCTAAAGTCTGAATTGCCCACTCCAAACCTGCTGGTCAACACCGCCACTATAAGCTGTCCCATAAAGGTATTTTCCCGGGGCAAGGTGATCATGGTTCCGCCAACGTTATCAGCCTTGCTTTCCTGCAGATGCTGGAGACACTTGGAAATATAGTCAGGATTATAAGTAGCGTGGGCATCCATCCTGATAATAATTTCACCCTGGGCAGCCTTAATACCGATATTTAAAGCACAGGGAGTGATCTGCTGTGGATTCTCCAGTAATTTAATGAAAGGATACTGTTGTGCATATTTCTGCACTATGTCCCGGGTCGTATCCTGGCTCATTCCATCTACGATCAATAATTCCAGCTCATTTTTAGGAAATCCCTGGGCGATAACTGATTCAATACAATGCCCTATGAATTTTTCCTCATTGCGACTGGGGATTACTATTGAACAAAGCATTTTAGGACCTCAAACTATTATCGTTATTCTAGGCAAGCTTATTAGCTTCTTTATTCTTTTTTTTATTAAATAATTCAAGAATATAGTCAAAACCGTAACCAGCAGTCAATATCAGGAATGGCAAATGAGTAAAGTTAGTTCGTAAAGCAGCGTCAACCCTGGTAATTATATGCAGGATCAATGAGCATATGAAGATAGAAGCATAAACCATGAACTTATAGTCTTTTTGCCTGATTATTTTAACCAGAGCGGTGGCAAATAAAATATATAAGGGGAGCATATGGGCAGCATAATAATATTGATGCGCTTTCTGCCAAAAAGGAGGAAAAATATTAAAGAACTGATACCCTCTCATGAAAAATAACTTGAACAGCCTGGTCAGTATATAAAAATAATTCCCGTCTTTACTATAGTCAAAGGGTTCAATTTTAGTATATTGGATTATCACATCCCCATTTAGATATATTGACCTCAGGACATGGGCCATAACAGGCAGGTAATAAATAAATAAGAGCGCCACTGCGCTTCCTACCAGGATCACCGGGATAAATGACTTTAAAACCATTTTGTTTTTCCTGGCTATAGAAACGATTAGCAGGACATAAACCGGGAGGCAGAGAATAACCGTATCAATCCTGATAAACAACAAGAATAAATACCCTAATACAAATAATAAGTTCTTGGCCCAGGTACTGTTTTGGTTACTGAAATATGAGGTTACAAAGCTATACAGATAAACAATAAAACAGAACCGGTAAACAGCTTCCGGGGAGGCCCAGTTATTCCAAATGGCATTTTCAATAAATACTATTGAAATAAGGCTGAAGATCATTGCCACTTTTTTGTTCGTATAGAATTCTTCGGCGATTCTATATATAATTACAGGTATAAATGAGGCCAGAACAATCTGAAAAAGTATCAGGGCCAACACATTGCCCGGACCAAAAATTAAAAATATAAGCGCCGTAATTCCCACATAACCAAGATGAAATAGTATCGTCGGATGCTCTTTTAAGATGAGCGGTAAACATACGCTTTCCCCTGTTCCCTTAACATAGCTTGTCACCTGTTCAGCCACCGGCCCATATATTCTGGAGAAATCGCACGATGCCTTTGGACCTTTATCATAAAAAAGCAAAAAACAAATATTAAAGATGATGGCGACGAGGAATAACCATATCAGCTCTTTTTTAATCTTCATCCTTTTCTCCTATTTACAGGCTCTCAGGTTTGGGCCGAAGAATAATTCGTCAATCATTCCAATCTTTAAAGCATGGAGCGCTTCAGCCGGGGAATGCACTATCGGCTCCTCATGTTTATTAAAACTTGTATTGATGCATAAAGGCAATCCGCTGATCTTATAATATTCGTTTAAGATACTGTGCATCAGCGGTTGCCTGTTCTTGTTGACGGTTTGGGGCCGGGCGGTTCCGTCCAAATGCACTACCCCCGGGATTCCAGCCCTGAGTTCCTGCTTCACCATAAAAGCCATGGTCATAAAGCGCGCCGCATATTCCCCTTTGGGGTAGTTATCGAAATAGGCCGCGGCAAATTCCTCCATGATGACAGGAGCAAAAGGCATGAACTCAGTCCTGTCCATTCTTTTATTGAGCCAGTCCTTTATCTCAGGATCAGTCGGCCTGGCCAGGATCGAACGGTTGCACAGGGCGCGAGGACCGTATTCCATCCTGCCCTGAAACAGGCCGATCACTTTTCCCTGGTGCATCATCTCTGCTATCATTCTCTCCGGATGTTCAAGTTTTTCACAGCTAAAGCCTTCTTTTTTGATGGCACTGATGATCTCTTCCGTTTTAAAAGAATCACCGAAATAAACATTATCAAGAGGATGAGATTGGAGCTCGTGGTACCGGGAGGCCAAAAGCAGGGCTGCTCCCAGGCTAGTCCCCCCGTCTCCCATATGGGGATGGATAAAGACCTCTTCGACTTCTGCTAATTCCATTATCCTTTTGTTCAGGGTGACATTGGCAAAGACGCCGCCTGCCAGCACCACCCGGGGATTACCTGTCCGCAGAACGGCTAACCGTACCGCTTCAGTCACATTTTCTTCCAATACACGCTGGGCAGCATAAGCTATCTCTTCCCGGGAGAATCCTTTCATCAATTCTTGCAGGTAATTAACTGCTGACCTCCAGAATAAATACTTATCGTTGCGGAAATGCATCTTATCCCGATCCAGGGAATAAACAGTTCTCAGCTTCTCGTACGCCTCAGGTGAAGGATGGTAAGCCGCCAGGCCGGTTATTTTGCCGCCGTGCCTTTGCGGATCAAATCCGCAGATATAAGTAATGTAAGCCCAAAAATTGCCGGCGGAATGTATTTTAGGGCATTCACTGATCTTCTTCAATTGCCCGTTTTCACCGGTATAAACACTACCCGCCAGGCCGTCACCTCCGCCATCAACAGTAACGACAGTTGCTTTGTCCCAGCCGCTGGTAAAATAGGCCGAGGCAGCATGGCTTTCATGATGATCAAAGAAAGTAATTTTGCCTTTCATCCCTCTTTTGGCAAAGTAATCCCTGACCAGCCCTCTGTTCTTTCTTAATATTTGCGCAGCCAGCCGGCTGCAGGCCACGAATGTTTTTGATTCTGGGAACTTTCCACTGTGCTTGGTAATTTTTTCAAATACTTTTCTTTTAAATCCAGCTTTCCCGGAAAAATCCACTGCAGTGGGCACTTCGACCATTCCTTTAAACCCGAATCCAACCAGATCAATATCAGCGATATCCACACCACACTGTTCGCTCATATTCTTCAAAGAAGCATACGGGAAACCCCAGTGCATTTTTTTCCTGGTAAACCTCTCTTCATTGGCGGCATAAACGATCCGGCCATCCTTAATGAGGGCCACGCCGCTGTCATGGCTGTCATTAATACCCAGGATATTCATAATACCTCATTTCATACGGAATAGTTTAAGACCGATCCTAGCCTTATTGATCAGTTCTTGTGGAGTCCTGATTTTACTAATATTTTTAATAATATTTTCAGGGCTGAAATAAAAATTCTTATATCCTTCCACTAATAATTCTTTAAGCTCCTCCAGGGTAAAATTCTCAGGCCAATGTGGTGGCTGGAACCCGGCTTTTGGATTCGCCGCAAACTCCTGCCAGTAATTGCTTTTGATAATGCCTTCTTTCAGTCCCCTGGAATACAATTTAGTGCCGGGAAAAGGGGTAAATATGGTCAGATGTACATAATCAGGCTTTAATTTCTTCATCAACCGGAAAGTTTCTCTGATCTCTTCCCGGGTTTCACCAGGATTGCCGATCATAAAATAAGCAAGAATAGGTATCCTGTATTTCTTGGTCAGGGCAAAGGCCTTCTTTATTTGTTCGAAGGTGATACCCTTATTCAGTACCATTAGGATCTTTTCCGTACCAGCTTCTACGCCATAATGGATCCCTCTGCAGCCGGCCTGGGCAAGAGCAGCTATGATCTTTTCATTCACAGTATCAACCCTGGTTCTGATATCCCAGGAAATTTTCAGTTCTCTCCTGCCGATTTCACGGCAGATAGCTATTACCCTCTCTTTATCAACAGTAAAGGTATCATCATAGAAAAGAAAATTATTAATACCGAGTTTCACGCACGCTTCCAGTTCAGCTACAACATTTTCCGGAGATCTCGCCCGGAAATTCTTCCCCAGATGCGGGCGGTCGCAAAATGAGCACTGAAAAGGGCAACCCCTGCTGGTAAACATCGTGGTGACCGGATTGCTTCCTGTCAGGATAGAGCTATATTCCCTATANNAGGGATGCTGTCTACATCTTTAATAAAAGGCGGATTCCCCGTATTTACGATCTCCTCATCATCCCTAAAGACCAGGCCTGGGATTTCCCTTAATTTACTCTTGTTATCCAGATGCCGCAGCAGTTCTTTTACCGTCTCTTCCCCCTCCCCTAGAACCAAATAATCTATATTTTTAAGTCTCATGCTCTCTAAGGGGAAAAGATGGACGTGGGGTCCGCCCAGCATGATTTTTGCATTTGCACAGGCTTTTTTTACAGATTCAACTGTCTTGACAACGTCAATTAAAGTCATGGTCATAGTCGTAAGGCCAACTATCGCCGGATTGAATTCCTTGATCTTTCGCTCCAATGAAACATAATCAAGTTTTTCTACCTGGGCATCAATCACCATTACCTGGTGGTCCGATTCCAGAGAAGCAGCTATATAAAGCAAGCCTAAAGGCGGGTTACAGCCTCTCTCCTCTTCAACGAAAGCAGGATTATTGGCAATTATTTCATTTTCCCTGGGAGGATTGACCAACAATACTTTCATCTAACGCATCCTTTTATCAATCAAATCTGCCAGCATGCCTATGGCTAATAGCTGGATAGCGGTAACAAAAACAATAACCGTGACCACCAAAAAGCCCTTACCCATAATTAATCTATATAATACCAAAGCTATGCTCAGTAAAAAGAATATTAAGCTGGCGGGTATAAATATTTTGAGTGGTTCAAAATACAGGATGGTCTTAATGATCAGTTGAATAAAATTCAATGTGTCTTTTATCGGCCTGATCTTGGATGTCCCTTCCCGTTTATGATAATCAATAGGAATGTAATTTACCCGATAGTCATTGGTGATCATAGCCAAAGTTATGGTTGTGGTGAATGAAAAACCATTTGGCAACATCGCTAAAAAACGCAACACAATATCTTTCTTCATTATTCGCAAGCCAGAATTTAAATCAGGGATCTTGCGTTCAGACAAATATTCTGCCAATTTCCTGATAATGGCTTTAGGTATCCTTCTCAGCAGAGGTATTTTTACCTTGTCCCCTATCCTGGCTCCTACAACCATGTCTGAACCTTCCATCTTACCGATCAGCTCAGGTATTATTTCCATCGGATAAGTATTGTCGGCATCAGTGATTAAAACCAACTCATTCTCTGCCCGCTTTATTCCTGTTTTTAAGGCTGCGCCATAACCTTTATTTATTTCATGGTCTATGGTGGTTATCTTAAAATCAATTTTACCTATTTCTGCAGCTGTATTATCAGTAGAACCATCATTCACTACAATCAGTTCATAATGAATTCTTGTCTTATTTAATACATCACGAAGAGTATTTAATGTATGGCCAATGCTTTTCTCTTCGTTATAGACTGGGATTATCACTGATATTTTTTCTTTAGACACAACTAGTCTCCTTATTCTGTAGTAGCATTATTCGCTTTCTTCTAGCCCTTCCTAATAGCATCCCAGTAATAATCCAAAATATCGGACCGCTTTTACTGGACTGAAAAGATTCCAAGCCAAAGCCCATAACAAGATAGGCGATAAGTAATGAGCAATAATAAATAAACAGCTTCCTGTTTGCTCTTAAATACCAGCCGAATTTACCCAGCATACAAATCCAAATTACAGTTCCTATAATTCCCAGGACCATTAGATTGCGGCCATATTGGCTGTCATAACCGGAGGTAAAATGAATTTCACCGCCTGGTTCTTGCCCGGCCAGATAGCCAACCCCCACAAATATGTCCAAAGGGCTGTCAAATATTGTAAATTTTGGAATAATATCTTCTTTATACCTTCTCATAACTGAAACCGCAGGATTAGCTAATCTTCCCAAATTTATGTAATCGCCTATTTGATAATCCCATTTAATAGCTACTACGAATATTAGCAGCGCCATCAGAATCATAAGAATATACCATTTTAATAATTTCTGGAAAATCCGGTCAATCTTATTTACCATCATAAAATCATTTAGCACATAGAACAAGGTAAAAAACGCCATTACCGCAAAACTAGACGATTTCGCGCCGGTCGCTAAACAGCAGATTATGGACACTACCATCAACAGATATATAAATAACCTTTTAGTTTTACTTTTAATAAAATCGAAATAGTTAATAAAAAGAGCCACGATTGCCCCGCCAAAATATATTTGCCCGGAAAGAGCAGACGCGATCCTCAGAAAAGGTGTGCCAATACCGTAATAATCCTTGATTCTAAATACGATGGAATAAGTGCCATAAAGAGCATTAAATAGAACCAGGATCAGCAGAAAATACAGCAATGGTTCAATATTTTCTTTTAAGGTAAGATAAAAGAAAAGTACAAAAAAGATGAAGTATTGGAACTCTTTACCCCAAAAGACAAGAAAATATGGCCCCCACTCTTGGCCGGATATGGCCCTGGCTAAAGATATACAAAAAGGGTAGGCAAAATATACCAAAGGCAAAATAAATTCATTATAAACAAGGATTTTTCCGGTGAGAAATCGATATAACAGGATCAGGGAAATAATGATATAAGTCAGGTCTTCCAGGCGCAGCTTGGCTCCGGCAATCAGTTCCAGCCTGGGGAAGAAAAATATCCCCAATAAGCTAAGTAATGCCAATAGCATTAATAATTTAACAGTAATAACGTTGTTCAGAGAGGTATCCTGGTTATGATTTTGGTTCATAAGCTGTTAACCCTGCGTTTTAGCGATAATAATAACTGCCAAATCCGTGTTTTTGCCAGCCAGCTAAAAATGACCCTCTGGATAACAGGCCTTTTTAAGCCGGTGTCAGTTAATTCCCAATCAGCTTCCCGAATGGATAACATCTGAGAAAATCCGCCGGCCAGGGCATAGTTCTTTTTCGTCTCCGGCCCGCCTACCCTATCTTTCTCACCGTAGCGGGAATGGGCAAAATCATGATTCTGGTGTACGGCAGTTATAGTTTTTGTCGCATCAATGACCGGTATACGCATTTCTTTCACTTTCCATATCACCCAGTTATCCCATCCTTGCCGGCCGATAGCAAATTCGGGCAGATCTAAAGACAATCCCCGGGGAAATACCATATAATCTATGCCCGAATACCCGTGCAACTTGCCATGCCGGGCAATTTCCTGCCGCAGTGCTATTTCCCAATTAGGCAAATTATAATCTATTTTAGCCGGCAATTCCCAATCCCGCCGCCGGCCAATAATAAAATAGTTTTGTTCCTTTATCTTCTTGATCGCTTCAATGAAATCAGCCAACAGTATAATATCCGCATTCAGATAAACTAAAATATCTTGTTTAGCCATTTGCCTGGCTAACGCAAAAGCGGAACCAACCAGCGGCGTTCCGAATTCATTTAGTTTTATCTGCGGATAGTGTATTACCTGATACTCTTTGGCTGCCGCGGAAACCCCCTCATCATTACCAAATAAGATAATTTCGTTGTTGCCCGGCAAAGATTGCCAGCTTTGGACAGCATTGCGCTGGATCAGATCATTGTGCCCGGTGAATGGTTTAGGGATACTGAAAATCGTGAGCATCTGACATCCGTTATTATGAAATAAGCTGCTGATAAGCTTTAAAAGTATCAGCCGCTGTTTTTTCCCAGCTGAATTTACTGCTTCTGGCTAAGCCTTTATTGATATATTCAGCCCTGGCAGCAGCATTGCCGGTTATTTTATCCAGGCAGAGCAGCAGTTCCTCAGGCTCTAAGGCCTGATAATACATACCAGCTTCACCTACAACCTCGGGGAGAGAGGAACTATTGGAGACAATGACCGGAGTCCCGCAGCGCATTGCCTCTAAAGGGGTGATGCCAAATCCTTCATATAATGAGGTCACCACCAAGGCCTGGGCATTGGCATAAAAAAGCCTTAATTCCTCATCACTAATACCCGAAAATAGTTTTATTTTATCTCCTAATCCTTGTTTGACAATGATCTCGGTTTCCTCATTTGAATAATTTCCGGCATTACCCACGCAGACCAACTGGTAATCTGTTCTTTTTGGCCATTGGCTGAAGGCTTTTAATAAAGTAATAAAATTTTTGTAGCCAGCCCTGTCACCGACATAAAGCAGGTATGGCCTATCCAATCCACGGCGCAAAAGGAAGGAACTGCGTTCTGCTGAAGTTGCCGTCCGGAAACTGTCACTGGCGGCTAAAGGCACGACCTCTATTTTCTCAGGGGGTATGCTAAATAATTCGATCAGATCATTTTTAGTGTTTTCCGATATAGCCAGGATCTTATCCATTCTGGCCAGAACCCGGCGCTTGTTATCACTAAATTCTTTCGCGCCTTTTAAATACTGCGGATATTTTTCGTGGATCATATCATACACGGTCATAACTGTTTTAGCCCCGACACTTGTTTCCGGGTAGTAATATGTGGGATGGTAAATATTAACATCACGCCTTCTTTTATTGAGCCAATGCCTGAATATTGATTTATTGAGCAGGCTTAGGATGGGTCCGGTTTTATAGATCTTATTATGCTGGATCCCAAAATAGTCCCTGAACAACTTCTTCTGGTCAGCCATTTGATAATAATTAACATGAAGCCCCTGACAGAAAGAAACCTCCATTCCTTCCTGCTGCAGGGCTTGCCGGATCAATTCATAGAAATACCGGGAGATGCCTCCATATTTCTGCCGTATGAATATCTGATAATCGTAAAGAATCCTCAAGCCGCACTCTCTTTCCCTATGGTTCTCCGATATATCGCGATCAGGTCATCATTAAATACCGGGAGTTTTAGCAGGTCTTCCTGTGAATAAGCAAGTAATTGCCGGTATAATTGCCGATCCGACAGGAGCTGATCAGTTTTTGCCGCCAGCTCTGCCGGGTCATTATGGGTAAAGGTATAACCATTTTTTCCCTCTACTATGAATTCGCCTATTCCGCCGATCCTGCTGGCAATTACCGGACGGCCATAAAAAAGGGCTTCTACCAATATGACCGGGCCAAACTCATTAGGCCATTGTTCAGGGACGATCATAATTTCACTGAAATTGATCATATTCCTGACTTCACTATTTTCCATCTTAGGGAGAAAGATCACAATTTTATTGAGTTTATTAGCCGCGATAGATTCTTTTATTTTCGCTAAATGCGCCGGTACGGCATCTCCTATTCCTACTAAGAGCCTGACCTGTTGATGCCTAACTGCGATCAGGCGCAGAGCTGAAATCAGCACTTCCAAGCCTTTATGGTAGGATATAGAACCCACGAACAACAGGTATCGCAAAGCAGGGTCAAGATTGTATTTCCTGGCTATGGCCGCTCGATTTTCTGGTTGGGTGATTTTTGGCACATAGTAATAATTTACCTTGATTTTATCTTCGGCTATACCGTGCTCAATAGCTCTCTTTTTAGAAGCCTCGGTCAAAGCAATATAAAGGTCGATTCTCCTTAAAATAGCTTTAAGCAGCATAGTCCGGTAACAGGCAATTAACTTTAACATTAACTTCAGCAGATTTTTAGCCGGTAAACCGGCAATGATCTGCAGGCTGCATTCAGCACACCATATTCCCTGGTGTTTAGGGCAAATAGAACCGTCATCCCGCAAAAAAGTATTACGATGGCAGAGCAGGAAATAATCCAGGAAAGTATAAGCGGTTTTAATACCCAGCAAGCGAGCGCTGATCATTACCGGTAACAGCAGGTATTTAGAATGGATGTGAATAATATCCGGTTTTATCTTTCTTAGCTTCACATAACAGTCAAGTATGGCCAAGGGATCTATCAGCGGCTGGAATAATCTGGCTATCTTTCCGTCTAATTTAAAAATAGAACGTACCGGCAGCAGTTTTTCTGAAGTTGTATTGGGAAGCTCAAAAGGGCTGGTCAGGATGCAAGCATCCACATTATTGCTATTCAAGGTTTCATATAGGCGATAGCAGTATATTTCGGCACCGCTCCATTTTCTATGGAATCCGGGAATATAATCGGCAACCAGGCATACTTTCATTTTACCACCGTTAATAATGTCTGAAATATGAATTAGCCCGGTCAATTTCCTCAGGCACATTCACATTAATATATTCATCGCAAATACTGAATGATTTGACCAGGTGGCCATCATCAATAGCCGCCTGGATCAGATCCGGCAGTTCTTTCTCTCCTCTTATCTGATTGATTGGAGTTTTTTCTATATAGTCAAATACCTTATGCTTAAAAATGCAATTACCTGTGCCCATAATGTTATTTTTAGGATGGTCTGGTTTCTCAATCAGCCGGCTGATAACCCCATTCTTATCTTGTGCTAAAGCGTAGGTTTTCTTAATCAGGCTCTTATCTTTTACTTTAACTACCCCGCAAAGCCCGAAAAGATTCTCTTTTTGGAATTTAGCCATAAATTCTTTATGTCTCGGATTCAGCATCAATTCATCGCCAAGCATCAGCATAAAATCACTTCCACCTAATACCCGCTGGCTGCAAGCAATAGCATGAACCAGTCCTGCTTGCTCGTTTTGGATAGCATACTTGACCGGTTTGCCCTTATAACTATTCCCATAGCGGTTAATTATATCCTCTGCCCGATACCCTACCACCACGACTATTTCTTTTACTTCCGCAGCCAGGGCATTTTCAAAACTGCATTCGATCAGCGGCTGCCCTTTGATATTGACCAGGCATTTGTTCTGATGAGCTGAATTTTCCTGCAACCGCTTGCCCCGGCCAGCGGCTAAAACAAGCGCTTTCATGCTTTTGCTCCCTTTTTAAAAAGGTCGATATTTTCCTTAACCCAATTTACCAGATTAGTTATTCCTTCTTTGGGCATTACTTTCGCTTCCCATTTTAAATTTTGTTTAACCTTGGCCGTATCGCAGATAAAATACCTGAGGTCACCGACCCGGTCAGGACAATAATTTACTGGTATTTTGCGGCCGAGGATTTCCTGCAATACCTCAATGCATTCCAGCAGGGAAATGGCGGTTTTTGTATTGCCGCCGACATTGTATATCCCCGGTTTTCTATTATTATAAAAGGCATCAAAAGCCGCGCACAGATCAGTAGCATACAGGATGTCCCTTATTTGCTTACCGGTCCCATAGATATTGATTGGCTCACCCAGTAAGGCCCGGATAGAAAAATTTGCCACCCAGCCATGGTCTTCTCCTCCTAATTGCCTGGGGCCATACAATCCAGTCAGACGGAAACTGGCAGCCTCAATTCCATACGTGTCAATATAAGTTTGGATATACAAGTCTGCCGACCGCTTGGAAGCATGCAGCGGAGTTAATATTCCTTCGACAGTGGGGTGTTCTTCATTTATCGTCTCGGGATCCCTGGTATAGCGGGTTTTTCCCTCTTTTAAAGTCTCGTTAATTTTATTTCCGTAAACGTGAATGGTGGCGCAGGAAACCATCGGTATTTTATGCCGGCGGGCTATTTCCAGCACATTAAAGGTCCCGATGACGTTTGAAGTAAAATCGAGTTGGGGATCTTCCACGCTAATGGTGACTGCCGGCTGAGCCGCGGTATGAATGATAAAATCACAGCCTTTAGCTGCTTTTTCCAGCTGATCATAGTCCCGGATATCCTGTTTGAGCATTTCTACGCCCATTTTTTTCAATAGTTCCCAATTATAATCCCTGGCTTTCCCCACAGCATATCCCGTGCGCATCAATTCATACTTAGTCATGTTATCATAAGCTATGACCTGGGCACCCTTCTTAATATAGTATTCACAGACATGAGAGCCAATAAATCCGCATCCTCCAGTCACTAAAACTTTCATTAATTTCCCCCTTTATCGTTATTTTTCATATCATCCTGCACCCCATATTGTTTCTCCCTGCTGCTGGTATCATAGCCGCGGCAGCTCTGGCATAGATACGGGACTGGCCCGTTTTTCTTATTAACGCTGGCGCGGGTTTTCCTATACCGCGGTTTATTCCAGATCTGCTTAAAATCCTCTTCATATAAATTACCCAAAGCATCTTCCTTCAATTTTATCCGGTTGTTGGACATGAGCAAAGCGCAGTCCAATAGGGCTGAACCATCGATCATAATGTAAGGCTGCAGCCATTTAGCGCAATAGTCAATACTGGCGCAATTATTTGAAGTATGCGACCAGATCAGGTTAATATTGTATTTTTTGGCTAACTGGTTTGATGCTTCGATGATCTCGGGCGGGATACTACTGATATTCAGGTGATCGATCTCCGGAAAACTTAATAAGCCCACCACCTGGACATCAGTAAGCTTCCCTAAATTTACGTCAAGTTCATGCACTAATTCCAGCAACCTGGGTATTTCTCCAACATTATCTTTCATAGCTATCAGCCGGAAGAAGATATAAGGGAAAGGTGTCTTTTTTTCCTGTTTGATCTTTTTTAGAGCCCTTAAATTAGTAATGACCCTGTCAAAATTTGCGCCGACTCTTATCTTCTCGTATATCGCCTTAGAGGCAGCATCTAACGAGACCTCTATCCTTTCCACATTCAGGTCGATTATTTTTTCCACAAAATCTTCCTTGAACAGGTCAAAGCTTTCCACAAACATGGTATTGACATTTTTTTTGTTCAGATAGTCCAGCATTTTGAAGAATTCCTTGTTCAAAAATCCCGTGCCCTCTCCGGTCACATTAATATACCGTAGTTTGGGGAATTGATCTATTATTTTTTTAAACTGCTCAAAAGTCATATCCTGGTGACGATATTTTTCGTCCTTCCAATAGGTGTGCTCGCACATAACGCAACGCAAGTAACATTTGGTCGTTATCTCAATTTCCAATTCTTTAGGATACGGGGCCAAAGCCGGGAATCTTTTAAAGAGCCAGTCAAACTTACCGCCATCTATATCCCTGACCCAAAGCTGGCTCCAGACCAGGTTATAGGCCTTTCTCCATCTTCCTTTTTTCAAAAAATACCAGACCTCATCCCAATGCTTGGTATAAAAATTACGGATTCCCTTAATTTTCCTAAACATTTTATTGATCGGATTAGACATTATCTACCTCAGCTATTTCGGTTATTAATATGCTTTTTGGTTTAAGCGTGAACCGCTGCAACAACTTGCCTTTATACATAACAATTTTCTCCTCCTCTTTAGAAGCATCATTAAGCAATATTAGTTTCTCATCGACATGCATGATATATATTCCCGTTCCCGGCTCGCCATAAAGATATAGCGGAGCCCAGGGATATTGCTGGTCCTTATTACAAAGGTAAGGCCACAATGTCCGGGCAAATGCTTTAACCTTCAGATAAGGGATACTGATCCGATATCCTTCGCCATACTGTTCGTAACTTGCAGTCTCTCCGCAAGACAAATAAATTCCGCCAGATTTTACCCAATCCAGTACTAAGTCCTGGGTCAGGCTGTGGCCATAAGGATGGCTATAGCTGAATATAAACCGGTAGTCATCAAGGATATTATCCTGCACTAAGGTGTCATCGATTATATCTAAATCTATAGAGGACCGTAAATTACTGGCTAAAGCCAGATTAAGGTTCAAGGACCCCGGTTCCAGGGCTGCGGAATCAGCACTGACCAGCAAAGCGGCTTCCACTCTTCTCGAACCATTGACCAGGTAAGGGTAATTATTGGCCAGGTTCTTGGCTACCTCGCTTGGCCGCCCAAGAGGGATACAGTTATTGCTTTTCCCGGTGCAAGACACTCTTGTACCATAATCTATCCCGAATAATGTTTTAAAATACAAACCCTCTATATCTCCGGAGGCATAATCAAAGACCCTCATAACTACTTCATCAGGCGCGGTTTCTATGGTTTCTTCAGTCTCTATCGCGGCATGATAATGTTTAGCCGCCGTTGATAACAAGCTCTTATTGGAAAAACTTTCAGCGTAATTACTGCCTAAATTTGTAATCCTCACACCGGCATTAAGCTCTCCAGCCAGCTTGGCCTGGCCGGCGAAATCCGCTCCGGTAATCACATCCCCATATCCCCCGGTAACCAGGTAAACAGGTTTCCCCGGAAAAAATTGTTTGGTCAATATCAGCCATTTTCTGGCATATGCAGTCATAGTTTGCATATACCATCTGACAAAGGTCAGATAATGGTTGCGTCCCGAGATGTCCTTAAGATCCCTATTCAGTAGCCGGTTTTCATACCATTGCTCTAAATTCCTGGTTACCGGCTGGTCCAGGGCAAATAGCTCATGCCAAATTTTCCTGAAAACCTTATATAAAAGATCTTGGTGCAGGTTAATCTTCTTTATCGGCCAATCAATATTATCCCAAGACGCATAAGCTGTACCCCAGTCCTTATTCAAGTTATCCAATATCACATATTTCTGAGTGCAATAATTGACAAAATCCTGCCGGGCATACTGGTCATTGCACCACCACCCGCTATGTTTATGCCCCTGGCGGTTAATCCCATCTGATGAGGGATAGATGGCTTCACCCCAGACACCGCTAATCCCTATCAGCACGCTTTCTATAACTTCATTCTGGTCATACCGCTCAGCGATCATCCTGATGAATTTTTCAATATACTCAGGTAAAAAAGGATTCCAGATGGATTGGATATCGCATTCCTGCCCATGTTCAAGGCACTTGGCAAATACTGACTGGGAAGAATCACTGAACCATTCAGGTATTGAATAATTGGGTCCTAAAATTATAAAAGGCACCCATTTTAGTTTATGCGCAATGATTTTTTTTACCACTTCATCGTAAGCGCTGAAATCAAGACAGCCTTTTACCGGTTCGATCATTGACCAGTAAACATACGATTGGAGTGAAGTAATGCCATATTTTTTCACTTCTTCATAAACGCTGTCCGCCAGCAGTTCCGGTTTTACCCTGCCGAACGCCTGCCATTGCTGGATGATATGGGGTTTAGCCGCTATTTTCTGAGATGGAGTTGACATAGCGCGACTATTTTACAGCCTTGATAATAACTCGCCCGTGTACCGGCATATTCCTCCTGAGCAATCCTTTAGCCAGGTCTTTCCAATGTAATGGGGTTTTATGGAGGACCTCAAATCCCGTAAAGCCAACATCCCGCAGCATCGCTTTTATAGCGCTGATAGTAGGCAGGTGCCAATTAGTGGGATCCTGATTAAAAGTAGAACCTTGCACATATTCCAGCAATGGCCGGTTATTCATATTTTTCAGGTAAGCTGTTTCTATGATCAGTGTTCTTTTGCAAACCTGGGCAATTTTTTCCAAGGCCAGGACCGGATACTTCAAATGATATAAAACCCCTAGAAACAAAACCAGATCAAATTCTCCCAGCTTCTTCGGGTCAATATCATATACATCCAAGTCAACATATTTAACTTTAGACTGCAGGATCTCTTTAGCTACCTGAAATCCCTTAGTGCCCAAACTGGCATATTTTACTTCATCAGCCCTTTGCATGCGATACAGGTTATCAATAGCCACAACTTCCCTGGCTCCTCTTTTTTCACATTCGAAGCTGTAGAAACCGTCCCAGGCGCCTATATCCAGGACTCTTTGCCCTTTTAAATCTCCGGGCAAAGCAAGCCGGTTTATAGTAATGAGATTATCCATTACTTTACCCGGCGTAATAATTCCTTCCCCTAAAGGGATAGAATGCCCCCAAAAAGGTACTTCTTTGATCTTAGCTAATATCTGTTCCTTGGACATCGTCATTCCCGGCACCTCTCTATTGAGTTTTTATGTGCTCTAATAAATGCCGCCATTTTCCTTTGGCCTGGTCTGCATCCAGTTCATCTTTTAGGGTATCGGCAATCCTAATTTCTTCAGGTTTTGTAACCTTCTTGATAAAACCAGTTGGTTCGGCGTCAAATAACAAAGCATCCAGATAGTCTGCGTGCCGGTGTTTTAACTGCAGCAGGGGATATAAATAATATGAGGGTATCCCGAGTGCAGCACTGCAAAAATTAGCCGAAGAAAAAAATGAAAATACCGCCTTTATTCTTCCGGCATTAAAAATGATCACTTTCTCCAGATATTCTTTTTGGTCGATCATCGTGATCCCGGCCAGAGAAACACCCTGGTAATCGTCCTGGGTGTCATGCGGATGCCATTTCATAAACAGCTGATTAGCGGGATAAGCTGCTCTTATTCTGCCTAAAACTTCATTCATGATCGAGCTGAATCGTTCCCTTTCGGGGATATACGTCACGAGATTATGCCCTATAAACAGGATCGTATCTTCAGGCAGGGATAATACTTGCTCTTGATCACTGAATTTTATCTGGTCCAGGGTCAAAGACATTTTTTCGTATTCTGATTTATATCCTGGCGGACTGGAACGGTTAAAAAATATCTCTTTAGCAAACATAGCAGTCCCTAACAGCCTGTTGCCGATATTAACACTGCCGGGGACATATTGATACCGGAGCATCCGGCCATAGAATAGCAAAGAATAAAAGGAAAGCGCCAGGGACCGCCACAGGGATGTTTTTATATTTCCCAGGAGATTGTATTTCAACGGATTTAACTGATAAACCAGGTGATAGGATTTAATCCGGTAATGCTTCTTTCTCAGTTCATCGATATGGCGGTAAAGATTCAGGCAAGACAATTCAGAATCATCAAAAAAGAAAAATACCGATTCTTTTGGGATCTCTATCTTCTTTATTGCCTGCTTATGCCTGATGGCCTGCTTTAATCCTTTAATTACATTCTTCTCATAATTGCAATACGGCAGATGATGCACCCGGTCAAAGTAATCGCCCAGCCTAAGCTGATCATATTTATAAAGCTGGGGATAATGGGTGATCAGCAGTTCAAACTTGATATCCTTGTCCAGTTCACGCATTAACTGCGTCAGGCCTAGCGAAATAATGATATCCACCTGCCTGATAGCGTGAAAATAAAAAATCATTTATACCACCATCCCATAATTATAGGAACAATACTTATGAATTTATTTCGCTCGAAATAAAGCACGTATATAATGCAATTCCTTTTGACTGAACGAGCGCACAGTAAAAAGAAATATTATATACGAAGTGATACCTGCCAGAATGGTCCAGAGCAGATTATGATAGTACCAGCGTACAAAATGCATTACTATTCCCATTAATATCGAAGACAATATGAATTTACTTATTTCTTTAATACCATAGGTGAACTTAAAATGGCGTTTTACCGTTGTATTAATAATGTTAAAAGATATAAAAAAACTGACAAAAGAAGTAATTGCCGCTACGAGAATGTTCTTATAAATACTAATAAATATCAAATTCAACGCTAAACTGGTTGCCCCTGAAATTATGTTAACATAAAAGAGGATCTTGGTCCTTAATTGTACCAACAAAAGGTTAGTAAGGATCAAATTAATTCCAAAGAATAAGACTCCTAAAGCAATAAAAGGGATACACCAAAAAGCAGCTTCTGCAACCTGCCAATTAGCCAGCAACACCAGGATATCTTTGCCGACGACTAAACTGCCGGTGATAAAAGGGATAGCTACTACTAGAAACAGTTTAATACTATAATGCAGGGTGTTCTTGACTTCATGTTCTTTTTTCTCATCATTAGCCCTGGCCAGGCTTGGCAGCAAAGACATATTCAGGGCTTTTGGTACCACGCCAATAACCCCACCGACACTATGAGCAGGACTATATAGTCCTACTGCGCTTGCTGACATTAATCCCCCGATAATATACCGGTCACTGGAATACATAATAAATTCCAAAATATATGATAATATCAGGGGTATGCCAAGCTTTATATCCTCTACTATTTGTTTCACTTTCAATACTGGGAAACTGAACCCGATCTCCCTTAATAATTTCACAGTGACATAACTGTAGGCGATAAGACTGGAATAAATCTCCGCCTGCAAGACTACATTAATATTTTTTACTTTGAAAACGAAAAACCCGATCAGCGCAAAAAGAACCAGCAATACTGAATTCACAATAGCTGAATAAATTAAAATATTGATCCTATGCGTATAACGAAAAAAATGAGCTATCTGCCCGCTCATAAATTTCATCAGGATTACCAGACATATCAAACCCATAGAAAATGTTATGTCATTATGATAAATGGTACCTTTAACAAATCCGTCTAAGCCCATTAAGAGAGCGAAAATTATCATTAGCACATATAATTGGAAAAAGAACTGCGGATAAAATAACTTATTTTGTTCCTGAGGATCTTTTGTAGACGGCACAAATCTCTTATACTTAAATCCTACCCCCAAAGAGGATATAACACACAAGAATTCTACCCCGGTCTTTAACAGGACATACCCACCGTAAACAGTAATACCAAAGTTTTTGATCAGAACCGGCAATAAGATCAGGCCTTGCAAAGTAGAAAAAGCATACCATATTATAGTTAGTACATTATTTTTAACAAAATTTGTCTTATAATCATTGGCCACTAATATGTTCCTGATAAGTGATTTTAATCATCTTAAACTGTAAATCCTGGTTTCATGATTAGACAAAGGATATGCTTCTTTCTTTACTAGCTCATAGGCACTGGAAATAGGATACTTACTCATCACTACATCGCTAGGATCTCTTTTCCCTTCCCTATTCACTAAATAAAGTTTCCTAACCTTTAATCTGTCGATTTCAGACAAATAGTATTTTAAGTTGTCCAAGGTCATATGCTGAAAACTCATAGTATTAATGAACAAGTCTACCTTTCTGCTTAATTTTGGCAGGAGCCAGGGAGCTAACAGGATAACAACTTTTTCTGTTTCAGTAATATTTATAGAATCAAGATCCTTTTCCTTAACCGCTACTTTAACTTTCAGGCCGCTATTACTCAGATAATAATAACTCAGGGATAAATTTTCCGGCAGGTCAATCAGTATATAAGTTTTTATGGCGAATTCCTTTGATGAAATAAGTTTCTCGCAAAGACCGCCAAATCCGCCACCGATCTCCATAATGGTTTCAATGCTGTCAGCCGAAAATTCCTGCTTTAATTTTTCATGATAATAGAACATTCTAATACAAAAATCAGTTACTTTCCTATGACCAAGCAAATAGTAACATGGATTACCAACCAGATTATCGGTCAGTCCGTTCATTTTTATCTTACACTGTTTATTTACCCTGTACATCTGCATTAATATATCCCTGATACCCCGTACTTTTTGCCAAAAAGGTATACCTTTTGGCCAGGGCTTAAAACTCGCAATACTTTGCGGTTGTGGTAAATACCATAACGGCCGGTCCGGGAAGGAAATTGTTCCTCCGGAAAGAGCGGTTCTCCTGAAATTTATCAGATTCGATTCGTTTAAATGGGCAGGGAAATAATCAATCTTGGCATTTTCAACCGGAGAGTGTTTCCAGCCTCCATTACTGGTAGCGCTTAAATCCCGCAGGGTCTTGAAAAGTTCTATGGTTTCTTTTTCAAACATTTATTCCTCCTTATTTTTTATAATATTATTGATTAGGCTTAATACCATGTTCACTAATAAGTTTTTCCGACAACCATAAATCCAGCTCATCATGTATATCAATAAAAGGTAGTTCTTCGTTATTTATAACAACTTCTACGTTGTTTCCCAGCCGCCGGCCCTGTTTAATGAACTCTGACCTGGTCGCACAAGCTAATCCAGTATCTTCCCTGTATAATGGTTCTCTTTTCTGCCGGGGCCCATACTGCAAATCTGGCGCTAAGCGGACCATTTTCCCATCAACTCGGCGCCAGTAGTTTTTGTGGGTTTTAGTCACTACGAAGACCGAATCCAAGTTTGGGTCAGAGAGGATCTTTTGCACTGTTTCCTGCAGCATATACCTGGACCGGAATATGTCGGTTAATTGCAGAAATACCACTACATCGGCCTTATACTGCTCATTTTTCTCCAGCCATTCAACGCCGTGTTTAAGCACTGCTTCCGTAGTTGTGTCATCCTGGGCCAATTCAGCCGGCCTAATAAAAGGGATCTCGGCGCCATAATTCCTTGCAATCTGAGCTATTTCCTGGTCATCGGTTGAAACGATGACACGATCGATCAAAGCGCATTGTTTAGCAGCTTCGATAGTGTAGGCGATCAGCGGCTTGCCGGCTAACAGCTTAATATTTTTTCTGGGTAATCCTTTCGACCCGCCCCGGGCCGGGATTATAGCTACTACTTGAAGCTTATTTTTCTCATTTGTCATTGTTTTTCCACCAGTCAGAGATCAATTGTTCAGCTACCTGGAAATCGTTTGCTTTACTGACATTAAGCATATGGATCAGCCCTTCGATCTCCAGCATTCCTACTTTGGGCCCTAATCTTTCACCTCTGCGGATAAATTCGCTGTAGGTAGCCGTGCACAAGCCCGAAATCCCGATATGCAAAGGGTTTTTGTATTTACTCGGGACAAAACCTTCATCCAGCCGTACCAGCTTGCCTTCTTCTTCGCGCCAGCAGGATTTATATTCCGGAATAGCCGGTAAAACACTGTCAAAGCCTTCTTCTACCAGCATCCTGATGGTTTGATCGATGATATTTTTTGGCCGGAAAGGATAGGTACTGCTTAAGTATACGACCACATCAGGGATGATCGCCTGCTGCTCTAAAACCTCCACCGTATATTTCAGTATTTCCTCTATTTCAATATAATCCTGTGAAAATTCCGGCGGCCTTTTCAGGCAGATTATTTTCTTATGTTTCTTGGCCAGATTGATATATTCATCATTATCGCAGGTTAAAACTATCTGCTTTATATAACGGGAAGCCAAAGCCCGTTCAATGGTATAATCCAATAGCGGCCGTCCGCCTAAACTAGCGATCTCCCCTTTCAACGGGATAACTGCCACACAATTTAGCTTCTCCGGATCAAGATTTTTATTTAGATGTCCATTTTCAAAAGTTTCCAGTATCCCCACTATTTTGCGGCATCTTTCCTCATCGGAGCTTTGATGTATCCCATGATAGTGGTAGACACTGGCTTCGGGTTCATAGATTATTTTATAACCCTGGGTTAAGACCTGCTTCCCCCAAACCCGGTCTTCAATATTTGTAACTTGCTCATCAAACGGTATTTTTTCCCATACTGACCGCTTGATCAAACTATTGGCATTATGAAAAAACGGATCCTTGATCTGCACCTTGCGGTCAAGTCCAAAAGTAATAAGCAGGTCCCGTTTATCAAAATCACTGCTATATGATAAGGGTTCTTGCCGGCCATATACCCCGGCAACATCAGGAGGAATAATACTATTAACAAGGTTAGATAACCATTTGTTATTAGTAGGAATGCAATGCCCGGAAAGACAGCAAATATATTCCCCTTTTGACTGCTTAATACCGTAATTGATAGCTTTACCTGGCTTAAAATCGTTTAGCGAAACAATATTTACATTATACAGTTTAGCCTTATCAATAGTCTTATCTGTGCTCTGATTATCAACCAGGATCACTTCGAAATCCTGGAAATCCTGCTTAAAAACAGCTGCCAGGCAGGAAGAGATCCATCTTTCTTCATTTTTGGTCCTGATAATAATAGAAACTTTTGGCATAACCTACCTCTATTGGCTAACGGTTAGATATGATTTTCGATATTGCTTCCAACTGTTTAGCTAGTATGGCAAAATCCTTAAAATTAAGCGCCTGTAAAGGGTCAACCCAGGCTTTTTCAGGGTTCGGGTGAACCTCGATCAATAATCCATTGGCCCCAGCGGCAATAGCCGCCCGGGAAATAGCCGCGACATAGGCCCGTTTGAAGGTGGCGTGACTGGGATCCACAAAGACTGGGACCGAAGGTGCATATTCCTTGAGCGCGGGAATCGCCTGGATATCGATAATGGCCCTGGATTCAACATTATGGGTATGAGGCGCCACTATTCCCCGTTCACAAAAGACGAAATTATGCTTTCCCCTGGCTTCAAAATGTTCCCCTACCCCCAGCAGGGAGCGCAGGCTTTCTCCATAGTGACGCTTGATCATCACTGGCTTATCTGTAGTACACAAAGCCTCGATCAGGTCCATATTAAACATATGCCGGTACCCGATCTGGAACATATCAACATATTTGGACATTATGGGCAATGAGTCAGCATAGACGATCTCTGAAATGATTGGTAACCCGTATTTTTCCCCGGCTTCTTTGAAATAGGCAAAACGTTTCTCCGCCCTTTGGAACAGTTCATTCTTGGGCATTATTTCCTTGCGTTCCTTGCTTTTTTCATTAGTATCCGAGTCAGCCACGCCAATAGGATCGCCATAAGGGAAAGTCAGCGGCTTAAAAATACCGCCGCGCAGCATGGTAGCCCCGGCCTCTTTTACCGCCTTAGCCACCTCGAATATTTGCGTCTTGCTTTCTACCGTGCAGGGGCCGGCCATCAGGACGATCTTATCTCCGCCCAGGTCAATATCCTTAACTTTAATTTCCCGCCGGTAGTCTTTTCTGCTTACCAACGGGATATTATTCTGTAAATCATTTTGTGAAATATCTTTCATCTCTGCTCCTTATGGTTTTTTTATCCAATTATGCTGCGGATCTTCGGCCCCGACCAGTTTTTTACCCTCTCCCGAAAGGAAAAAAAGATAATGCAGGTTATATCCCGGCCCGGCGGCGATCTGGTGATAACCCCAAGGCATAAAAGTGATTGAATTCTGCTCCAGGAATATCAATTCATTAATACCTCTTTCCGGTGAATAAAAACGTTCCAAACCCCAGCCCTGCGGCTTATCAGTACTAAAATAATATAATTCCTCGTGTAAGGATTCCTGCGGCAAGTTACTAACCTCATGCCTGTGAGGCGGAGTCCCGGACCAGTTCCCGGGAAAATTAATGGTCTCACCCACTAACATATTGACTGCCGGCGATTCAGGACCGATGATCATTCTCACTTCGCGCGACCAGTTATCCTTGCCCACGATAATCGGTTTTATTTTATCCGGGGTAAAGATGGCAGTTTCAGTCTGGACTTGGCAGTGTGACCGGCAAACCGCGACTAAAGCCTGTTTTCCCTTCAATATGAATGCAGTTTGCGCAGGGATGTATATCCCGGTCGGCAACCCGCTGAACACATCCTTACGCTGGCCAAGATCCGCATATTCCTTGCCCTTTATGCTTAGGGAACATGATCCTGCCAGGACCACCAGCCCGGTCTCAGCATCTTCCTCCTTAAACTCCAGTTCTTGCGCAGTAGTTATGTTAACTATTGCGAATCCTTTGATATATTTAAATAGCCCCCCCGGATCAACCTCATTAAGGCCCGGTTTTAGGGTCAACCGCTGATCAAATTTTCCCATATTAGACTCCTCTCATATAGTGAATATATTTTTTCATTGCTGTTGGCGCATCCGGTAATGGCTGGTATTCCCCGGACAAATAACCTTTGTATCCAATTTTCTTTAACTCTTTTATAATCTGTTTAAAATTTATATGCCCGGCTCCGGGATATAACCTGTTACTGTCAGCAATATGGATATGGCCGATCCGAGAGCTAAATAAGGTCAACGTTTTGAGCAGGTCTTTTTCTTCAATATTCATATGAAAAGTATCAAGCAATAAATAACAATTATCCAATCTGTGCCGGTCAATGAATCCTGCAGTTTCAGCTGCCGTATTCATGATATTTGTTTCGTACCGGTTTAAGGGTTCTATCAATAACTTAACCTTTTTACTTTTGGCGTAGGCAGAAAGGTCCTGTAGCTGACCAGCTAAAGAGCTTATTTGTCTTTTTCTCTCTGCTGCTGTACCCGCTAATGTACCCCGGACCAATCCGATAATGACATAACACTTGAATTGCGCTGCCAGGTCAACCTGTTTTTTCATTCTTAACAGCGCTTTTTTTCTGATCCCCGGATCCAGGTCTGAAAACGATAAGCCTTCATCAACATAAGCCTGGCCTGTACCAATAGCAACCAATTTTAAATCATTTTTCTGCAGGTTCAATTGCAGATCAGCGATATCTACAGTTAACGGGTCCTTAATGGCTAACTCTACCCCATCAAAGCCCAGTTTTTTCATAAAAGGCAATGACTTCTTCCAGTTAGCCGAGCTGATGGCAGAGAACTTTGTCGGCGACAGGGAAATGGCAAAGGACAGCTTCATATCATACAACCTTGTTTAGATTCTCTTTATACCAGGCAATAGTTTCTCTCAATCCTGCGGCAAAAGAGGTTTTAGCCTTAAAGCCGAATTCTTTCAGTGCTTTGTCGGTATTCAGGCATCTTCTGGGTTGCCCGTCAGGCTTGGATTTATCCCAGACGATCCGCCCTTTAAACCCGGTTAAGTTGACAATCAATTCCGTCAGGTCCTTAATGGTAATCTCAAAACCGGCACCTAAATTCACCGGCTCGCTATGATCATATTTTTCCGTAGCTAATACTATCCCTTCAGCCGCGTCTTCTACATATAAAAACTCCCTGGTCGCCTGGCCAGTCCCCCAGACTACGATCTCTTTGTCTTTGTTTTTCATAGCCTCAAAACATTTTCTTATTAAAGCCGGGATCACATGCGATGATTGCGGATTGAAATTATCTCCGGGGCCATATAAATTAACCGGCATTAAAAAAATCGAGTTAAACCCGTATTGCTGGCGATAAGCTTGAGACTGGACCAAAAGCATTTTTTTGGCCAGGCCATAAGGTGCATTAGTTTCTTCCGGGTAACCGCTCCAAAGGTCTTCTTCCTTAAAAGGTACTGGCGTGATCTTCGGGTAGCAGCAGATGGTTCCTAAAGCCGTAAACTTGGATACTTTATATCGCCTGGCATATTCCAGGAGTTGTATCCCCATAATGAGATTATCATAAAAAAATCGGCCGGGATTTTCCCGGTTAGCACCTATACCTCCGACCACTGCTGCCAAATGGATCACTATATCTGGGGTTGCCTGTTCATATAAGCGGACAATTTCCGATTCCTTGGTCAGGTCAAATTCTTCTATAGTGGGCACAAAAATATCGCTGCAAGCAGCTGCCTGCAGTTTTTTTACAACATATTTACCCAGGAATCCCGCTCCTCCTGTGACTACTACTTTTTTTCCAGGCCAATAAGTCATGCTCTTTTCCCTTTAGAGTCTAAATATTCTAAGATAAAAGGGACTAACAAACCAGCAAGAATCCCCAAAACAATAAATATAGCTATTACTGTTTTATCTTGGTCCCTTTTCGTTGTCGATGCTGCCGCTTCCTGAATAACCATGATCTCATTAAAATTATCTTTATTTATATCTTCAAACTCGGATTCTAGTTTGTTTTCCTGTATTACTGAAGTTAAAAAACTGATTTCTAATTTCTGCCGATCTATATTATTTTTCTTTTCCTGGATATTACTTAATAACATATATTTATTATCATCTAATTCCTGAATTTGTTTTTTATATAAAAAATACTTATTTCGCATAGTAAGATGTTTAGGAGTATCTATTGCAGCTTTTTTCTCATTCTTTTCTTTTATCTTTGCATATTCTTTTTGTACCTCTTCATATTGTGACCACAGCTCTGCCTTCCTCTCTTCTAAGTCTTTAGTTCTTTCAGTTAATTGATTTATTTGTCTTTCTGTTTCCTTAATGCTTATCTCCATCATTCCAATTTCATGTTTTAATTTTCGCTCTTCTCTTTCCTTATTTCTTTTTATCTTTCTAGTCTCCCGCTCTCGTTTCTTTTTTAATCCTTCTTTTGCCAACTCGATTGCTGCTTTATTTTCTTCTTGCAGCAGATAATATAGTTGCTGCAAGTATTCCTTCCCCAGGCCGCTATCCTGGTCCAGGCTCCTCGCCGATATTTTCACAACAGGTAAATCCGGCAGTAAAACAGCACTAATATTTAAAGCCTTTTTCGCGCCATCTTTATTCAGCTTAGTCAGGATCTTATCGCTATAAAAATTCCTTTTAATCTTGTCCACAATTTTAGATGGTACCATTTCAGTACCACCAAAGTCTAAAACCATAGTCATGGTGGCATAGTTAGGCAGTAGTCGTGCTATAATATAGCCTAAAATACAAAAGGAAATAAGCATAGCCGTTATTAAGCCGCTTCTTTTCTTAATGACTTCCAGCCCTGCCCTTAGAGAGACAGTTTCATTTTCTTTGGCCATAAATTACTCCTGGAGAAAAAATGCATATTTTTTATTTTCTCATAATACTTATTAGAAGTCAATATAATATCAATGTACACCCAAGGTGCTTCCAAGTAAACAGCTATTAATGTTTCGTAAACCATTGAATGGTTTTCTTTAAACCTTCCTTTACCGGGACTTGAGGCTCCCACTGCAATAATTTTTTAGCCAGGGCAATATCCGGCTGACGGACCTTGGGATCATCCACCGGCAGGTCTTTGAAGACGATCTGGCTTTTGGTTTTGGTCATTTTCTTGATGATCCTGGCAAATTCCAGCACTGTCATCTCTTCCTGGTTGCCGATATTGATCGGCTCATGGGTATTACTGAGTACTAACCGGTATATTCCCTCTGCCAGGTCGCTGACATAGCAGAAACTGCGGGTCTGCGAGCCGTCCCCGAACACGGTTAAAGGTTCACCTTTTAACGCCTGGTCAATAAAACTCGGCACTACCCGGCCGTCATTTTTGCGCATGCGCGGGCCGAAAGTATTGAATATCCGCACTATTTTCACATCTACCCCGTGGAACCGATGATACGCCATGGTCAGAGCTTCAGCAAAACGCTTGGCTTCATCATATACACCGCGCGGGCCGATAGGATTGACATTCCCCCAGTAGGTCTCTTTCTGCGGATGCACCAGCGGGTCACCGTATACCTCCGAGGTTGAAGCCAGCAGGAAGATGGCTTTCTTTTCTTTTGCCAGGCCCAGGGCTTTATGCGTGCCTAATGATCCGACTTTCAGGGTTTGTATGGGAAAATTCAGATAATCTATGGGACTGGCCGGCGAAGCAAAATGGAGTATGGCATCCAGCTTACCCGGCACAAATATGAATTCAGTCACATCATGATGGATGAACCGGAATTTCTTGTTCCCGATCAAATGGGCGATATTTTCCATATTGCCGGTGAGCAGATTATCCATGGCGATAACAGTATGTCCTTTTTTAACGAATAGATCGCACAAATGAGAGCCCAGGAAACCCGCTCCGCCAGTGATCAAAACTTTCATCCCGTCAGACCTCCTCTTATTTATTTTCGGCCGATACTTTTGTATATAAAACCATGCTTTTTCATTTTAGCCGGATCATAGATATTGCGGCCATCAACGATAGCCGGAGTTTTCAACAGTTTTTTGATCCGGCCGAGATCCAGTTCTTTAAATTCATTCCAATCAGTAATTATTACCAGCAGGTCACTGCCTCTGGCTACTTCATAAGCATTCCGGCCATATTTTACTCCGGTCAGGATCTTCCGGGCTTTGGCCATAGCGATAGGATCGTAAGCCTTGATCTTAGCTCCCTCAGACTGCAGCGATTTAATAATATCAATAGCCGGGGCAAAACGCAGGTCATCGGTTTCCGGCTTAAAAGCCAGGCCCAGGATACCGATAGTCTTGTTTTTTAACACCCACAGCGACTCTTCAATTTTTTGCAGTAAAAGCTTTTTTTGCTGTTCGTTTATCTTCTGTACGGCTTTTAATAATTCAAAATCATAGCCGCTTTTTTTAGCAATATAAATAAAGGCCGCCAGGTCCTTGGGAAAACATGAACCACCAAAGCCAACCCCGGCATTCAAGAATTCTCGGCCGATCCTTTTGTCATAACCCATGCCTTCCGCCACTTTTTCTACATCCGCTCCCACCCGGTCACAGATATTGGCGACCGCATTAGCAAAGGATATTTTCGTAGCCAAGAAAGAATTGGAAGCATGCTTGATTATCTCTGAGCTTTTAATATCCGTGACAATGACCGGCGCTTTCAGCGGACGATAAAGCTCCCGCATGATCTTTTCCGCCCTCTTACTCGATACGCCCAGCACTATCCGGTCAGGATGCATGGTATCTTTGATGGCCGATCCCTCTCTCAGGAATTCCGGGTTGGATACCACATCAAAATCAGTTTTATGGGTATTATATAATTTAATGGTTTGCATTATTCTTTCGCCGGTTTCCACGGGTACGGTACTTTTTTCCACGATAATTTTATATTCCCGCATATGCACGGCAATTTCTGCCGTCACTGTTTCCACAAAAGACAGGTCAGCTTCGCCATCCTGTTTAGGGGGAGTGTTGACTGAAATAAATATGATCTGGCTCTGTTCCACGCCTTCCTTGATCTTAGTTGTAAATTTAAGCCTTTTCTCTCTTGTATTTTTAACCACCAGCTCAGCCAGGCCTGGCTCATAGATAGGCATTTTGCCCCTCTTAAGCATGTTGATCTTTTCCTGGTTGTTATCAACACAGATCACCTGATTGCCCAGATCCGCCAGGCAGGTCCCGGTGACCAATCCTACATAACCTGTGCCGATTACGCAAATCCTCATGTTTGCTCCTTTAATTTAATAAGCTATCCTGCCGCTGCCTATTTCCATACCTTCCAGGGAGCCTGGCCCGACTGCCAGAGCTGTTCCAGTTCATTTTTATCCCTGAGGGTATCAGTAGGACGCCAGAATCCATTATGCCGGTATGCTGCTAACTGTCCTTCTTGAGCGAGCTTGGCCATTGGTTCTTTCTCCCAGGCTGTGCCATCACCTTCAATATATTTGAATACTTCCGGCTGCAGGACAAAGTATCCGGCAGTGATCCAGGCATTATCGCCTTTGGGTTTTTCCAGGAAGGAAGCTACCTTATCCTCTCCTCCTATATCCATAGTGCCAAACCGTCCCAGAGGCTGTACTGCGGTCACTGTAGCCAGTGTTTTATGCTCCTGGTGAAATTTTACCAGCGCCGCAATATCGATATTGCCTATCCCATTGCCATAGGACATCATGAACGGGTTATTGCCGATATATTTCTCTATCTTTTTCAAGCGCCCGCCAGTCATAGTTTCCGGACCGGTATCCACCATGGTTACCTTCCAAGGCTCAGAAGCGCCGGTATGAATGCTCATGCTGTTCTTGGCCAGGTCAAAGGTGACATCGCTCAGGTGCAAGAAATAATGGGAAAAAAATTCCTTTACCGCATAGCCATGATTTCCCAGGCAGATCACAAACTCATTGAATCCAAAATGGGAATATGTTTTCATGATGTGCCATAATACCGGCTTGCCGTCGATCTCGATCATCGGTTTAGGTATGGTTTGTGTTTCCTCGCTTATCCTGATTCCTTGGCCGCCTGCTAAAATCACTACTTTCATCCTGCTCCGCCTCCTTAAAGCTCTTTATCCAATATCGCTTTGAAATTCCTGGCTGTAAAATCAAGGATGACTTTGTTACCCTGTACCGATACAGTATGGTTATAAACCAGTTGGGAATAAGCATACTTTCGCTTGATCACTTCACCCAGGAACTGGGCATCATTCTGCATTAACTTTACCTTTGCCGGATCACTGCATTTAAAGAAGAGCTTCCCCTTGACCTCATCATCAGTCACCAGGCTGAAGGTCAGTAATAATGATTCCAGCCACTGGCCAGACAGCAGTACTACCATCTTATTATCAGTTTCCCATTTTTTCAATTCTTGCGAAAACCGGCGGCTCTGGTTGTTTATAAATATATAACCTTCATAGCCTTTGGGTATCGCGCTTGACAACTCTTTAAAAGCCGCCGTCTGTACAACATTGCTGCCGGTTCGTGCTGCTGCCAGGCAGGTGGAAACAAGTCCGCTATTACTGGCGAGTATGACCCGCCCTTCCTGTACAGAAAAAGCCGTCAGGCGGTCATTGCGCTCAGCTTCGCTGTCAAAATATATCTCCTGCTGGTTGCTTTCCTTCTTGCTCCAGCCAGGATTAATACTGACGAAATTCCCTAAATTATCGATCAGGAACTTATTAAATCTTTCCTTTTCCCCTTCCAGGTCAGGGAACACCACTAATATATTTTTCCAGCCTGCCTCAGCCGGGAAGCTCCCTCCGGCAACCTGTTTAAAAGTGAATTGCTTGAACAAGTATGACAGCAGCAGGTAATTTGGGTCATCCTGATGCTGCGCTATTTTCCCCTGGTAAGTCTTGATCAGTGAGCGCCAGGCGCTGCTGGTGTTCAGGTTCTTTAAGCTGAACACTACTTCCGCATTCTTGGGCAAATAATTGACCAGCTCCGCGGCCAGTCCGGCAGCAGCGCTAAATAAGCAATATAAAACTAATAACCAGACGCTCTTTTTCATTGTATTTGCCGCCATATATTATGCAAATCCTTTACCTGGTAATTGATCTCTACGAAATTAGCCAATGAACTTACTTCTCCTTCATAAGCCAAGCCCTCCCCCAGGAGCAACCTCATCAGCAGGTTATTCAGGAAAAAAGCATCCAGGCTTATTTTATCGACATCAGCAATGTACCTGGCAGTAAATGACATCTTTCCTCTGACCTGGTCGGCGCTGACCAAATTGCCGTTTACCTGGACATATTCGACTGAATCAATGGCCGGGAAAAAAGCAAAACTGTTCTTCTGCTCAAAATACTTGATCAGAACGCTTAACTCCCTTTGCCTGTTAGGAATATAGATATTCAGTTCTTCCCTGGCATACGGTTTAAAAATAGCCCTCAAACCGGCTAGCTCAATTGCCGGCAATGATTCCTGATGAATATTGGCCGCATTCAGGATCATCAGGTTGTTCATTATTTTGAATTGCTTATCCTCTCCGCAGTTAAAACCCCGGGCAGAAGCTATTTTACAGCCGAGATTAACTAACCGCGTCTTTTTGCCAAGATCAATAATAATATCATAATCAGGCTGTTTGTTTAAACGCGCATAATCCTGGTCATACTTCAGGCTGAATAAAATATCCCTGGGCAGTATGGAAATTACTAATTTTTTTACCAGGGCATTATTTAATTGGGGATTAACCGCGGTCATTTTTTGCCAGAACACATCGAAAAGCTGGGCCGGCCCCGGCTGCTGCCAATCAATGCTCAGCTGGCCGTAAGCCAGGGAATTACCCGGCAAAAACATGAATTTATCTACCTGCTTTTGCGGCCAGTTATACCAGACCAAAGCTACTAATAAGAAGCTGGCTGATACAATGCTGATAAAAAAGAAAAGTTTTCTGATGATTTTCATTATCCTAAATACCTTTTAAGCGCATCCTGCCAGGTAGGCAGTACAGGCAAATTGTGTAATTTCCAGTTAAAATTATCCAATACCGAGTTTCCGGGTCGCGGAGCCGGCCGGTTTATCTGTTGGGTACTGACCGGCGCTATATTATCTTTGGCTCCGCTTTGTCTTACTATTTCCCTGGCAAAATCAAACCAGGAACAGGACCCGCTGTTAGTGATATGCCAAATACCATACAAGCCAGTTGATAGTTGATTGTTGATAGTTAATAGCTGCTTGATAGCTTCGGCCAGATCATCTGTATAGGTTGGAGAACCAAATTGGTCATTGATTACTTTTAGCTCATGTTTATTCTGTATTTGCGATTGGATTGCCGTCACAAAGTTTTGGCCATGCCGGCCAAAGAGCCAGCTGGAGCGGATAATCATAAACCTGTTGACCAGCCATTGGGTATATAATTCCCCCCAATATTTACTTTTAGCGTAGGTGCCCAGGGGTTCTGGCTGGTCTATTTCCAGGTAAGGTTCTTTTTTCTGCCCGTTAAATACATAATCAGTGCTGATGTAAATCAAAGCTGAATCAAACCGCTGGCAGGCTAAGGCTACATTCCTGGTACCCAGGGAATTGACCTGGTATGCTTGTTCCTGGGAGCTTTCCGCCCCATCTACATTGGTGTAAGCAGCCGCGTGTATTACTAATTCAGGATTAATTTTGGTAATAATTTCATAGGTTGCTTTAGCCTCGGTAATATCTATCAGCTGATATTTAGCACTCGGCATTTCTATGGTTGGCTTCCTGTTATCCAACCCATAAAGCTCATGTTCTCCTGCCAGTGCCTGCATTAAATCAGTTCCCAACATGCCACTGGCCCCGGTTATCGCGATCCTCATAACTACTCCTAAGAGAAAAATAAGTCCTATCTTTAAAAGCAGTTTTAAGTTTAAAGTTGAAAGTGTTAAGTTTCGGTAATATTATTGATATAATAACCTTAACTTAAAACTTTACACTTTTAACTTATAACTTTTTTTCTTTTAACTTCTTCCACCATTGCTGATTTTCTTTATACCAATCAATGGTTTCTTTTAATGCCTGGTTGAAATCATGCTGGGGTTTCCAACCCATTTCGCTCCTCAGCTTGAAACAATCCAAGGCATAACGGCGGTCATGACCCAGCCGGTCAGTAACTGGCTGAATAAATTCATCATTTTTGCCTAACAGCTCCAGGATCTTTTTGGTTAGCTCAATATTAGCCAGCTCATTGCTGCCGCCAATATTATAAATTTCTCCAGCCTTACCCTTGTGCATCACCTGGTCGATAGCTTCGCAGTTATCCAGTACATAAACCCAATCCCGCACATTCTGGCCGTCGCCATATAGGGGCACCGGCTTTTCTTCCAAAATATTAGTGATAAAAAGAGGTATTACTTTTTCCGGAAACTGGTACGGCCCGAAATTATTACTGGAACGGGTGATTATGACCGGCAATTGATAGGTAGCGAGATAGGATAAAGCCAGCAGGTCAGCACTCGCCTTAGAAGCTGAATACGGGCTTGAAGGCTTCAGGTTGTCTGCTTCTTTGAACGCTCCTTTTTCGATAGACCCATAAACTTCATCTGTCGAGATCTGGATGAATTTGCTGATATTATTCTTTTTAGCTGCTTCCAATAAGGTATAAGTCCCGAACACATTGGTTTTAATAAAATCACCGGCACTGACAATAGAGCGGTCAACATGGGTTTCCGCTGCAAAATTAACGATAACCTGGGTTTCTTTTACCCATTTAGCGACTATTTTAGGATCAGCAATATCACCTTTGACAAATCTATAGCGCTTATTTTTCTTCAGGTCTGCTAAATTTTCCAAATTACCCGCATAGGTTAATTTATCCAAATTAATAATTTCATAATCAGGATATTTCTTCAGTATATGCCTGATAAAGTTAGACCCTATGAATCCTGCCCCACCCGTAATTAATAGCCTCATGGAAGTACACTCCTGTTTTGTTGTCGCTAGTCTCTAGTCGCTGGTCGCTAGTCTAAATACAGTCTCTGGTTACTAGTTTCTGGTCGCTAGTTCTTATGGTATTATTATTTGCTCTAATGCTTTTACTAGCAACTAGATACCAGCGACTAGCGACTGTCTTTAAACCAGCTACTGTTTCACTACCATCCTTTTTTGTCCTGCCAAGGTTCGTACGGCACTTCTTTAGAATCCAGGGTGATACGATGCTCATCCGGCTGCTTATAATTATACAATTGGTTGGGCACATTCATGATCCAGGCTTCATCCGCTGAAAGACACTCAAATCCATGGACCACCCCCTCTGGGATGACCAAAGCCTGTGGTTTTTCAGAACTCAATTCAAACTCGTTGATCTCGTTTTTTGTCGCTGAGCCTGCTCTCCTGTCAAACAGGACAATTTTAGCTTTGCCGCGCAGGGCACAAAAATAATCCTGCTGTTGCAAGTGGTAATGCCACCCTTTGACCCATCCTGGTTTGCAGATAGTGATATACGTCTGGCCGAAAGCCTTGAATTCAGGATAATCGTTACGCAATATTTCAAACAAAGCTCCCCGCTCATCCTGATGCACCACCAGGTCCTTCAGCACCACTCCATTTATCATATACAGAACCTCTTCTTTTTTCCTATACGCTAAACGCTACCCGCTATACGCCGCCTTCTAAAGCACTTCAATCTTCGAACTATCCCCGACCATGAGGCGGTAGGCCTGCGGCCGGGAATGGGACTTCTTGACTTCCACATTCTGTCCGATCAGGCTGTCTTCAATTCTCTTGATATCAATAATGTGGCTGTTTTCCAGGACAATGCTATGCTCTATCTCGCTTGATTCAATACAGGCACCGAAATAGATTGCCGAGTACGGGCCCACATAAGAGTTAATCACCTTGGCATTTTCGCCGATTATGGCCGGCCCCCGGATCACGCTATTTTCAATGACCGCTCCCTTTTCAATAACCACTTTGCCTTCTATTTTTGATTTAGCATCGACCCGGCCATCGTTCTTGAAAGTAAATGTATCCAATATAATGCTGTTTGCTTCCAGCATGTCTTCCAGTTTGCCTGTGTCTTTCCACCAGCCGGTAATAACATGCGGATGTACCTTCATCTTGGTATCAATGAGGTATTGGATGGCATCCGTGATTTCCAATTCATTTCGGATGCTTGGCTTAATATTGTCAACCGCCTCGAAAATCGACTGGTCGAACATATAAACGCCGCACAAAGCCAGGTCACTGCGGGGATGTTTTGGTTTTTCTTCCAATCGTACTATCCGGCCTTCGAGCAATTCAGCCACTCCGAACTGCTCCGGATGCGGCACATGGGCCAGTAAGATCTGGGCGTTTGGCTTTTTAGCTTCAAATTCTTCGACCAGGGACTTTATCCCGTCTTTGATCAGGTTATCTCCCAGATACATGACAAAACTGTCCTGCCCGATAAATTTCCGGGAGATCTTGACGGCATGAGCTAATCCTAAAGGCTCATCTTGTTCAATATAGGTGATCTTTACGCCCCACTTACTGCCGTCGCCGACCGCCTGCCTGATCTCATCTTTTGTCTCACCTATCACAATACCAATATCAACGATGCCTGCTTCCTTGATCGCTTCAATACCATAAAACAGTATCGGTTTATTAGCGATCGGGATCAATTGCTTGGCATTGGTATGGGTAATGGGCCGGAGCCTGGTCCCTTTGCCCCCGCTGAGTATTAACGCCTTCATTGAAATACCTCTACATAGTTGCGAGTTTCCAGTTGCGAGTTGCGAGTTAAAAAACCTGACCTTGATCTTTTATTGTTTAACCGCGAACTGCGAACTGCCAACCGCGAACCGTTTTTATATTTTCTCGCGCCAGTAATTCAGCAAGTCTTCCATCGTCTGCTTGAACGGGATCTCTGGTTTCCACCCGGTTTGTTTCCTGAACTTAGAGTTGTCGCCATAGAGTATCATTACATCGCTCGGCCGTAGCCTGGTTGGATCCTCTTTTACTTTGATCTGATCCTTCATTTTGGAAAAACCGATCAAAGTGCTGAGCATATCTTTAATGCTGATGGTGGTATTGGAGCAAATATTATAGACTTCCCCAGGCTCGCATTTTTCTGTGGCCAACCAGTAGCCGCGGACTATGTCGCGCACATCAGTGAAGTCCCGCTTGGCATCCAGGTTGCCGACAGAAATGACCGGCTCACGCTTGCCCTTCTCTATTTCCGCGATCTGTTTGGCAAAATTACTGGTCACAAAATTCTCGCCGCGGCGCGGGCCGGTATGGTTAAAAGCCCGGGTACGCACGGTCTTCAGTTTATAGCTCTGGCAGTACTGGTATCCTAACAGGTCCTGGGCTACCTTACTCACTGCATACGGGGAAAGAGGCCGTAATTGATTGGTCTCTTTGATCGGCACTTCATCAGGATAGACCATCCCGTATTCCTCACTGGAACAGGCTAATTGTATCCAGGGATCAAGCTTTAGTTGCCGGACTGCCTCAAAAATATTTAATTGTCCGAGAATATTGGTATTAAGTGTCTCGGCCGGAGCATTCCAGCTGGTGGGGACAAAACTTTGGGCAGCCAGGTGAAATATTTTTTCAGGCCTGGTCTTGTCCAGCACTTTCATCACCGAACTAAAATCAGTCATATCAAATTCCAGGTATTCAAACTGGCCCAGTAAATGATTAAGATTATCTTTCTTGGTATACCAGCGGTCCACCCCGACTATCTCTACATTCTTCTGTTTTAACAAAAATTCAACCAGATGGCTGCCGACAAATCCTGCTACTCCTGTAATTAAGCATTTCATACTGCTCTACTCCTCCTCTTCTATTTTCTCCTGATATTCCATTCTTCTTCCATCACATTGCCGGTGACGCGCTGGGAGTGGATAAAACTCATTTTCCGTTCCGGGAACACTTTCAGGTTAAACCGCACCCAAAATTCTTCTTCCAGCTGGTATTTAGTCCAGGATAACAGCATTTCCCAGCAATGCAGGTCACGGAACAACTGCACACTGCGTTCAGTGATCCTCGTCCCGGTTATTCTGAGCTGGTCATTGCTCAGCTGGTACTTGGTATGGACATTCAGTTTCCAGTTCTCGGAGAGCCAGAAACCAACATCATTTTGGACATCCAGGCTGCCTGGCACACTTTTTAAATAGCTGGTCAGGAGACCTACACTCCACCGGTTCCTGGCCAAACGCAGGTCTGTACTTACCCGCTGGGTATTATGAGCTATTATATTATATTCCTCTGTTCCGCTAAGAGTGATCCAGTCATTAGGAGTAAGGGTTAATGTGTTCACCAGGTTACTGAACCGTTCCTTCCGGTTGACCGGGAAATAACCATTATGAATCAAGTTATAGCTGACGCTGGTGCGGAACCTGAGCAACTGCTTCCGCGTATATACGATCACCGGATCAGCCGTCGAATATTTTTGCAGTATTAAATCTACATTGTAACCAGGCGCATACCGGCTTAATTCCCGGCTCAAGACGTCCAGCTGCGGGACCGTCATCGTGACTGGCCGCGCCTTTCTGGGACCTAAGTTTGAATCTTGGATTTGCCAGGGATATTTTTCCGATATCTCCGGTAAAGCTTTGGCTGTTTTAATTTTCCGGGCAAACCTGAATTCAAAAGCAGTAGAAGCCAGATTGGAGATCACGCCCCTGACCTCATTCGGCCTGGCCTTAAATTCCTCGGCATAACTATGACCCAAGTCCCAATCAAGATTATCAGTCACCCGGGTACGCAGGTTCAAGTTGGTAAAATACTGGGTGCGCAAAACATTCCTGGTATCCTGCAGGTCAATCCTGTCCTGCCACAGTTCACGCAAACCGATTTGCGGTGTCAAAGACATGTTGCGGGTAAGGCCCAGCCTATTGGTCAGTGTAACATTGGTATTTCCATCCCAGAGATAATATCCCTGGCTTTGGGTATACCCTCTTTTAGTCTCCAGGTTATACGTAAAATATAACGGCGCTCTGCGCGAATAGCTCCAGGGCAGGCGCAGCTGGTTGGTACTAAAGCTTACCCGCGGCGCATAGACATAGTCTGGCTTATATTTTTGTTCTGCTTCGTTCCAAAGTTCGCGTCTTTCTCCTAGGATCCTGAAGGTATAGGTTTTTTCCAGCTTGCTCAAGGCTAAAAATGAAGTAATATCATTATTTACCTGGCGCCAGGCTTCTTCCTCATAACGCTTCTGGAAGGTCTGGTCACTTTGCACCTTCACATTAGCCTGGGCAATCCAGGTCGGGTCCAGCCGCTGCCAGTGGGATATCACGGCATTCCAGCGGGATGCTTCCGGCAAGACCGGCGGTTCCAGCCGCTCTCGCTGGCGAATATGGTAATAGTACCAGGAGCCATTCATCCGGTCAGGATAATTATATTCAACCTGCGCGCCCTTGCCCCAGCCCAGATATTCCATATAATCAAGGTATAGTTTCCCGTATATATTATCAGTTAAAGGATAACCATATACTATCTTGGCAAAATCACCTTCCGTGCTATTGTGGCCGACATAAATATTCAAGGTGTATTTCTTTTTTTTCAATGACTGGTAATAGACCGGGAAATACAATACCGGGAGGTCCCCGATGTAGAACCGGGCATGATGACAGATCAAATATTTCTTTGGGTACACCGCGATCCGGCTGGCCCTGATCTGAAAGTGCGGATTTTCCAGGTCACAGGTAGTCATATAGCCTGTGGGCAGGTACATTTTTTCCGCTCCCTGGCGTTCCATTTTCGGCCCGGTGATGTACCATTTATAGGCATATAATTTCCCGTAAGAAAGAACACCCTGTTTGGTTTTCAGGTTATAGGTTACTTCATGCCCGCTTAAATCCTGGTCTTTATCTTTGCCTACAACGTGCCCGACCGCAGTCACAGTTTCTTCTTTTACATTGTAAAAGATCTCATCTGCCTCTAAATACATATCCCCGGAGGTTACCTGGACATGGCCGGCACCGTACACCAGGTCTTGTTGTTTCTGGTATTCGAGGTAATCAGCTTTGATATCAACAGTGTCTTCTGCTTCTTCAGCAGCTGCCTCTACTAAAAAAAAAGAACTGAGGATTATTAAAAAGGCAATTATGCCTCTTACTTTATTAGCCATTGCTCATTCGCTTAACGCCAGCATTGCCGCCCCGATCACCCCAGCCTCTTCACCCAGTTTCGCCCGCACGATCTTGACATCATGCAGTGATACTGCCAGAGCCCGCTCTTTAATGGTTTTCATCATAGGATCTGAGATCAACTTGCCGGCGTTGGCTACTCCTCCTCCGATAATGATCTTTTCCGGATTAAAAATATTGATCAAACTGGCCAAACCTATCCCCAGATACATTCCTGTTTCCTGCCATAGTTCCAACGCTAATTCGTCTTTATAGAACGCTGCTTCTTCCAGGACTTTAGGAGTGATTTTAGAAAGGCTTCCGTCTACGATCTTCGTAATAATGCTTTTCCGGCCGGTTTTTAGTTTTTCAATACAACGGTCCCTGATATGTAGGGCTCCGACATAGGCTTCCATGCAGCCATGATTGCCGCAATTACACTTCCGGCCTTTGGATTCAACCGTAATATGGCCGATCTCCCCGGCTCCGCCGCCGGCACCGCGGTAGATCTTCCCGTCAATGATTATGCCCCCGCCCACGCCCGTACCCAGGGTCACACAGATGATACTTTTAGTACCCTTACCGGCGCCGAATAAATATTCGCCGTAGCAAGCAACATTAGCGTCATTATCGATCAAAACCGGCACATGGCATTCTTTTTTGAGTTCTTTCACAATCGCGATGTTGCGCCAGTGCAGATTGGGCGAAAACTGGATCACCCCTTTGACATGATCGATCTGTCCGGCCGCGCCGATACCAGCCCCCGCAATTTGGCTGCAGCTTATATTCCTGACCAGCACCTTGATGTTCTCGATGATCGTCTTAATAACAAAATTAGCATCCCTGTCTGCCTGCGTAGAGATCTTTATTTTTTCCTTGATCTTGCCTTTAAGGTCAACCAGGGCAATAGTGATGTTCGTCCCGCCCAGGTCAACTCCGATGCAATATTTAGACATCAGCCACCCCAATGAAATACAAATTCAAAATTCTAATATCGAAATTCTAAATCTAAATAATAGTTTTTTCTGTTTCCGCGTCAAAAATATGGATCTTGTTCATATTAAAAACAACTTCCAGGTCTTTCTCTACTTCTGCTTTCACATGCGAGTCAAGTTTCGCCAGGAAAAGTTTATTGCCAGAAGATAAATGGACATAGATCTCACTGCCCATCGGTTCGATCACATCGACTTTCATCTTGACCGGGCAGCACCCGGGTATACTGCGGGCAAAGAACTTATCATATATATCTTCCGGGCGGATCCCGAATACAATTTTCTTATCCACGCAATTAGCCAGCAGGTCTGAGATCGGACTATTGATCTTCAAGGTTAGTTTGCCTTCCTCCAGGTACAATCCGTCACTCTTCTTAACTACGGTGCATTCGATGAAGTTCATCGGCGGACTGCCGATAAACCCGGCTACGAATTTATTCACCGGTTTATCATAGAGAGTCAGCGGATCAGCTATCTGCTGGATCAAACCATCCTTCATGACTACGATCTTATCACCCATAGTCATGGCCTCGATCTGGTCATGGGTCACATAAATGATCGTGGCTTCCAATTTCCTGTGTATTTTCTTAATTTCCGTCCGCATCTGCACCCGCAGTTTGGCGTCCAGGTTGCTGAGCGGTTCATCAAACAAGAACACTTTCGGCCTTCTGACAATAGCCCGTCCGACAGCCACTCTCTGTCTTTGTCCCCCGGACAGCGCTTTCGGTTTCCGGTTCAAAAGATGGGTAATGCTCAATATTTCGGCCGCTTCTTCTACTCTTTCCTTGATCTCTTTTTTAGGCAATTTACGCAGTTTTAGGCCAAAAGCCATATTATTAAAAACAGTCATGTGCGGATACAGGGCATAATTCTGGAAAACCATAGCGATATTCCTGTCCTTTGGCTGCATATTATTGACCATAGTGTCACCGATCCAGATCTCTCCTTCGGTAGACTCTTCCAGGCCCGCTACCATGCGCAGGGTCGTGGTTTTGCCGCAGCCTGAGGGACCGACAAAGATGCAAAACTCCTTATCCTTGATCTCCAGGTTAAAATCTTTTACTGCCCAGACATCCTCGCCGCTTTTCTTGCTTTTAAATAGCTTGCCCACATGTTTTAACACCACATCAGCCATTTTACTCTCCTTTTTAAATACGATTACACAGATTATAAATACAGATTACACAGATTCAAGATGGAGTTAATTCTATTCTTTACTATGGTCTAATAAAAGTATTTTACGGACTTCACCTACGGTATATAATGAACCGGTGACAGTCACCAGGTCTTTTCTTCCGGCCAGTTTCAGCGCCTGCCTTATAGCTTGTGGGATAGAATTGGCTACTAATACCTGCGCATTGTCCGGCCATAACTTCCTGATTTTTTGCGGATCTAAAGCCCTATCCGAACCAGGCCGCACCAATATAGCCTGGTCAACCAGTGGAGCTATGATCTTAACCATCCGGCGATAATCCTTATCCTTTAAAACGCCAAAAACAAGAATAAGTTTGTGCCCGCTGGATTTCCTGTTTTCAAGTTCTCTTACCAGCGAGTTCATACCGGCTGGGTTATGCGCACCATCTAAAAGAACGGTTCGTGGTTCGTGGTTCGTGGTAAAAACCTTAAAGAGCTCCAGGCGGCCGGGCCAGAAAGCTTTTGCCAAACCCTGCTTGACTGCCTTTTCTGATATTTTGAAGCCTTGACGCTGTAATTGTTTAATAGCGCCTACAGCACAAGCGGCATTTATTTTTTGATGGGATCCTTTAAGGCTGATACTCCATCCTGCCGGGATCTTGATAATTTTATCTGCCCTTACCAGCCTGGCGTGTTTCTTCCGGCATTGTTCCCGGAAGACTGCCAACACTTCAGGTTGGGTGGCTGCAGTCACTACGAAACTGTTCTTTTTGATGATCGCCGCTTTTTCGCGGGCAATTTTCCTTAAAGTGTTGCCCAGATATTCGGTGTGGTCATAATCCACATTCGTGATCACTGCTACCAGTGGGTTCTCTACCACATTGGTAGCATCAAGCCTGCCGCCCATACCTGTTTCAATTACAGCCAGGTCAACTTTTTCCCGTGCAAAATAAATATAAGCAACCGCGGTAAGCATTTCAAAATAGGTCAGTTTTAGCCGCAGGGAATCACAGACTGCTTTTACTGTGCAGATCAAGCCGGCAAATACGGTCCGGTCAATATCCTGCCGGTTTATCTGTAGGCGTTCAGTCACCTCTGCTAAATGCGGAGAGGTATAAAGTCCTACCCTGTATCCGCCAGCCTGCAGGATACTGGACAGGAAAGCGCAAACTGAGCCTTTGCCGTTTGTCCCAGCTACGTGTATTACCGGTATCCGGCCTTGGGGATAGTTAAAAACTGCCAGCACTTTTCCTATCCTTTGCAGGTCAAATTTCACCCCGAGCAAAGCTAAGCTTTCCAGATAGCGGATAGCATCTTTAAAAGAACTAATTTTTTTATTATAACACATCGAACTGCTCAACTACGATCCCTTTATAACTTCGGTTATCAGTTTATCAGGCTATCAGGAAGTGGTTATCAGGTTAATAAAGCTTCAGGATAACAGGCTATCAGAAGATCAGGACATCAGGAAATGCTTGATACTATGACTTTCTGATTCCCTGTTAACCTGATTCCCTGATACACTGGTTCCCACTTCCTGGTCTCCTGATTACCTGATCTCCTTTACTGTCTACCCTTTGTATAAGTAGTCCAAAAGCTTATCGATAGTATCCTTCAGGTTCCTTCGTTCTACCACCATATCTACCATGCCATGAGTCACCAGGAATTCAGAACGCTGGAATCCCGCCGGCAATTGCTGGCGGATAGTCTGCTCAATAACCCGGGGGCCGGCAAAACCGATCAAAGCTTTTGGTTCAGCCAAATTCACATCTCCCATCATGGAAAAACTGGCAGTTACCCCGCCGGTAGTCGGGTTAGCCATGATTGATATATAGGGCAGTTTATTCTCTCCCAGCTTGGCCAGGGCGGCGCACGTTTTAGCCATCTGCATCAGCGATAAAATGCTTTCCTGCATCCTGGCTCCGCCGCTTACAGAGACAATGATCACCGGCAGTCTCTTGGCGATCGCTTTTTCCACCATCCTGGCGATCTTTTCCCCTACTACCGAACCCATACTGCCGCCCAAAAAACTAAAATCCAGCAATCCTACCCCGACCCGGTGGCGGCCAATATCGCCGATACCGGTAATGATCGCTTCATTAAGCCCGCTTTTCCTGGTATTATCCTTAAGCCGGTCTTTATATTTTTTCAGGTCATTGAATTCCAGCGGATCGCAGGGCTTCATGTGGGCATCTAATTCAACAAAAGTCTTCTTGAGGCATAATTGCGCCAACCGTTCCCTGGCTGACAAGGTAAAATGATAATCGCACTTAGGGCAAACTTTCAGGTTTTTTTCCAAGTCTTTGTTAAAAATGATCTGGGTGCAGCCTGGGCACTTGGTCCACAAGCCTTCAGGCACATTTTTCTTTTTCTTTGGATTCTTGACCGCCATGTTCACCTCTAAATACAGTTGCGAGTTCCCGGTTTCAGGTTACGAGTTTTGATATATGCCTTGAATAAAAACCTTAACTCGCAACCCGCAACTCGAAACTTGTCAACTATTTTTTCGCCATTAGACTTCTGACAAACCTGCCTACTTTTGCGACCAGGTCCTTTTTCCCGATATTTTTTTCGATGATGCTGACTATTGCACTGCCGACTATTACCCCGTCAAACCAGGCAGACAGTTGTTTCACCTGCCGGGCATTGGAAACGCCAAATCCGACAGCAACAGGCTGGTTAATATAGCGTCTTAATGACTGGGCATGCCTGCCGATATCCTGCGGCAGGCTGGTCCTGGCCCCGGTGATACCGGTAACTGATACATAATACACAAATCCGGCAGACTCTTTGTTGATCAGCGCTAACCTTTTCCCGCTGGTGAGCGGTGATACTAAATAAACCGGAGCGAGCTTGTGCTTTTTTAGTATCCTGCTGGCTGCCCGGCCGCTTTCCGGCAACAGGTCAGGAATTATAAAGCCATCTACTCCTGATTTCACTGCCGCCTGAGCCAGCTTTTCCAGGCCAAACTGGTATACAGGATTAAAATAAGTCATCAATAATATCGGGATCTGGCTTTTCTCCCTGAGCTGGCGCACCAGGCCAAGAATATCCGCCAGGGAAGTATTATTTTTTAATGAACGCAAAGCAGCCCGCTGGATAGTCGGGCCATCAGCGATCGGATCACTAAAAGGGACACCCAGCTCAATGATATCTGCCCCATTCTTTTCCAGCTCCAGGACCAATTCGCCGGTAGTACGCAGGTTCGGGTCTCCGGCGCAAATATACGTTATCAGCGCTTTTTTATGCTTCTTTTTTAACTCTTTAAATTTTGCATCTATGCGATTCATATTTAACCCTAGCTCTTAAGCTGTAGAAGTACAACAAGAAGTTCAGCAAGCTGTACAGCTGTAGAGAAGCAAACTTCTTTACAGCTTTATAGCTCTACACCTATAAACTTTCTTCTCTCTTCATTATCTGTTCCATATCTTTATCCCCGCGCCCGGAAAGGCAAACAATGATTATTTTGTTCTTATCCAGCTTGGGGGCGATCTTTTTCAAATAAGCCAGGGCATGAGAACTCTCTAAAGCCGGTAAAATACCTTCCTGCCTGGCCAGCAAGTCAAAAGCAACCAGCGCTTCCTGGTCCGTAGCATTGACATACTCTGCCCGTCCAGTGTATTTATAATAGCTGTGCTCCGGCCCCACTCCGGGATAATCCAGCCCGGCAGCGATAGAATGCGTCGGCGAAACCTGCCCATTCTTATCCTGTAACAAATATGATTTAGAGCCATGCAGGATACCAATAGTGCCTTTAGCCATGGTCGCGGCAGTATGCGGTTTGTTCACTCCTGCCCCGGCAGCTTCCACACCGATAAATTTGACTTTTTTATCATTATAAAACGGATAAAACAGGCCGATAGCATTACTGCCGCCATTAACACAGGCCAGTAAATAATCAGGTAACCGTTTTTCCGCTTTTAAGATCTGCTTTTTCGCTTCCCGGCCGATCACTGTCTGGAAATCCCTGACGATCAGCGGGAACGGATGCGGCCCGGCGCAGGATCCCAGCATATAATGCGTAGAACGGACATTAGTCACCCAGTCTCTCAGGGCTTCGTTCATCGCGTCTTTCAGGGTCTGGCTACCGCTGGTCACAGGGATCACTTTGGTGCCCAGTTTCTGCATCCGATACACATTCAGTTTCTGCCGCTCGATATCTTCTGCTCCCATATAAACTTCGCATTGCAGTTTAAACAATGCTGCGACAGTAGCCACAGCTACGCCATGCTGACCAGCGCCGGTCTCGGCGATTATTCTTTTCTTCCCCATGCGTAAGGCCAACAAGGCTTGCCCTATTGTATTATTAATTTTATGGGCGCCGGTATGGGCCAGGTCTTCCCTTTTTAAATAAATTTTAGCGCCGCCATACAAGCTGGTCAGGTTCCTGGCAAAATATAATGGCGTAGGACGGCCGGCATATTCAGCCAGATAATAAGCCAGTTCTTTTTTAAAAGCGGCATTATTCTTCACCTGGCAGTATATTGTTTCCAGTTCTGCCAGTGCCGGCATCAATGTTTCCGGCACGTACTTTCCGCCGAAAGGGCCAAAATATCCATTCCTGTCTGGTAACATCTAAACCTCAAAAGAAGTTGCGAGTTTCCAGTTTCAAGTTGCGAGTTTTGGATAAATGCTTTTTAAATAATAAACCTTAACTCGCAAACTCGTAATCCGCAACCTGTCAACTGTTTTTAGCTTTGGTAATAAAGTCTTTCATTTTGTCGTAATCTTTGCGCTTGGGCGAACGCTCTATCCCGCTGGCCACATCAGCAGCAAAAGGTTTTACTTTGTCCATTGCTTCCTGCACATTTTCCGGGGTCAGCCCGCCAGCCAGGAATACCGGTTTTCCCAATTCCTTGGCTTTCACTGCCAGGTCCCAGTTGAAAATCGCCCCGGTTCCGCCGGCTACATCTTCCACATACGCATCCAGCAAGAAATAATCAGCTATTTCCAGGTATGGTCTCAGCGCGTCAAGTATTGTTTCATCCTTGACCCTGAAAGCCTTGATTATTTTTATTCCGGGTATTGCCTCTTTTAATTGCCGGCAATATTCTACGGTTTCATCTCCATGCAGCTGGACCAGTGCCAAATTTAATTTCTTGACCAGCTTAATTATGTTCTTGCTGTCTTCATTGACAAAAACACCGACGCTGGAAACAAAAGGAGGTATCTCCTTCAGTATCTCTAAAGCATTTTGGGGCGAAATCTTTCTTGGACTATCTTTATAAAAGTTTAATCCAATGAAATCCGCCCCTAAATTAGCCGCCCAGGTCGCATCCTGCGCACAGGTTATGCCGCAAATTTTAGTTTTTACCAATATACCTTCCCAATGTTTATTTTTAATCTGTGCTGCGCCCGCCAACGCATTAGTGGCGGGTAATCGTTTTACTCTACTTTTGGGAGGTGTTTTAACGCCTCTTTCACTTTTTCCGTAGGATACTCATAGTCTTCCAGCTGCTTGCTGAAATACTTATCATAGCTGGTCATGTCAAAGTGTCCATGTCCGCTCAGGTTGAAGACGATGCACTTGGCTTCATTGTTCTTTTTGCACTGCAAAGCCTCATCGATCGCTACCCTGATCGCATGGGATGATTCCGGAGCCGGGATAATGCCTTCGGTCCGGGCAAACTGTACCGCAGCTTCAAAGCATGGGTTCTGGTGCACAGCCCTGGCTTCGACCAAACCTGTCTTCACAGCCAAGCTTACTAATGGGGAGCACCCATGATATCTCAGTCCTCCGGCATGGATTCCCGGCGGCATGAAAGTGTGGCCAAGCGTATACATTTTCAGTAACGGGGTTAACCCGACAGTATCACCGAAATCATAGGTGAACGGCCCTTTGGTCAGGGTCGGGCAGCTATGCGGCTCCACAGCGATCATCTTGATATCCTGGCCTTTTTTCTTATCCGGCACGAACGGGAAAACAAACCCGGCAAAATTACTGCCACCACCGACACAACCTATTAGTATATCGGCTTTATCGCCGGCTTTTTTCAGTTGCTCCCTGGTTTCCAATCCGATAATGGTCTGATGCAGCATTACGTGGTTCAGTACACTACCCAGGGCATATTTAGCATCATCATGCGTGGCTGCATCTTCCACTGCTTCACTGATAGCCATCCCCAGTGAACCATTAGAATTCGGATCCTCTTTTAAAAACGCTCTTCCGGAATTAGTCTTATCAGAGGGTGAGGCAAAAGCTTCTCCACCCCAAGCCTGCATCATAAATTTACGGTAAGGCTTCTGGTCAAAACTGACTCTTACCATATAAACAGTGCATTTAAGATCAAACAAAGCAGTAGCAAAAGATAACGCACTGCCCCATTGGCCGGCGCCAGTCTCTGTGCAGAGTCTCTTGACTCCTTCTTTTTTGTTGTAATAAGCCTGGGCAACGGCTGTGTTCGGTTTATGACTGCCAGGGGGGCTCACGCTTTCATTTTTGTAATATATCCTGGCCGGTGTTCCCAATGCTTTTTCCAGGCGGTGCGCCCGGACCAGGGGAGTCGGACGCCATATTTTCAAAATATCAGCAACTTCCTGAGGTATTTCTATCCATGGTTCCTGGGACATTTCCTGTTTAATCAACTCCATCGGGAAGATTGGCGTAAAATCAGCGGCTTCAGCCGGTTTTCCGGTTTTCGGGTTCAGAGGCGGTGCCAGCTGTTCCGGCAGGTCCGGCGCCACGTTATACCAGGCTTTGGGCATTTCGCTCTCATTGAGCAAGATCTTGGTATCAGTCATAGACGATACTCCTCTCAAAAAATAGTTTTTCTACTTACTCATCAGCTCTTTTAAAGCCTTGCCAATATTGTCTTTTTTCTCCAACAGATAATGTCCAATTAGTATAGCATTTATATCCATTTCTTTCAACAGTTTTATGTCTGCTTTTGACCGTATCCCGCTCTCGCTGACTACGACCTTCCCTTTGGGTATTTTAGGCCGTAATTTCACGGTATTATTAATATCCACTTTCAGGGTAGCCAGGCTCCGGTTATTAATACCAATGATCTGGGCATCTGTATCCAGGACTTTCTTGAGATCATGTTCAGTATGCACCTCAACCAGGCAATGTAATCCCAGGCCTTTGGCTATATCGAGGAACTTCTGCAGCTCGCTGGTAAATAAAAGGCTGGCGATAAGCAGGACCGCGTCAGCGCCGTAAAACCGGGATTCATAGATCTGGTATTCATCAATAATAAAATCCTTGCGCAAAACCGGCAGGGTAGTGACTTCCTTGACTACTGAAAGATGATAAATATCCCCTTGAAAATAGTTTTCCTCGGTCAAGACGGAAATAGCATCAGCGTCATATGTTTCATAGGTCCGGGCTATCTTGCCGGGATTATAGTTCTCCACTATCAGGCCGGCACTGGGAGAAGCTTTTTTAGCTTCAGCTATCACATGCAAGGTATCCTTGGGCACGGAAATGGCAGTCTTAAAATTCCTGATCGGGGTGTGCTTATTGATCAGTTTGCCTTGCAACTCCCAAAGCGAAATCGACTGTTTAGCTAAAGCGACGGATTTCTTTTTCGAATCGATGAATTTCTGCATTATACCCATAAGTTAAACCTAATCTCCAAATCTAAATAACAAAATCCAAATAAAGTCCAAAATCCCAATCTTAAATATTTTTTAATGATTATTGGGTTTTTATTTGTCATTTGACATTTGTCATTGGTCATTTTTTTTATTCGTATATTTCTTTAAAAGTTCCAGCTTTCCCATGGCTTTCCCTGAATCAATACTCTCGCTGGCAATTTTTATACCGCTTTCCATCGTCGGAGCCTTATCGCCCACATAGATGGCTGCTGCTGCGTTCAAAAGAACAATATCCCGTTTGGGTCCTTTTTCACCTTTGAGGACATTGAGGATGATCTGGGCGTTTTCCTGGGCATTACCGCCGCGAATATCAGCTAAAGTAACGGCTTTCATACCGAACTGTTCCGGGGTGATATCATAGCTCTTGACCTGGCCATCCTTCAGCTCTGCTATCCTGGTCGGCCCGGTTATTGAAATTTCATCAATAGCATCTTTGCCATGTACCACCATCGCCCTTTTCACTCCCAGGTTCCCGAGGACTTTTGCCATTATCTCGCAGAGATGTTCGCTATATACACCCAACACCTGGGCAGTAGCTTTGGCTGGATTTGATAGCGGCCCCAGGATATTGAAAATAGTGCGGATACCGATCTGTTTGCGCGGGCCGGCCGCAAATTTCATCGCCCCGTGCAGTAAAGGCGCAAAAAGAAAACCAATACCTACTTCATTCAGGCATTTTTCCACTTCCGCCGGAGATATATTAAGATTTACACCAAGGGTCTCAATCACATCAGCGCTGCCGCACAAGGAAGAAACTGAACGATTACCATGTTTGGCCACTTTCAAACCTGCCCCGGCAACCACAAAAGCGCTGGCTGTGGAAATATTGAAAGTATTGGTCTTGTCGCCGCCAGTGCCACAGGTGTCAATGATCGTTTCCCGGTCAATATTGATATCATCACGGTCCAGGTCTACTACACCGTTACCGGCGATCCTGATCGGAGTAGCGTGCTCACGCATGACTTTGGCGCAACCGGTGATCTCTGCCACGCTTTCGCCCTTCAGGCGCAAAGCAGTGATAAAAGCGCCAATCTGCGCTTCAGTCGCCTCGCCGTTCATGATCTCATCCATCACGGCCATTGCTTCCTGCTCGGTCAGATCCTGCTTTTCCACGATTTTCCCGATCGCTTCTTTAATCATAGTTTTTTTCACCTTTGATTTTAACTGCTATCCGCCGACTGCGAACTGCCAACGGCCCTTACTTTTCCGCTTCTTCTACCAGCATGACGGGGATGCCGTCCTTAATCGGATATTTCTTGCCGCATTTCTGGCAGATGATCTTATTATCTTTTTCTACGACATTACCTTTGCAATCAGGGCAAGCCATAATTTCCAGTAAACTTTTTTCAACCATGATTCCCCCCTATAACTTAATAAAATTATCCAGTATATTTTTGCCTTCTTTGGTCAAAATGGATTCCGGGTGGAACTGCACTCCATACACGGCATATTTCTTATGCCGCAGGCCCATGATCTCTTTTTCTTTGGTCTCAGCCGTGATCTCCAGGCACGCTGGCAGGCTTTTGCGTTCTACTATCAGCGAATGATACCGGGTGGCTTCAAAAGGATTAGTTAATCCGTTGAATATTTCCTTGCCCTTGTGGTAAATCAATGAGGTTTTGCCATGCATCAACCGGCCAGCCCTGACGATCTTACCGCCAAAAGCATACCCGATCGCCTGATGTCCAAGGCACACGCCTAAGATTGGGATCTTACCGGCATATTCCCGTATAACTCCTACGGAAATACCAGCTTCTGCCGGCGACCCAGGGCCGGGAGAAACTACTATACGGCGCGGTTTGTATTTTTTTACTTCAGCAACTGTAATTTCGTCATTACGGACGACTTTAAGTTCCTGGCCCAACTCCCCCAGGTACTGCACCAGGTTATAAGTAAATGAATCATAATTATCGATCATTAGTATCACTTTACACCTCTACACCTTTACACCTGACATTCAGCTTTCAGCATTTAGCATTCAGCTGTTCCTACTCCAGTCCTTCTTCTGCCATTTCCACTGCCTTCACCATTGCCCTGGCCTTATTCACTGTCTCCTGGTACTCCTTAGCTGGGTCACTGTCTGCGACAATACCAGCCCCAGCCTGCACATAAGCATTATCACCCTTGATGATTATCGTCCGAATAGTAATACAGGCATCCAGGTTACCGCTGAAGGAAAAATAGCCCACACATCCGGCATAAGGCCCGCGTTTGACTGGTTCCAGTTCATCAATGATCTCCATCGCCCGTATCTTCGGCGCCCCGGATACAGTCCCAGCCGGGAAACAAGCCCGTAAGACGTCAAAAGAGTTTTTTCCGCGGCTCAATTTGCCGACCACATCTGAGACTATATGCTGAACATGGGAATATTTCTCGATCACCATTAACTCCGGCACCTTAACTGTATGAAAATCGCAAACCCGGCCGATATCATTGCGCCCCAGGTCAACCAGCATAATATGCTCAGCCCGTTCTTTCGGGTCAGCCAGCAGCTGCTTTTCCAATAAAATATCTTCTTCGTCTGTTTTGCCCCGCGGCCGCGTACCAGCAATTGGCCGGACTTCCACTGTGCCCTCTTCTTCACGCACCAGGATCTCGGGAGATGTACCGACGAGATATTCCCCATTGCATTTCAGGAAATACATATAGCTGGACGGGTTAATCCTCCGCAAGGAGCGGTAAATATCAAAAGGACTGGATTTGATCTTCATTTTAAAGCGCTGTGACAACACCACCTGAATAATATCTCCGGCCTTGATATATTCTTTGGCTTTAACGATCATTTTTTTGAAAGCTGCTAAGGTAAAATTAGATTCCATTTTTAAAGCTGGTTTAAGGTGTGGTTTGTGCAGCGGGATCTCTGCCGGCTTACGCAGTAGGGCGATCAGCTTATCTATCTTGGCGCAGGCTTCTTTATATACTTTCTGTTCATTTTTTTCCACATGAGCGCAGGATACTACCTTGATCGTATGGTTCACATGGTCAAAGATGAGGATAGTATCCGTGAACATAAAGACACTGTCAGCCAGTTTCAGGTCATCCGGGTTCTGGTCAGTTTTTTTGAGACACGGCTCAAAGAAGCGCACCATATCATAACCCATATAACCGACTGCCCCGCCATAAAAACGCGGCAAGCCCCGGTGATGCACCGGCCGGTAGTCTTTCATCAATTGCTGCAGGATATAGAGCGGATCATTGCCTTTCAGATCAATATTTATGTTTATACCTTTACAGATAATCCTGGCCTGGCCGCCTTTGGATTCCAGAATAATGGAAGGACTGGCAGAAATAAAGGAATAGCGCCCTAATTTCTCGCCCCCTTCCACGCTTTCCAGCAGATAAGCATACTTGGCGTCCTGGGATATCTTGTAAAACGCAGATACCGGTGTTTCCATATCTGCCAGGATCTCTTTGTAAACCGGTATTAAATTATATTTTTTCGCTAATTTCTTAAATTCTTTAAATTCTGGGTAAAACATCTTAACCTCATATTATTTAATTAGTATTTTCCGTGTATCAGGTAACTGTCACTATTTGTTCGCTCCAGTGTCGATTTTTAGCGTCAAAGGTCTTGCGTCAACTCGGTGCCGAGAAACTCGCCCCTTGGGCTCAGACAATCTCGGCATCCAGCAGCCAAAGATACCCTCGTTGCTTGCAAGCATGCTTTGACTAAAATCGACAAGCTCGCTCAAAATAATGACAAGTTCCCTGATCTGTATGGTTGCCGTTATCATCAGAGTAACTGGGGGTGGCGAGGGTTTGATTTTTGCCAGGGTTATTGATGCTTTTGTCCCGATATAGTTATATCGGGAAGACAGGACCCCAAGTAAACCTATTTCTTATATACTTTCTCAGGATCAAAGACCCTTTTACCTTTTACTTTCAATTTTCCTTTTTCCAGTACCCGGTAAAAACAACTCTTAAACCCGGTGTGGCAGGCTGCCCCGCCTACTTGTTCTATCTTTATCACCAGCGCATCACCGTCGCAATCAAGGCAAACTTGCTTTACCTTCTGGATATTGCCGCTGGTCTCGCCTTTCAACCAGTATTTGTGACGTGAGCGTGACCAGTACCAGCATTGCTTATCGCGCAGGGTGCGCTTGAGCGCTTCCTTATCCATATAAGCCAGCATCAGGATATCACCTGTTTTGTAATCCTGTAATACTGCCGGCACTAAACCATTCTTGTCAAACTTCACTTGCCTTAAAATAACCTGGGTCATATTCTTACCGTCACTTTCTTTTTCTTCAGATATTTTTTCACTTGTTTGATCGTCAGCTCTTTAAAGTGGAACAACGACGCAGCCAGTGCGGCATCAGCTTTACCCGTGGCAAAAGCCTCGTAAAAATGCTCCAGCTTTCCTGCGCCGCCTGAGGCGATCACGGGAATATTTACTGATTCGGAAATTGCCCTGGTCAAGGCCAGGTCATAACCATCCTTGGTCCCGTCGCAGTCCATGCTGGTCAGCAGTATCTCCCCGGCACCGAGCCTCTCTACGGTTTTAGCCCATTCTATCGCATCAAGGTCTATGGGTGTCCTGCCCCCATGCGTATATACCTGCCACCCGGGATCTTTACGTTTGGCGTCGATCGCTACGACGATGCACTGGCTGCCAAACCGGTCGCTGGCTTCTTTGACCAGTTTCGGATTCTCCACTGCCGCGGTATTCATGGAGACCTTGTCTGCCCCGCTCTTGAGCAAAATCCTAATATCATCAATATTCCTAATGCCGCCTCCTACAGTCAGCGGCATAAAGACCTGCTCCGCTGTTTTCTTGACCACTTCCAGCATGATATTACGTTTCTGGTAGCTGGCAGTAATATCCAGGAAAACGATCTCGTCGGCGCCTTCGGCATCATAGCGCTTGGCTACTTCTACCGGGTCGCCGGCATCGCGGATATTTATAAATTTTGTACCCTTGACCACGCGTCCTGCGTCAACGTCGAGGCAAGGGATGATTCTTTTGGTTAACATGGCAACCTCAAAGCAAGCGTTAAGCGGGTAGCGTTTAGCGTATAGAAAATCTTTTAAAACTATCCGCTATACGCCATACGCTATACGCCGATTTAATTATGCATCTTTTCACCCAGGTAACCTCCCAGGGTGCTGAACACTACCATCAGAAACCAGTGCAGGTAATCAAAGCTTTGGTTCTTCAGATAAGGAATTATCCGGTCTAAATTGTTAAAAATATTTTCCCCGGCTTTGAGCGTCTGGGCAAAGCTGGAATATTCCCCCCAAAAAATAAAGGCCAGGCCTACTAATAATCCCATCAAGATCCCTTTTTCATTGGCAATGTAACCGACAAAAAGCCCGCCCAGGAAATAAGCTACTATGCCTGGCATGATCTTGTAATATTTCAGGATCGTTGATCTTTGCTTACTGAACAATTCAAACATAAACCCATTCAGGAGGTATACAACAAAAACGCCCAAACAAATTAAAAAAAGAATACGCAGGAACCCGCTTTTCTTTTTCGCCATGCTTTACCCCTTTGAAGCTCAACTTCATCCCGATAGGATAATTATAATTCCTATCGGGGAATGAACTATATTTTTTCAATTTTCTATTTCTCAAAATTCTCTGTGAATTAATCCCCGCGTTTAGATTCGCAAAGCGAATCTGCTGGGGATATAAACCTTAAATTATTTTTATTTAACCTGCTAATTTTACCGCATCTTCCAATTTTAAAGTGTCCGTATATAAGGCCTTGCCGATAACCATTCCCTCTACTCCATACTTTTCAATTTCAATGATCTTTTCCACATCTTTGATCGTAGAGATCCCGCCAGCAGCAATGACTGCTATCCCGCCTTTTTGGGCCATCGATTTAATACCTTTAATATTCGGCCCTTCCATCATTCCGTCACGGCTAATATCGGTATAAAGGATCTCCTTGACCCCGGCTGCTTTCATCTTTTTAGCCAGGTCAGCGGCATTTACTTCGGTATCATCTTTCCAGCCGCCGATAGATATTTTGCCTTTCTTGGCGTCTATAGCGACAATGATCTTATCACCATATTTTTTCAGGGCCTCATCCAGTAATGGCTGATTGGTAATAGCGATAGTTCCCAGGATCACTTTACTGGCCCCGGCAGAAATTACCTTATCGATCATTTCCATTTTTCGCATCCCGCCGCCTACCTGGACCGGCATGTTCACTTCCTTACAGATCTTCTCGATGATTTCCAGGTTTTGGACCACTCCGGCAAAAGCGCCATCCAAATCTATGATATGCAGCCGTTTTGCCCCTTTAGCCTGAAACAACTTAGCGATAAATAGCGGGTCCTTGGAATAGATTGTTTCCTGTTCAAGCTTGCCCTGTTCCAACCTGACACACTGGCCGCCGCGCAAGTCTATAGCCGGAATTATCATCATTTTCATACTCCTAAAGATTACACAGATTATTAAAAGATCCGCCAGAGGCGGACAGGGATTACACAGATTACTTACATAATCTCACAAAATTACGCAGGATCTGTAAGCCTATTTTTTGGCTCTTCTCCGGGTGGAACTGGCAGGCAAAAAGATTCCCTTTGGCAATTGAAGAACAAAATTCAACGCCATAATCCGTAGTCGTAGCGATAATATTTTTATCTTTGGGCCTCACATAATACGAATGCACGAAATATACATAAGCATTATTTGGAATATTTTGTAATATTTTTAGATTTTTACTTCCTGCACGCTGTACGCTATACGCTATACGCTGATTTATTTGATTCCACCCCATGTGGGGGATCTTTAAACCTGTCACGGGTTGCGGGTCGCGAGTCGCGAGTTTAGAGAAATTGAAGCGGGGGACAGTGCCTTTAACAATACCAAGGCCTTTACAGCCGCCGCCTTCTTCACTGGTCTCAAACAGCAGTTGCAATCCCAGGCAGATACCCAGAAAAGGCTTATCCGCAGCAATAGTTTTCTTGATACTGCTGATCACTTTGGCCTTTTGCAGGGCTTGCATGGCATCCGGCATCGCTCCTACGCCAGGCAGGACCACGCCAGAAGCTTTATTTATTATATCGGGGCTGGCTGTGATCTTAACTTCGGCCCCCAAACTTTCCAGGGCTTTGGCGACACTGCGCAGATTCCCCATCCCGTAATCGATTATGGCAATCATTGCTTATTCCTTAGCTGTAAAGCTGTAGAAGTTCTGCCTCGAAGTCCGGCAAGATGTAAAGATATAGAGAGGCATGCTTCTTTACAGCTGTACATCTCTACAGCTGCTCTTAGATTCTACCTTTTGTAGACGGTATTCCTTTAATTCTCGGGTCTACTTTGGTGGCCGTATCCAGCGCCCGGGCCAGGGCCTTGAACAGCGCTTCCAAAATATGGTGCAGGTCCTCGCCGGCTAAAATATCAATATGGGCATTGATACCGGCATGCTGGCAGAACGAACGCAAAAAATGCTTGGCATCTTCAAAACTGTATCCTTTTTTATCGCGCACAGGCAAGGTAACATTCTTATCTACGGTAATATAGAGTGACGGGCGTCCGCTGACATCCATGGTGATCCTGGCTAAAGCTTCATCCATCGGCACTCCTGCCCCGGCAAACCGCTTGATGCCTTTTTTATCTCCCAGGGCCCGGTCAAAGGCCTGGCCCAGGCAAATCCCCACGTCTTCATTGGTGTGATGTATATCCACATCCAGGTCTCCTTTGGCTTTGATCTCCAGGTCAAACAAACCATGTTTGGCAAATAAGCCCAGCATATGATCCAGGAAAGCGATGCCGGTTTTAATATTATAATCCCCACGGCCATCAATATTCAGGTTAAGCTGGATCTTGGTTTCCCTGGTATCGCGCTTTATTGCCGCTGTGCGTTTAATCATTTTTTCCCTCTCATAAAGTTTTTTACTTCCGCCATGAATTTTTTATTTTCCGGAGGAGTGCCCACAGTCACCCTTAAATAATCCCGCAGGTAGCTTTCGCTAAAGACTTTGACCAGGATTTTCTTTTTCAGCAGGTATTTATATAGTTCCTGCGCCTGGTTGCAGGAGAATAGGATGAAATTGGTTTCACTGGGGTACGGGGAAACCATTTTTTTCAACTCTTCCATCATGGCAGCCCGTTCTGCCTTGATAATATCCACGGTTTTACTGATCCTCTTGCTGTTCTTTACGATGATTTCAGCTGCTGCCTGACTTAGGGCATTTACATTATAAGGCAGTTTTACCTTGGCCACTTCTTTAATTACTTCCTGGCTGCCTACCATATACCCCACCCGCAGGCCGGCCAGGCCAAAAGCTTTTGATAAAGTCCTGAGCACGATAATATTCTCATATTCTGCTATCTGGTTAATAAAAGAACGATTAGAAAATTCAAAATAGGCTTCATCTATCACTACGATGCCCCTGGATTTTTCAGCTATCTCCAGGATCTCATCCTTGTTAAAGCAGTTACTGGTAGGATTATTGGGATTGGCAATAAACACGACATCCGGATATTCTTTCAGGATCTTCCGCGCATTCAGCTGGAAGTCCTCTTCCAGGAATACTTCCCTCTTGATGCCGCCGGTTATCTGCGCCAGAATGCCATAAACAGCAAAGGTTGGGACCGGATACACTATCCGCTTGCCCCAACCCCCGAACGTCAACAATATCGCCAGGATCAATTCATCCGAACCATTGCCCAGCAGCACTTCATCCGGCGAGACTTTCAAGTACCCGGCAATAGCTTTGCGCAAGGCCATACCTTTGGCATCCGGATACCGGTTAAAAGATATTTGCTTGATCCTTTGCAAAATTTTCTTTTTCAGGTCTCCCGGCAAATCATAGGGATTTTCCATGGCATCGAGTTTTAGATCATAGCTCACTTCCGGCACAAAATACGGTTCGAGTGTCCTGATCTCCGGCCGCACTAATCCCTGGATATTAATTTTCACTTTTTACCTCTTTGGATCACGCTGGAAGCATGGAACTTAAGACCCTCTCTTTCAGCCAGGGCAATAATACTCTGGGCCGCCTTCCCCAATGCTTTCTGCGTATATTCGATAATACTGGAACGCTTCATAAAATCAGCGCTGGATAAGCCGCTGGAAAAACGGGCTGTGCCGCCGGTCGGCAGTACATGGCTCGGACCGGCATAATAATCGCCCACTGCTGTCGGGGAATAATAACCGACAAAAATAGCGCCGGCATGGATGATCTTCTTGCTCAAAGTCCGCGCATCCCGGGTCAGCAGTTCCACATGTTCGGGAGCCCGGGCATTGGTAAAGGAGATTATTTCCTCCATGGTCTTAAATACCTGGATTTTCACATTAGGGAACTTGCCGATCTTGAGCTTGACCACATCAGCCAGTTTTTTAGAACTGGTAAGCAGCAAGGCTTCTGCGCCGCTGGCATGCTCTGCCTGGGCCATCAGGTCAGAAACCACATACTCTGACCGGACCGAATCATCAGCAATAATGATCACTTCGCTCGGACCGGCAATAGAATCAATGCCCACGGTACCGAATACCAGTTTCTTGGCCATAGCCACATATGAATTTCCTGGCCCAACGATCATATCAACCATGGGAATAGTTTCTGTGCCATAAGCTAAGGCAGCTATAGCTTGCGCACCGCCGATTGAATAGACTTCCTTGATCCCGCACATGGCTGCGGTAGCCAGGACATCATGGGTCACATTACCGGGCGGGGTGACCATGGCTATCCGTTTCACTCCCGCTACCTGTGCCGGCACCGCGGTCATTAAAACAGTAGAAGGATACGGAAATTTACCGCCGGGGATATACATGCCAACGCTATCCATAGGTGTGTATTTTTCACCCAGTGTCACTCCCCTACGGGTGGCTGACCAGGATTTAGGCAATACTTTGCGTTGGAAAGTCTCAATATTCTTTTTTATCTTAATGACCGCCTGTTTGAACTCAACGGAAACCCGGTTCAGGCTTTCTTCCAAGGCCTCTTCAGGTATCCGCAGTGTTTTTGGGGTCAGGGAAAATCCGTCAAAAACCCTGGTAAATTTCAACAGGGCTTTATCCCCATCCTTCTGCACTTCATCCAGTATGGCTTTCACCATTTTTTCAACGTTTTCCATAGTAACTCCATAAAAAATTATGTTTAGTTATTATACCATAAAATAGGTAAAATTGCGTAGTTTCTGCTGAAAAAGTGCTTTCGTAGCGAAATTTTTAGTATCGAGCCGAAATAGAAGCTTATGAAGCGAGCATATCTATGGCAGTGATATGTAAGCTGAATAAACTTTTATTGCAGGCCGATAATGAAAATTGCAGCAGAAATCGACTTTTTCTGTAGAAACTACTCCCCTATTCTCTTTATTTTTGCTCCTAATTTAGCTAATTTTACTTCGATCCGCTCATAACCGCGGTCTAAATGGTAGATACGGGATATTTCTGTTTCCCCCTTGGCAACCAAACCAGCCAGGATCAAGGCCGCGCTGGCTCTCAAGTCTGTCGCCATAACCTGGGCTCCGCTTAAGGATTTCACTCCATTGACAAAGGCAATATTGCCCTTAAGAACAATGTCTGCTCCCATCCTTTGCAGTTCGCCGACATGCATAAAACGGTTCTCAAAGATCGTTTCGGTAAAGATACTCGTGCCAGGAGTAATACACATCAGGCTCATCATTTGCGCTTGCATATCTGTCGGGAATCCAGGATAGGGCATGGTCTCTACTTCCACTGGCTTAATTTTCGGCGACCCGTCCACCAGGATATCGCCGTCCTGTTCCTTTATCTCCACTCCGGTGCTCCTCAGTTTATCGGCCAAAGCAGTCAAATGGTCAAGACGGGCATTCTTGATCCTGATATCTCCCCCGGTAATAGCGCTGGCCACCATGAATGTGCCAGTCTCGATCCGGTCAGGGATGACGGCATGTGTACCGCTGCCCAGTTCTTTTACCCCTTTGATGGTGATCATGCCGGTACCTGCCCCGCTGATCTGCGCGCCCAGGGTATTCAGGAAATCAGCCAGGTCTACTATCTCCGGTTCCCGGGCAGCATTGTCGATCACGGTTTTGCCTTCAGCCAGGACAGCTGCCATCATCAGGTTCTCGGTTGCTCCGACACTGGGAAAATCCAGGGTAATCCGGTTGCCGACAAGTTTTTTCGCTTTTAAATTAACATAGCCTTTCCTGATCTCTACTTTAGCGCCTAATTTTTTGAAACCATCCAGGTGAATATTGATCGGCCGCAGGCCGATAGCGCAGCCGCCTGGCAAAGCTACCTTGGCTTCACCCAGCCTGGCCAGCAACGGGCCAACTACCAGGACAGAAGCGCGCATGGTTTTGACCAGGTCATACGGTGCCATATTTTTCAACGCGCCTTTAGCCTGGTAAACAAAATTATCTTTTTTCCCTTTAATATTCATACCAATGGCCCTGAGCACATCATTCATAGTATTGATGTCCCGGAGCTGTGGTACATTGAGCAAAGTACATTCAGCATCAGTCAGTAAAGTCGCTACCTGTATCGGCAACGTGGCATTTTTACTGCCGCTGATAGTCACTTCGCCCTTCAGTTTTTTCCCACCGGTGATGATTATTTTATCCATAATTAACCCCAAGTTCTAATTTCTAATTTCTAAACTCTAAACAATTTCAAAATTCTAATATTCAAAACGTTTTGAATTTTGGTAATTTAATATTGTTTAGGATTTCGAATTTAGTATTTAGGATTTGTTCTTTGCTATTATTATTCTTTCAATTCCAGCATAATCTTTTTTAATCTCAATATTACTGAAAAGCTGCTCTTTTTCCAATAATTGCTTTATTTTCCCGGCTTGCCCATACCCTATCTCAAACGCCAGTAAGCCTCCCGGCTGCAGGTAGTACCTGGCCTGGGGAATGATCTTGCGATAAAAATCCAGGCCGTCCTTCCCGCCATAAAGAGCGGCTTTTGGTTCATATCCGACTTCTGGCTGTAACGCAGCAAAATCTTTCTCAGTGACATACGGCGGATTAGACACGATAAAATCGAACTTTTCCTTCAGCCTGGCAAACAAACTGCCCCTGATCAGTTTAACCTGTGTTTCTACCCGGTGTTTCTTAATATTTTTCCTGGCGATTCTGAGCGCTTTTGCCGAGGTATCTGTCCCTAGTATGCTGGCCTGGTTCAAATTTTTAGCCAGGGCCACGACAATCGCCCCGCTCCCCACCCCAATCTCCAATATCTTTAGTTTACCAGCGACTAGCGACCAGCGACTAGCGACTGCTTTTATTATTTCTTCTACCAGCAGCTCCGTCTCCGGCCGGGGAATGAGTACTCCTTTATTAATGAACAGGTCCAAGCCATAGAATTGCGCATTCTTTAAAATATAGCTAGCTGGTATCCTCTGGCGACGCAATACAATATATTTTTTGAAACACGTTAAGTCTTTTTTGGCTATTTCTTTTTCTTTTTTCAGGAACAGGTCCAGTTTTTTCATTCTCAGTGCCTGGGAAAGCAGCAACTGCGCTTCCAAAGCCGGCTCAGGCACCCTGGCTTGGGTTAATTGTTCAATCCCCCATTCTAATAATGTGCTAATCCGAGAGCCATTTATAATACTCATTTGTCTTTGCGTTCCCGCAATTGTTTTAGTTTCGCTTCTTCTTCCGCCGCCATCATTCCGTTGACCAGTTCATCGATCTCGCCTTCCATTATGGTTGGAAGATTATGGCAGGATAATCCGATCCTGTGGTCCGTGATCCGGTCCTGGGGAAAATTATAGGTCCGTATTTTCTCGCTGCGGTCACCAGAACCGATCTGTGACTTGCGATTCACTGATAAAGCTTTATCCTTTTCTTCCCGTTCCCGTTCCAACAACCTGGCCATCAGCACTTTCATGGCTTTGGCCCGGTTTTTGATCTGGGAACGTTCATCCTGACATTGCACGATCAACCCAGTAGGTAAATGAATAATACGCACCGCTGAATATGTGGTGTTTACGCACTGGCCGCCTGGCCCGCCGGCGCAATAGGTATCTATCCGCAAATCTTCAGGATTTATTTTGATATCCACGTCTTCAGCTTCCGGCAATACAGCTACCGTCACGGTAGAAGTATGTACCCGGCCGCTGGCTTCAGTCTCCGGCACCCGCTGCACCCGGTGCACGCCGCTCTCAAATTTGAGATGCTTAAATACATCCGTGCCGCTGATATTGAAGATCACTTCCTTGAAACCATTCTTGTCCGTGGCATGTGAATCAAGGACATCCACTTTCCAGCCCATTTTCCCCGCATATTTTGTGTACATGCGGTATAATTCAGCCGCAAACAAGGCTGCCTCTTCCCCTCCGGCGCCAGCCCGTATTTCCATGATTATATCTTTGGGGTCATCCGGGTCAGGAGGTATGAGCATGGTCGTGAGCTCTTTTTCCAGGATCTCTTTTTGCCGGCTGAGTTCGGGTAATTCTTCCTGCGCCAGGGCTTTCATCTCTTCATCCTGCCCGCTCAGCATTTCTTGCACATGCTTTAGCTCTGCCAGGACTTTCGTATATTCGGTATACTTGACTACGGTTTTCTGCAGTCCGGCATGTTCTTTGGCTAATTTCTGAAAATCCTGCCCGCTCACTGTCCCATTGGAAAGCAATTGGCTCAATTCTTCATATCTTTGTTTTATTTTTTCTAATTTCTCCAACATTTGAAACCTTTCTGTTGCGAATTACGCGAATTAAAAGACGCGAATTACACGAATGTTCTTATTCGAGGTATTCGCTGTCCTGCCTACCGGCAGGCAGGCATTCGAGTTATTCGTATTATCTAGGGACAAACTTCCAGCGTATTATCGGTTCCTTGCGCTCTGGTTGATTCTAAACGCAGTACTTCCTTCAGCGCCGCGATAGCTACTTCCAGCTGCTTATCATCCGGCTCCTTGGTAGTCATGTTTTGCAGCCACAATCCGGGAGCGATCAGCAAGTTAGTGAACATGTTTCTCTTCCGGTCCGCCCACTTGATGATCTCATAGCTCAAGCCGGCGATCAGCGGGATAAAAATAATACGGATGCCTATTTTAACCAGGGTTTGGTATAATTTTGGCCATTCTTTACTGATCGGTATCATGGAAAACATGATGATCGCTACAACCATAACCACCATTAAAAAAGCCGTGCCGCAGCGCGGATGCAGCGGGGAATACTTACGGGTATTTTCCACGGTCAACTCTTCTTTGGCTTCATGGGTAAATACGGCTTTATGTTCTGCCCCATGATATTGGAAGACCCGCCTGATATCTGCCATCATGCTGATGATATAGATATAGCTGATAAAGAATAATATCCTGATCAACCCATCTATCACGTTGAACAAGAATCCATAGCTCACCAGCCTGGCGGTAAGGAAATAAGGGAGGACCACGAACAGGCCGATGCCAAAAGCAAAGGCAAAAGCAAAGGTGCCGACCCACATCCAGGTATTGTCTTTCTTTTTATCTTCCTGCAGGTCCACCATCTGGACATCAGCGGAATAATTCAGGGCTTTGACTCCCAGCACCAGGCTTTCTATTAAAACCACTATGCCCCGTAAAATAAATTTCTTGAATACAGGATATTTTCTCGCGATAGACCTGACTTTATCAGTCTTCATGACGATCTCGCCCTGCGGATTTCGCACCGCTACAGCATAGTAATGCGGCGAACGCATCATCACGCCTTCTAAGACAGCCTGCCCGCCTATTTTGATCTCTTTAATATCAGTCACTATTTACTCCTCTACCCAAGTACCAATATCGGTTCCAGGGTATGTAATTAAACAACAAGGACAGAGTTCATCTGTCCTTGTTGTTGGTACATATATGGATTAGCTAAGAGTTCTGTTTTTCGGTCTCAGCAGCCGGCATTTCTTTTTTTACTTTTTTAATGCTGGCTTTTTCTTTGGCCGCGGCTTTCGCCTTTTTCCCTTTTGCTCTCTTTACTTCGCCGGTCTTCTTAGCCATTTTCTTCTGGAATCTTTCCACCATGCCGGCGGTGTCTACCAGCTTCTGCTTGCCGGTATAAAACGGATGGCAAGCGGAACAGATTTCTACGTGAATGTTTTGCTTGGTTGACCGTGTCGGGTAGGTGGCTCCGCAGGCGCACTTGATCACAGTCTCCTTATACTCTGGATGTATTCCCTCTTTCATGAACGTCTTCCTCCTCTTTTTAGCGGGTAGCGTTTAGCGGGTAGCGTATAGAAAATCAATATTCTTTTCCTATACGCTATACGCCATACGCTATACGCTGTTTTATTTTATTTACCATTAAACTCCATCGATTTCAGGAATTCTTTATTGGACTTGGTTTTACGCGTCTTCTCCGAGACCAGCTCCATTGCTTCCACAACATTGAGCGGGCTCAGCACTTTACGCAGGATCCAGACCTTGTTCAATTCATCTTCGCTGAGCAGTAATTCCTCGCGCCGCGTACCAGATTTATTAATGTCCAGGGCCGGGAACACGCGCTTGTCCACCAACCGGCGATCCAGGATCATTTCCATATTGCCGGTACCCTTAAACTCTTCAAAAATGACTTCATCCATCCGGGAGCCGGTTTCTACCAGCGCCGTGGCCATGATAGTCAGGCTGCCACCCTCTTCAATATTACGAGCGGCGCCAAAAAACCGCTTGGGCCGTTGCAAAGCATTGGAATCCACACCGCCGCTGAGTACTTTACCGCTGGGTGGTACCGTGGCATTATAGGCCCGGGCCAGCCTGGTTATACTATCTAATAATATTACCACATCCTTCTTCTGTTCGACAAGTCTTTTCGCCTTCTCAATGACCATTTCCGCTACCTGGATATGCCGTTCGCTCGGTTCGTCAAACGTAGAAGATATTACTTCTCCTTTTACGGACCGCTGCATATCTGTCACTTCTTCCGGCCGCTCATCGATCAACAGTACGATCAGCGCTACTTCCGGATGATTGGTGCTGATAGCATTGGCTAGCTTCTGCAGCAGGATGGTCTTTCCGGCACGGGGCGGCGAGACGATCAATCCTCTTTGCCCTTTGCCGATCGGGGTAAACATATCCATGATGCGCATAGATATCTCTTCCTGCTTGGTTTCCAGTGTGAGCTTCTGCTGCGGATAGAGCGGGGTCAGGTTGTCAAATAATATTCTTTTCTTAATATCATCAGGATTAGCGCTATTGACGGCTTCGATCTTTAAGAGAGCAAAATATCGCTCTCCTTCCTTGGGCGGGCGCACCTGGCCGCTGATAGTATCGCCTTTGCGCAGGTCAAACCTGCGGATCTGGCTGGGAGAGACATAGATATCATCCGGCCCAGACAGGTAGTTATACTGGGGAGAACGTAAAAAACCGAAGCCATCCGGCAATATCTCCAGGGTGCCTTCGTCAAAAACCAGGCCGTTTTTCTCGGTCTGCGCCTGCAGGATCTTGAAGATGATCTCCTGCTTTTTCAACCCGCTGACTGATTCCAGCTTCAATTCTTTGGCTATGTCCGTCAGATCGGATATAGTCTTCTTGCCTAAGGCAGCCATATCTAAAGCGGCGCCATTTTCCATAAATCCTTCCTCCTGGTAAAAATAAGATGTGCTAAAATCTATACTTACTGCAATAGACTGTTGGTTAACGATTTTTTAGGGGTTTTGAGAATTGCTTGCAAATGGAGAGAACTCCTGTAGGTAAAAAAAGCAGTATTGCCATTTGTATTTGTATAAAGTATACCTGAAAACCCTTGATTCGTCAAGCAAATTTTTGAAATAAAGATTGGGAGGCGGTTTTGAAGGCAGCCAGTGGCTGGTCGCCATCAATCATATAATCGCAGGCTGATATTTTTTCACCATGAAATGACATGGAATTGATCCGGGCCATGGCCTGCTCCCGGGTGAGATTGCGCTCTTCAGTCAGCCGCTTGAGTTGGTTATACTGTGATACCCGCACCACCACGATCTTATCAAACAATTTCTCTGCCTTGGCCTCAAACAATACAGCCATATCAGCTACCACTACTTTAGTTTTAGCAGCGGCCAGTTGTTTTTCCAGCTCTTTTACTATGGCTGGATACATTATTCTGTCCAGTTTTGCCAGTTTTTTATTATCCGCAAAAACTTTTGACCCTAATGCTGCCCGGGAGATAGTATTATTATCATTCAATATATCTTTTCCAAAAACTTTTACTACCTGCTGCCAGATCCTGGTCTTGGGCTGGTACAGATCATGGGCCAATTCATCCACATCAATGACTTTCGCTCCCATTTTCTGCCAAACCTTCGCCACTGTTGATTTTCCCGAAGCAATATTTCCCGTCAGTCCAATCTTGATCATGGCAAACCTTTCCCGGCGGCGTAAAGCGTATGGCGTATAGCGGATAGTAAGAAGAAATTGTTTTCTATACGCTACCCGCTAAACGCTATCCGCTATCTTTATTTCTGGCAGTTGGGGCAATAGTGGGTACCGCGGCCGGCGACAACTATCCTTTTGATCTCCCCTTGGCACCGCGGGCACTTATTCCCCTTTTTCCCATACACCTTCAAATGCTTCTGGAAATCCCCGCCTTTGCCTTCCGGAGTGGTAAAGTTCACTACTGTGGTCCCTTTATATTTGATCGCTTTGGCCAGGATATTCTTAATCGCATCAAAGATTAGCTTTTTTCCCGTTACTGTCAACCGATTCGCTGGCCTTGATGGCTTAACTCCGGCTCTATACAATACTTCATCTACATATATATTACCCAGCCCTGCCACAATCTGCTGGTTCAGGAGTAATACTTTTATCTTTCCTTTATTCTTCGCTAAAGACTGGCTGAATTCCTCAAAGACAAACTCATTTCCCAGTGGTTCAGGCCCCAGCTTTAATACTGGTTCAAACTTTCCCAAGTCCCTAGAGCTAATCAGCCATACTCTCCCGAATTTCCTGATATCAGAATAGGCCATGGTTTGGCCGCCAGAGAGCTGGAAGATAAGATGCATGAATTTATCTTTTTTGATCTCCGGTCCTACCAGCCAATGACCAGTCATGCGCAGATGAGATACCATTATTTTGCTGCCGCTTAAATGAAAGAGCAGGAATTTGCCCCGCCGGGAGAGAGATTCTATTGTTTTCCCGGTAATAATTTTCTCAAATGCCTTAAAATCCGGCTGGGCAACTATTTTTTCAAAGTTGCTTTCAACTTTTAGTATAACCTTACCTAATATTTTCTTGGAAAGGGCTCTTTTTATTGTTTCCACTTCTGGCAGTTCAGGCATATAACCTCAAAAGAAGTTGCGGGTTTCGAGTTGCGTGTTGCGAGTTATCTAAACATTAACTTTATAACTGTTCTCCTGTTCTTTTGGTATTTCTAAAGGTGTTGTTTCCTCATATCCGCGTTGGGAAAACAGGAATAATAAAGCAATCAGCATCGGCACTAGTCCGTTAAATAAATTAATGCTGGATAGCCTGCCCAAACGGTAGCAATATACGACAAATACAAATCCCTCGGCAAAAAGCCAGGCTCCTCCTGCTACTGGTTTGCGCAAAGCAATCATTACCGTAAGCGTAAGTATCAAGCCGCCAGCCAAGTCAGCCAGATAATACCAAGAACTGATATACTCTTCGTTCACAAACTGCCCGGTAATGACAACTAGCCATAAAATAGCTATGAACAAGCCGGCAAAACTAGCTAACCAATAGATTAGTTTACGCACAATTACTCCTATATCACGATGATCGGTGTACGGTTACGACGCCCGATTAAAGATTTTGTTTCGGGTTTCGTATCCGTTTACCGTGAGCCGAGCATTTAATTCGGGTTTCGTATCCGTATATCGTATACCGAGTTTCATTCCAGGTCTCTCCAATTGGTGCCGACGCTGACATTGGCCTCTAAAGGTACATCCAGTTTTAAGGCTGTTTCCATTTCCTGCTTGATCATCTTGGTTAACTGCTTCTCTTCTGCTTTTGGCACTTCAAATATCAGTTCATCGTGAACCTGCAGCAGCATTTTCGCCTGGAAGGTTTCCTGCTTCAGTTTTTTAGCTATATTGATCATCGCAATCTTGATAATATCCGCGGCTGTCCCCTGGATCGGCATATTGATCGCTACCCGCTCGGCAAAAGAGCGGATGTTCCTGTCCTTGGCATTAATTTCCGGCAGGTATCTCCGGCGGTTCAGCAGGGTCGTGACAAAACCGTCATGCCGGGCTTTTTCCACTATCTTTTCCATATATTCTTTTACGCCACTGAAACGGGCAAAGTATTTATCAATATAATCCTTGGCTGTTGCTGCGTCTATACCCAAGGCCTGGGATAGTCCATACGGGCTCATGCCATAGGAAAGGCCAAAGTTAACTGTTTTGGCTATGCGTCTTTTTTCATCATCTACTTCCTCTGGTTTCAAGCCGAATATCTCACACGCGGTATGGCTATGGATATCTTCATGGTTATGGAATGCCTGCTTCATATGTTCATCGCCAGACATATGCGCCAATACCCGCAGGTCGATCTGCGAGTAGTCGGCAGACACAAATATACATCCTTCTTTGGGAATGAACGAGCGCCTGATGGACCGCCCGATCTCGGTCCGGATCGGGATATTCTGCAGGTTCGGCTCGCTGGAGGATAATCTCCCGGTATTGGTCACGGTCTGGTTAAATGAAGTGTGCAACCGGCCGGTTTTGGGATTGATCATTTCCGGTATCGGATCAATATAGGTTGATTTAAGCTTGGCCAGCTCCCGGTATTCAATTATTCTCTTCGGCAGATCATGCATAGCCTGCAGTTGGCGCAGGACTGATTCATTGGTTGACGCGCCGGTTTTGGTTTTTTCTATGATCGGCAGTCCCAGTTTTTCAAAAAGGATCTTGGATAATTGCTGGGGTGAGTTAATATTAAACTCAGTATCAGCTATTTTGTAGATCACCTGTTCCAAAGCAACAATTTTCCCATCGATCTCTTTGGATAATTCTTTCAGGTATGGCAGGTCCACCAGTATCCCCGCGTATTCCATCCCTGCCAGGATCTCCAGCACCGGCATTTCTACGTCATAGAATAACTTATCCAGTCCTTTTTCTTTGAGCAAGAATGATAGTTTCTGTTTTAACCGCCAGACCATATCCACCTGGGCACAGGCATATTCGCTAACTCTTTCCACCTGCACCTGGTCCATAGTGATCTGTTTGGCCCCTTTGCCGATCAGGTCTGTGATCGGGATCATTTTATATTGCATATATTCAGCAGAGATATCCCCCAGACTGTGGTTAAGTTTGGATGGATTGATGAGATAAGAAGCGATCATAGTATCAAAAGATATACCATTCAGTTTCAGGCCTTCATTTTTCAGGACCAGCAGGTCATATTTCAGGTTTTGCCCGTATTTCTTTATCTGCTCATCTTCAATAATGGATTTAAGCAGGTCCAGGGTTTTCTTTTTATCTTGAGCTGGGGCACCCAGGTAGTTGTGAGCCACGGGTAGGTAATATGCTTTTTTTTCTTCAAAACATAATACCAGGCCAACTATTTCCGCCAACATGGGCTCGCTGCTATTGGTTTCCAGGTCAATAGAAACTTCATTTTTCTGCTTTATTTGGGAGGCGATCTTTTCCATCTCGGCTGATGTAGTAATAACTTCATAGCACGCGTCTTTTTCCGTGCTCTGATCGATCAATTCAGTAGTCAAGGACTTGAATTCATATTTATGGAACAAAGCCATGGCTTTTTCCTGGTCCAAAGGGACTGGTTTCAGGTCTTCCAAGGTCATATTGAGCGGCACATTTTCTACCAAGGTCACCAACTCTTTTGATTTAAAAGCCAGTTCCTTGCCTGCCTCCATTTTATTCTTTACTTTAGCCGGCATTTTGTCCAGGTTCTGATACATATTCTCAATAGTCCCGAATTCTTTTACCAGCTGCAAAGCGGTTTTTTCCCCTATGCCTGGTACTCCAGGAATATTGTCGCTGGAGTCGCCGCATAAGCCTAAATAGTCTTTGATCTTATCAGCGTCAAACCCAAATTTTTCCTGCACTTCCTTTTCAGTGAAAAGTACTCCCTTGGGCTCGCTCAGTACTTTGATATGTTCATCTACCAGCTGGAGTATATCTTTATCCCCGCTGACCACAACCACATCCACATCCTGCTTTTCTGCTTGCCGGGCAATAGTAGCGATCAGGTCATCAGCTTCATAGCCAGGCATCCGGAAAACCGGTATCTTGAATGCTTCTACCATTTCCTGGACCATGGGTATCTGCGTTTTTAGTTCAGCAGGAGTTTCCTTGCGGGTAGCTTTATACTGTTCGAAGGCTTTGTGCCGGAAAGTCGGATGCGGGGAATCAAAGCAAACTGCCAGGTAATCAGGCTGTTCACGCTTAATTATCTTGAGAAGCATGCGGGTAAAACCATAGACGGCATTGATCACCAGGCCTTGGGAATTGGTGAGCATCGGGAGGGCATGGAACGCGCGGTGGATATAGGCATGTCCATCTATGATATAGAGTTTCTTTTTCAAGGTAAAAACCTCATTGTCTGGCTCTGCGTATCAGTGAACTGTCACTATTTGTTTCCGCCAAAGAGACTGGCGGACTCCCTCTGGTCGCGCTTGCCAAAGGTCTTTAAACTCAATAATTGCTTCAGCCGCAGGCTGATCCGCCGATCTTTTTGGAGGATTTGGGCTGAAACACGACAAGCTCGCTCAAAATAATGACCAGTTCCCTGATCTATACAGTGTATAAGAGGCGAGCGCGGCCGCTGATGTCGTGTAGAAAACCCTGCCTGCCGGCAGGCAGGGTTCGAGAGTCTTGAGTTGGCATGGACTCTTCATCCCCGTACTTTGGGGAACTCAAGCGAGAATTGAGTGCGTTTTCCTCGCAGGGGAAAACGACACGCTTTTCGGAACGACGCAGCGTGACAGCGAGCCCTATTATATCTTAATAAATTAGTATTTATCAAAAACGACCCGGCAGTGGAAGTCTTTCAGCCGACGGACCAGTATTTTGCTCATCTGCGCATGGAGTAACCCATTTGTGGCCAGGATCTCCTGGTCATAATGGGAATATTTACTGCCATTAAATTTGGACAGCTTCCCGCCGGCTTCTTTCACTACCAGGATAGCTGCCGCCGTATCCCAGGGCTTGAGACCGATTTCCCAGAATCCGTCAAAACGCCCGCAGGCCACATAGCACAGATCCAGCGCTGCAGACCCCATCCGGCGTATCGCCTGGGACGTCATCAAGAAATCAACAAAATGTTCGACATTGGAATCCCGGGCATCTTTAATTTCATAGGCAAACCCGGTACAGAGCAGGGATTTTTTCATGTCTTTGGTCTTGGAAACTTTTATTTTCTTTTTGTTTAGATAAGCGCCGCCGCCCTTGGTAGCATAAAAAAGTTCATTATGCATGGGGTCATAAACAACTCCGACTGCCGGCTGGCAGTTGATCTCCAGTGCGATCGAAACGCTGAAATACGGAAAGCCATGGGCAAAATTAGTTGTACCGTCTATCGGGTCAACGATCCACCGGTAACCTTTTTTTTCCCTCTCGCCACCGCTTTCCTCACCTAAGAAGAGATGTTTGGGGAACTTTCTGAGGAGATGCTCTTTGATCAACCGTTCAGATGCCTTGTCCACATCAGTGACCAGGTCAATCGCGCCTTTATAATTAATCGTTTTTATTTTCCCGACGCGCCGGCGGATCAATTCTCCGCTTTTCTTCGCCGCCGCAATCGCTTCTCCAAGAAATTTGTTCAAATTATGTCTCCTAAAAACAGTTTCGGGTTACGAGTTCCAGGTTGCGAGTTAAGGCTATACAACTATTGCTATTATAAAAATTATCAAAACTCGAAACGGGAAACCCGCAGACTGCCGAAGGCAGACAACTCGCAACTGTATTTACAAATTCATCCAGTTCCAGACATGGCTCTCTTCTTCCGTGAACCAGTCACTGGTCTGGGTCAGGTACAAATGGATATTGGCTAAAGCCTCATAATGGGCGTTTTCCTGCTTGAGCAATTCCTTATAGAACAATTTTTCATTATTGTCAGTCGCTTTGGCCAGAAATTTTTCATACATGACATAGCCCTTTTTTTCTACCTGCATGGCCAGTTCCAACCCCTTGATATTATCAGACAATTGCACTGCCGGATCTTTTTTGACGGAATGGAAATATTCTTTAATGATATATTCCAGTTTTTCGCCTTCTTCCACAGTCCAGCGGGGCCATTTGTTTTCGCGTTTTAGTTTTTCATAGATATCCTCAAACATAATGATATGCTGGATCTCCTGCTGGGCCAACTGGTAAAAAAGCCGGCGGGCCAGGGGGTTTTTTGTTTTGGCGGCCAGCTGCAGGTATAAGCCCACGCCTCTCCGCTCAAAATCAATACTGATCTTCAATGCGCTTGGTATCTTAGCCATACTTTCCTCCATCTCCCTATTGCTTTAATAGTTTAAGCATTTCCTGGGCGATCTGGATATGCTTGATCTCATCCTGCTTGATCTGCCCTAAACGGGCAATAATAAATTCATCATGTATTTGGCTGATTATCTGGGTATACAGTTTTAGCGCAATTTTTTCCCGCTCTAGTATATCTTCAAACTTTTTAATGATATTTTCGCTAATAGTCATTTTTTTGTCCCTGCCTGATCTGTTCCATGAGCTCCTGGACCATAGCTTTATGCTTGAGGCTATCCTGTTCCAAGACCTTCAAGGAGGCATCGATCTTTTTCAGGGAAGCCGGCTCCAAAGGGAGATTATCCACTACGTTTTGGAAAAAATAGCTCATCAGGGAGACAAATTCTTCCTCAATGGTATTACCGCTCTGCAGTTGTTTCAGGAGTTCATTCTTGTTCAAGCCAGGTACCTGCTCTTTCTGTTCAGGTTGGTTATCTAGGCAAGACCACTTTTGGCGGGTGTCCAAATTCTTGTTCAAATATTTTAGGGAATTCATCTTTGGCGCCGATGAAGGTCATGGTCAACGGCATGGCGCGTTTGGCCTGGTCGCACATCTTGGCGGTTTTTTTCCTGATCTCCCACTGGGCATGCTCATCTTCCCTCAGCCGGGAGATATGGTACAGCTCGCGGGCATTCACTTTCATCAGCACCCGGCGCTTGTGGGCATTGGTCAGGATATACGGAGCCGCCAACGGGAAGTCAGTGACTATCCGGCGGTAGACCTGGTTAGTCTTATCGATCACTTCCTTAAATTCTTTGTCCAGGCCGGCTTCTACGATAGCATCGGGGATCACTACTCCCAGATCAGGATCATAATCCTGCGTGGTCAGGGTTGCCATCCTGTGTCTTTTCAGCTGGGCAAAACAGCTGGCTGAAATAAATAATTCATAGGTCAACGCAGGATACTCAAATTCGCGTAAAGCAGCATCATAAAATTGCATATGTTGGCAGGCAGTTTTAATAATATCCTTTTTCTGGTCCGGTTTCATCAGCCTGACCGATTGGAGACACTGGCGGTAATTAACTTTGGAGGAGGAATGGACCAGCGCGGCCAGCAATGAATCATCGGCATGCAGGCTGTATTCCACCAGGTTGACATCACCGGGATAGGCCTCCGGCACGATCTGCTGGGAGCTTAAGATAGCATGGCTCAGGTTCCTTAAGGCCGGGTAAGTCTTCTGGTCATATTCATTGATATCCGTGAAAATAATTATAGACGGGGCAACGGTATTGACCAGGTTGAACATTTTCCGGCCCAGTTCCTGGACTTCCTTGAGCGGGTGGCTGGCAAAACGGCGGATGACCAGCTCCAGGTTGCGGGCATTCAGTGTCTCTCCTACCTGGCCGCAGGCAGCCAGCGGTGTAATATAGCGGGCATCTTCCTTAGCCCAGCCATCCAGCAGGCTTTCCTTCTTGGGGTCAGCCGCTTCCTGGGGATGTTTTTCTTTGACCTGTTGTTTCAGGGTTTCATAGCATTTTTTATAGAAAGCAAACTGCAGCCGCACCGTTTCTGAAAATTCCCGGATATGCGTGCTCATCTTCAGCTCTACCGGGATAATAAAATCATTCTCCAGGGTAATATAACGCTGGGATTTCTCGGTAAAGGAACACAGCCGGAATTTCTCGATCTCTTCCAGCGCCAGCCGGGAAACACCGATAATATCAAAATTGAATATCGCGTGTTCAGCCACTGAATGGTGGCCCATCTTAAAAATAATAGCTTTATTGGACTTGCGGGAGTTTTCCACTTCCTGGCGGGCTACCTGCCGCAGCTCATCAATGGACCTGGGATCGCGGCTGATCCTGGCATAAGCAGCAGATAAGGTTTCGGGAGTGACATCGGCTCTGGCTGGATTGCTTTTGGTAAGATCTTTGATGACATCAGTATCAAGATTATAACCGGCAAGTAGGATTTTCATAATATTGGCAGTAGTTTAGGTGGTTGTATTTTCATGGCCTGGCTGGTCGGCTGCTTTCTTTTCCTGCAATTCCAGATCTGATAAGAAATCAACCAGGACGCTGAGTTTTTTAATGTCCATATTCATGAACATTACGCCCAAACGGGTGCCATCACCTTCCTTGCCGTTGTAAATAACGCGGGCATTAACTAGATCCAGCAGCACTCCGTTAGGAAGGTGCATATTCATCACCACATAGTTCAAGTTCTGGCAATCGTCTTTCAGGAATATCCGGGCGCCGCCGGCGCTGATATTCGTAACCATCCCGGAATAACCCTGCCCTGGAGCAAAAGCATTAAAGAACTTGACCGGCACACACGTAGCAAACCTGAAAAATTGTCTTTTTTCCATTGACATGATCTACATCCTCAAATTAGAAATCTTGCAATCATCTTTATATTTTATACTGGCTGCCCACTTCTTTCAATTTCAGGATCAAAGTTTTTAAGGTTTCTTCCATTTGCTGTTTTTCCTGGGGAGCAATATTCGGTTTATTAATGGTGACCAGGGTCTCTTCTATCTTTTTCTGGATATCCCTTACTTTCTGCCGGTCAGTATCCACCATCCCTTTCAGGTTGCGCAGCATCCCGTTAAAATCATCCACCAGGTCCATAAGCTCGTCCCCTTTTCTCAGCCGCATTTCAAAACTAAGGTCGCCCTTGGCTACATCCCGGAAACATTTTTTCAGGCGGTATAAAGGACCGGCTATCTTATGGCTCATGTACACGCTGACTATCATCATCAAGACAATGGATATGGCTACTCCGAAAAATATCTGCCGGTCGGTCTGGTCCTTCACGGCATTCAGGAAAGGGCTCCAGTCATTGTACCGTGATTCGTTCAGCAATACATTCCAGATGTTCTGATAGATAAAATAACCAACCACCAGGGACACAAAGAGCATGGCAAACAAAACACCGCCCACGTAGCGTAATTGCAAGCCACTGGATATGATCAGTTTTCTTCTTCTGTTTTTTACTTTCATTTCCACGGTGTTTCCCCCTAAAATAGGTTAGCTCATTAAATATATATTACCATTCCTGAATGATATTGCCTTCTTTATCCAAGGCTTTGCAGTCAATTTTTACTTCCCCGCTGCTTTCATCGTAATACCACATACCACCGTCCACTAATACCCTGGTAACCCTGTTGGTAATGGCATAACCAGGTATACCTAACCGCACCCGGGGAAACGGGTGTACATAGTTCGGCTCAAGATCTTCCAGGTTATATGGATAATGTCCTCTTTGCAGGTAATAAAGGTTTACGGCCTTGCGCAGGTTTTCCAAGGCGCCGCGGGTAGATTTCTGTTCAGCATTGGACTGGATTCTCAGGTAACTGGGGATGATCCATATAAGCAGGGCCAGGATGATCGCGATCAAGAAGGTGAAGGCCATTGAAAAACCGCGCTTATTTCTTAACAACTTGGGAAGTTTCATTGTTTTCATATCATTCCCTTCAAGCTCAAGAGCCGGGATTTGTTATAAGAACCGCCCGCCTAAGTTCGTTGGCGGGCAAAATATTTTTGCACCTAAAATATGCGAGCATACTCGCAGAAGTATGTAAGCAGATTTTAGATCAAAAATATGCAGAGGTTTTTTGGCGAATTCCATAATCCAATCCCAGTTCTTGAGTTTAATAGGCTTTGCTGCTTTTTTTATTTTATCAGATTACGTTTTAGAAGTCAAAACATTTATTTTCCGATTAAAAGGCGAAAAAGGTTAACATGCCCGGGCACCTGCCGGGAGCCTGAGCTTTGCCCTATTGACTCCACAGCCATCTTTGGCCACGGCTCAAATCCTGAAGACAACTCAGCTATCAATACTGCCCCCGTCGGTGTAGCCAGCTCCTGTTTGACCGCGGACTGGTAGTAAGGAATGTTTTTCAGCAGTTCTGCCGTGGCCGGCGCCGGGACCGGGAATATCCCGTGAGCTATCTTGACCGTTCCTGACCCTACATTTACCGGAGAACAAAACAATTTCTTGATTCCCAGTTGGTGCAATCCCCAGACCACCCCAACAATATCAATGATCGTGTCTAAAGCGCCGATCTCATGAAAATGAACCTCATTGATCTTACATCCGTGGACCTTAGCCTCGGCCCGGGCGAGCCTGGTAAATATTCTTGCGGCTCTTTTCTTCACTGCCGGCGCCAGCGCGCTCTTGCTGATGATCCGGCGGATATCCGGCAGGTGCCGCAAATACTGCGGCCGGTTGACTTTAACTACCAGGCGCGAAGTACGAACCCCTCCTGCCCTGGATTTTTTCAGTGAAACACTATAGCCGCTGACCGACAGCTTGGCCAATTCCCGCCTTAGGTCATTAATATTTAATCCGGCATCAAGCAGTGCCGCCAGGAACATATCCCCACTGATGCCATTACTGCAATCTAAATAAGCAATTTTCACTTGGAAAACCTTTTATGCAGCGGATAGCGTATGGCGTATAGGCTATCCGCTATTTTTATTTATCAGACTGGCCACTACTCCGGCACCAAAACCATCATCAATGTTCACGACTGTCACGTTCGGCGCGCAGCTGTTCAGCATGGCCAGCAACGCCGCCACACCGCCAAACGCAGCGCCATAACCAATACTCGTAGGCACAGCAATGACCGGCTTATCCACCAAACCGCCTACGACACTGGGCAAGGCCCCTTCCATGCCAGCTACCACAATGATCACCCTGGCTTGGTTTATTTTATCCGGCTCATTGAGCAGGCGGTGCACTCCGGCTACGCCTACATCATAAAGTTTATCTGGTCTTTGGCCCAGCAGTTCGCAGGTCACTGCTGCTTCTTCTGCCACCGGCAGGTCAGCCGTACCGGCAGTAATGATCAGGACGCCTTTTTTCTGCGCTGGCTTTGCCTGCTGGATGATAATGCATCGTGCCAGTTCGTTATAGACAGCTTTCCTGAATTTTTTCTTCACTGCCTTGAAGATTATCTTGTCTGCCCGGGTGGCCAGTATATTTTCCTTATGTTTTTGCATTTGTCCGATTATTTTGATAATTTGGGGAACAGTCTTGCCGGGACAATAGATGACTTCGGGGAATCCCTGCCGTAAACTGCGGTGATGGTCCACTTTGGCAAATCCCAGGTCACCGCAGGGAAAATCTTTTAATGCAGCCAGGGCCTTCGCAGGAGAAGTGGTGCGGTTTCTTACTTGCTGTAGAAACATTTCCAACTGTTTTCTTTGCATATTCTTATTATATTGACTTTCAGAGCTCTTGTCAAACCTTAAATTCTACTCCTTAGAAATTAAAAACAACTTCCAAGGTCCAGGTATCCTGGAAATAGGCGTCTTCATCAGCGATCAAGTCTGCTTCATCTTCGAATTCATAAGCATAGCTATTCCCTAATATATAGGTAGTAACATAGCCCAGCTGCACTGACATGCTATTAAAGAACTTGCTCTTTATTTTTCCATGATATTCTCTGATGCCGTCAAATTCCCTGTACCTGATAATATTCCTATATTTACCGCCGCCTTCTATCCGGTAATTCCCACCCAACTGGTAATCGCCGCTGATGGCGGCATAGTCATACGGTGAATAATCATTGGAATGATGCAGATAGGTCCGGAGATAATATTTAAAAGTAAGGTCGCCCCGGTCATTAAACGCATATTTTATCGTTGCCTTCGTACTGATCTTCTCAGAGCCGGTATCTTTATTGATATTATTATCTTTATAGCGAGATTCCACTGTTAAGCCAAGTTTCTGGTTGCTGCGCAGTATGCCGGCAATACTGATCTCCCGGTCAGTTTCCGGGCGATGGTCATATACCTTATAATTACCAGTGCTTCTGCTCCAATATGCTTGCGCCTGGTGAGTGTATTGGTCAAAAGAGGTTTTTATCTTGAGACTCTCCAGCGCTTGCCACTCTATCTTACCCAATACCCCGCGTTCATCCCGGCAGCGAAACACGCTTTGCGGATAATGGAGAGAATAGCTCCCGGCATGCGGATTATAATAGTCTAAGTNNTCATATTGACGGTAGCTGAGCGCATAGCTTACCCGGCCAAGGTCAAGAGTGCTGGTTGCCACCAGCCCCTGCCCGTATTCTTGCACCTGGCCGATCTCGCCGCACACATTGAGCTGTCCCACATAGGCGGAAAAATGAGCGCCATATACCAGGAATTCCTCATCCCCGGCGGGATAGCGCCACGGGTCAGGGCCTTTTGCGGCCCGCTGTGAATAATAGCCGGTTACGCCCAGTTCAGTTTCAGGCGCCAGATATGCGGTAATATCCATCCCGCTCACCTGTTCCCGGAAATAATTTTCCAGCGGCTGCCGGATCTCAGCCCCGTTCACATAAAAACCGTAATATCCATTGCTCTCGTTAGAATAAAATACCGTTTCTTTGAACATATCCTGCTCAATGGATACTGCCAGGCCGCGAAAAGTTTTACTGCTCTTATAGCTCAGCCCCTGCAATAAAGCCTGCTGGCTGATCTTTGAGGTCTTGTATTCCACAGCTTCGGTATCACCAGGATAGATGCCGGTGGGCTTGGCCTGGCCAGATATATCAATTACTACCCCTTCCCCAAAACCAACCAGGTAGTCGCCAGCTAACATTTTGGTAATGATGGACCCAGGTTCCCAGGCAACATAATATTTATTCATGACAAAAGTTTGGTTCCATATACCCTGGCCTGCCTTGCTCCCAACTACCCGATAGCGGTCATAATGGGGATATCTTTCCAGCACCAACGCGCCTGACCAGCCAGGCTGGATATTTTTCAGGCGCAGGTGCCACACCTGGTAATTACCGTCTTCCACATCACTGGTTTTTTTGGCTTTTATTTTGAACATTCCTTCAGGTATTTTGACCGTAGCCGGAGTCACCACACTGGCCAAGCTGGCCCAAGACATCACCTCCTGGGCAGTGATCCCTTCTACTTTTAGCAGTTCGTCGAAAGTCCGGAAATAACCGAATACTTTGCGGTATTCTATGATCTTATACGCCTGAAACCGGTTAATTCCGGGTAATTCCAGCAGTTCATCATAGGTAGCTGTATTGATATCCTGCCCTGAAAAGGCTGTACCAGTTCTTAAGATAATCCACAAGACACTTACTAAGACTATGGCTTTAGTTTTCATTTCTCACCCAAGAATAGAATAAATAAAAAACCATACTTATCTTATCGATAAATATGGCGCCTTAAATGTATGTGAGTTCTATATAATATTACCGCTAATACGGTTTGTTCTTTTCCTGCAACAGTCTGATGATCATCCTGTTCCTGTTCTCGGCGGCCAGCATCAGCGGAGTCTTGCCATCATTTGTTTTCACTCCCAGGTCAGCGTCATTATTGATCAGCATTTTCACACATTCCACAGAATCAGATTGGATCGCATACATCACCGGGGTCAGGCCTTTATAATCCTTGGCATTTACGTCAGCGTAGTTCTTTAATAAAAACTCCATGACATCAGTGTCGGATTCCCTGGCCGCGATCATCAGGGGAGTAGCCCCGCTATTGTTCTTAACATTCACATCACTGCGATAATTCACCAACAGGCGTACCACTCTCATCTGTCCTACTTTCACCGCCAGGATCAAAGCAGTGTTACCGTCTGTATCCTTAATATTTGCGTCTGCGCCTTTAGTTATCAGCAGTTTGACGACCTTATCCTGAGCCCTGCTGATGGCAAACATTAAGGGAGTCCAACCGTTTTCCCCCTGCATATTTATATCTGTCCGCTCGGCTATAAGCTGGCTGATCACTTCAATATCATCGGTTTTGATGGCATCGATCAGGTTCTTGCCCTTGAATTCGAGGCCATGGATCGAAATATAACCGATCAGGACCAAAACCATACAGCCAATAAGATAGAACACTTTTTTCATTTTTCCCTCTAAATTTTCTGTTCTTTGTGTAACGGGAAACTGAGCGCTATGGCTTCAAAAATCCCGGCCAGGATGGCTCCCAGGTAGTAGATCCACCACTGATTGGGAATCTTCCAAATGACCACCATAAAGCCGGTAAAAAGCATGCTCAAGCCAAAACTCAATACCGCCAGTCCCTGGAATACCAGTTTCTTCGGCATATTATCATAAACGCTGTTTTTGGGAAAAACTATAGCCCGCCAAAAACAGAAAATACCAAGCATGATCATTGCGCAGACCGGGTCCAGTACCCTGATCATAAATAAGACAGGCATAAGATGCGCATCCGGATTGGTAGGATGGAACCACTTCCCGTCATGGAAAGCATAGCTCCCGATACGGAATATCTCCATCGACCCGCCGATCGCCCGGATATTGACCACGGCAAAATACAGTGCCAAGGCGATCCCGATGCCAAAAACAAGCATCACGGTCCTTTTTTTTATTTTTTCAAAACCCAGCGCAAAACTGGTCAAGCCCACAAAAACAGCCGGGGCAAATAAACCGATCATGATAAATTCCCTGATATTGTTCACGATCAGCGGGGCAGGATGCGGCCCCAAAGATATCTGCAAAGGACGCGTCATTAAAAAAACGCCAAAAAAGATAAATCCCCAATATGCGCCCTGGTAGGTGATGTCACCGGTCACCAGCTTGCGCAAAGGAGCAATATAGGCAATATATTTAGCCAGGAGAAAATAAGTGACTCCCGCTATTATCGGCATGATCAGGTTTTCGAACACCGGCCAAAAAATATTCACTGCTTAAGGTTCCTCGCTTTGCACCACGGCATATTTAGCCAGAACAGCTTTTTCTACAGCTTGTTTCAACGGCTGGCTCTTCAGGTCAAATTGTTTTACCCAGGCGCCGTCTTTGGTTTTGCGTCCCGGCCAGGCTATCCATAATCCGCTGGCTGAATCCATTATCCTGGCTTCTACCCTGACCGCATTATTAAAGATAATTGAGCCAAAAGCTTTTACCTGGCTGTTCTTATCCCTGTATTTACTTATTTTAGCTATTTTATAAACAATGTCAACTGGTTTTTCAGTGCTGGGCTTCTGTTCAACGACAGCTTTTCTGATTTCCTCACCGAGTTTCTGGTTTTCTATGGCCACTTGCGGTATTAACCTTTCCTGTTTTGACATATATTCAGGATAAACCAGGGTGATGATTCCCGAGCGTGGCTCCCGGTTGATATTAATCTCCCGGATCACTACATTATCATTCAAGGTGACGGTAGCAGTCTGTCTTCCCTCTACTGTGCCTATGACTACGGCCGTGACTTTGGTCACTGGTTCAGCGGCGTGCAAAAAAACAGTCAGCAGTTGGCAGATAGCAGTCAGCAGTAATAAACAAGTAAATCTTAATATTTTATTATTCATATCAATACTCTGTTTGAATGCGGTATGTTTGCCCATCAGTGATGACCGTGACCGTCCCTTTCTTGGCTGTGATCAGATAAGGTATTTTTAGCCGTTGCAGGCGTTTCAGTGTTTCCGGATGAGGGTGACCGAAAGAATTATTGCGGCCGCAGGAAATTATTGCCACTCCCGGCTTGACTTCATTCAGGAAACTGGCGCAGGAAGAATTCTTTGAGCCGTGGTGGGCTACCTTCAATATTGTTGACCGTAGCATTTTCTTGTGCGCAGCCAGCATTTTCCGTTCTGCCGCCTGGCCGACATCTGCTGTCAGCAGGAAACTCACTTTATTATAGGTGATCTTGATCACCAGGGAATTATCATTAGGATTATTAAACCTATCCGGAGGTGGATTTAAAACATCCACTTGCAGGGATGGTCCAAAATCCAGGGAATCCCCAGCGCTTGCTATCCGGTATTTAATATCTTTAGCCTTCACTGTTTCCAGTATTTTTATATACTCATCATCCGTGACCCCGCCGCCGCCTTCCAAAGTATCTACAAATTCCCCCACCGGATAAGCAGACAGGACATCAAGCAACCCGTCCATATGGTCAGTATGGCCATGGGTCAGTATCACGGTATCCAGTTTTTTTATTTTTTTCTTCTGCAGGAAGGGATCGACTATCCTGGCCCCGATACGATACGCCAGCTTCCGGTAGGCTGGTATGCCGCCCCCGTCTATCAATATATTCTTCCCATCCGGGGTCTCTATCAGGATGCTGTCCCCCTGGCCGACATCAATAAAGGATACTACCAAATCCCGGGCAAAAGCAGAGGAGACAAACAGCAGGAAAAACAATATTACGAGCAGTAATTTATTTCTTCTGGGCATTTTTATTCAGCAGTTCGGCTTGCAGGTCTTTGATCTTTTTCTTCTGACTCGCTTCTACCTTTTTATTCAAGGCCATGGATATATCAATACAAGCGCCCTGATAAATTTTTACCGGCAGGTTAGAAACTGGAATTACCAGCTCTCCCCCGCCTCTTATCCTGATCACCGCGATCTTGCCGTCTTCTATCCGGTCAACAATGCCAAGCATGCTCACTCCAATTCAGCTGTAGAGGTGTAGGAGCCCTTCTTCGCAGAACAGCAAGCTGTACAGCTCTAGAGCTATACAGCTTTACAGCTGTCTTTACAGTATTACCAAATTATCCCTATGGATGACTTCATCATAATCCTTGTGCCCGATGAGCTTCATGATCTCTGAGGTCTTTTTGCCTTTGATCTTCTCAATCTCATCGCTGGAGAAAGATACCAGGCCACGGGCGATCTCATCGCCGTCCTGGTCCACTACCGTGACCATATCACCCAGCCGGAAAGGGCCTTCCACATCAGTAATGCCGCTCGGCAACAGGCTCTTACCCATTTTTAGCAGGGCTTTGGCTGCGCCAGCATCCACAAATATTTTACCGCTGGATTTATTGGCAAACGCGATCCACTTCTTCCGGCCACTGATCTTTTCATGCCGCGGCAGGAACTTGGTCCCGATATCGTCACCCTGGAACACTTCAGTCAAAATACCCGGTTTCATGCCGTCTGCGATCACTACCATCACGCCGCTGGTCGTAGCTATTTTAGCGGCCTGGATCTTGGTATACATGCCGCCAACACCGCGGGCACTGCCGGTAGATTTCAAGGCGATCTTTTCCACTTCTTCATCGATCATATCCACCGTATGGATCATCTCCGCATCTTTATCCTTGCGCGGATCAGAAGTATACAGGCCAGCGACATCGCTCAGGATTATGAGCAAGTCTGCTTCTACCTTGCTCGCCACCAAGGCTGACAGGGTATCATTATCGCCAAACCGAATCTCATCAACTGCCACAGTATCATTTTCATTAATGATCGGTATCACTTTGTATTCCAGTAAGGTCATGATCGTATTGCGGGCATTCAAGTAGCGTTCCCGGGTACGCATATCTTCCTGGGTCAGTAATATCTGTGCCACATTTAGACCGTTTTCGTTAAACAGTTCTTCATAATGATGCATCAAAAAAGTTTGTCCTACTGCGGCGGCAGCCTGTTTTTCGCGGACACTTTGCGGCCGCGTTTTCAGCCCCAGTTTGCCCATGCCGGCACCGACAGCGCCGCTGGTCACCAGGATGACCTCCCTCCCCTGCTGGGACATCGCCACTACCTGCTCTACCAAAATGCGCATATGCGGCAGGTTCAAGTGCCCGTCTTCATCAGTCAACGTACTCGTTCCTATTTTTATTACAACTCTTTTGTAATGCATAAAGTCTCCGACTTGTCGCTAGTTGCTTGTCGCTAGTCGCTAGTATAAATACAGTCGCTTGTTGCTAGTATCTAGTTTCTAGTTTTAAAGGTTTTTACTAAATACCAGAAACTAGCGACTAGAAACTGATCTTAAAACCAGGGACTAGAAACTAGGAACCAGCGACTGCCTTATTCTGTATACTCAAATTCAATCTTGCCGATGCGTACCATATCGCCCGGCTTGATCCCCTTGTCATGCAGCGCCTTATCCACCCCGATCTTCTTGAAAATATTATGCATCCTGACCAGGGCTTCTTCCTCTTCTTTCCAGGTCATGGCGGCTATCTTTTCTATATGCTTGCCGCTGATCACAAATTCGCCATCAATTAGTTTGATGGTAAAAGAATGCGTCGGCGTAAATTCCTGCACTTTTTCCGTCATCACTATGGGCTCAGGCTCTGGAGCATTTTCCAGCTCTTTCTGGACCGCTCCCATGAGCTCTTTCAGGCCAACACCAGCCATAGCTGAAATAACATAAATTGGCTTTTTTTTCAAATGTTTTTTGAATTGTTTGATCTTTTCTTCGGCTTCCGGCAGATCTGATTTATTGAGAGCTATCACTTGCGGTTTCTTGGCCAGCTTAGGGCTGTATAACTTCAATTCCTTGTTAATAGACTGGTAGTTTTCCCAGGCGCTCTTATTATCAAAACCAAACACGTCAATGATATGGACCACTACTTTGGTGCGTTCAATATGCCGTAAAAACTCATCCCCCAGTCCAATACCGCTGTGCGCGCCATCGATCAAGCCGGGTATATCAGCTACGACAAAACTGGATCCTGCGCCGAAGCTCACGACGCCTAAGTTGGGAGTTATGGTAGTAAAAGGATAATCTGCGATCTTGGGCCTGGCTTTGGAAATGCGGGAGAGAAGCGTGGATTTACCGGCATTGGGATACCCCACTAAACCGACATCTGCCAGTAGTTTTAATTCGAGGTTGAGGGTGATCTCTGCGCCTGGCTCGCCGCGTTCGGCTATCCTGGGCGCCTGGCGGTTAGCAGACTTAAATTTAGCATTGCCCCGGCCGCCGCGGCCGCCGCGGGCCACTAATAATTCCTGGCCGTCTTCAGCCAGGTCAGCCAAAACATGGCCAGAACTTACATCCTGGATCACTGTCCCGACTGGCACATAAATAAATAAAGGCGGAGCACTTCTGCCATATCTGTTATTACCTTGTCCGTTGTTGCCGCTCTCAGCCTCGTAATGCGGCCGGATCTTCAGGTCAAACAAGGTACGCAAGGTTGCCCTTGCTTTAACAATGACATCTCCACCCTTACCGCCATCGCCACCGTCCGGCCCGCCCAGGGGCACGAACTTCTCGCGATGGAAACATATACAACCGTCGCCGCCGTCACCAGCTTTGACGAATATCTTACTATGGTCAACGAACATGAAAGCCTCCGCTTCCCTCAATACAACCCGGAGTTCGAGGCTTTGCTATTTCGACACTGGGAGGACGGAAATCTGCCTGGCTCCGCCTTTAGTATACTTAAATTCCACTTTGCCGTCGATCAGGGCAAAAAGAGTATCATCCTTGCCGATACCTACGTTCAATCCGGGATAAAACCTGGTGCCGCGCTGCCGGACTAAAATATTGCCGCCTTTTACTATCTGCCCATCGCCTCTTTTTACGCCTAACCGCTTGCCGGACGAATCCCGGCCGTTTACGGCTGAACCGCCGCCACTTTTATTACCTGACATTATCGTTCACCCCTTATAAAGATATTCCGGTTATTTTCAATCTGGTGAAATCCTGCCTGTGCCCTTTCATTAGGGCGTAGGACTTTTTGGATTTATACTTATAGACCACTACCTTCTTTTTGCGGTCATCCAAAACTACTTCCGCATTTACCGTAGCTTTATCCAAAGCCGGCTTGCCCACGCTGATCTTATCGCCGTCAGCCACCATCAATACCTTGGCTAATTTTATTTTATCGCCTGGTTTTTTTTGCATTCTGGGCACATCAACAATATCGCCTTCTTTCACGCGATACTGGAATCCCGCTTCTTCAATAATTGCGTACATGTCTTGCTCCTCTCATAGTGGTTCCATATAAATTAATAAAAGCAATAAGAGAGCCTCTTATTGCTCTGTATATATATACACTATTGCGTAGTATTTGTCAATACCAATTATTATTTCCCAAACCTGACAGTCAATCCGAAGCGGTGAGACATACCCAGGTCCTCATATCCCTTCCAGGCATCATGATACGCAAAGGCATAATCCAGGGAGTAATTCTGCCACTTTACCCCCATTCCCAGGGTCGCTTCAGTCTCATCCAGGCCAGCCCGGATACTGAAGAGCTGGGCCAGGGTGTATTCTGTGCCCAGGTGTACTTTTAGTTGCCGGTTCTGAGTCTTGTTCAGGTCTATAGCAGTCAAGAGGCTGTCATTGAAGAACTTGTAGCTAAATCCCAGGGTAGCTGCTAAGGGATAGGTGTCTGTTTCTTCAACCAGTGTCAGTGTCGAGGCAATGATATTTTGTATGCTCAAGCCAATAGTCAGTTTCTGGTACGTAGTCAGGGCTCCCACATCTATCCCGTAGCCAGTATCAGACTTGCCGTTTACGTTCTGGTTGACTGCTTTTAGGTTTGCTCCTACTGCCAACCATGAACCACGAACCACGAACGGTATTTTCGTTCCATAGGACAGTATTGCAGCTGATTCACTGACTCCACCTTCTCCCAGTTCATAGTTGTATTCATCCCGCAGTTGGAAGCCCCGGGAACTCAGGTTCACAATGGCCAGACCAACAGTACCTAGTCGCTGCCTGCCCGCCGACGCTTCAGTGGCGGGGTCGCTAGTCGCTAGTTTTAAAGGTAAAACGCCAGCAGCAAAGCTGTAGCCGGTCTTCTCATACAGACTGGCATACAAGGCAGTGATCTCTGGTTTCTCCAAGGTAGCCAGTCCAGCCGGGTTCCAGTAGGTAGCACTGGCATCATCGGCTATACCGACAAAGGTCTTGCCCATGGACAGTGACCTGGCTCCGGCTCCGTAGCTCAGGAAGGCCCCTGGCTGTCCCCCGTCTTCCCTGGCAAAGCCCAGATCTACAGCGTACAGCTGTAAAGCTGTAAAGCTGTAGAGCTGTAAAGCTAGGATAGTAAGTAGAAATTTGTACTTCATACGGCTACCTCTTAAACTTCTTTAGTGAGCGTTCCAAACCAGTTAACATTAAGCCAACTTCGGTTGATTTATCATATAAATTCTTCATCTCAGGCTCAGTAATATATTTTAAATCTTTGCTCAAGATCAAATAATATTTAACTTCTTCTAAAGAAGTATCAGCCATATTCAAAAAATGCATAAAGTCTGCGACAGAATTTCTTTTCTTCCCTTCTGCTATATTAGCTGCTACTGAAATCATCGCTCTCCTCATCTGTGACACTAGACAATATATTTCCTCTTTGGGATACTTTTGTGTAGTTTTATACACATCTAATACTAGCTTATGTGCTTTTTCCCATACTTTCAAGTCTTCAAAGTTCTTTATCATCTTGTCTCCCCTGGTTTGCCTCTCTACACCTTTACACCTTTACAGCTCTACACCTTTACACCTGCTCTATTTCACCACTAAAATTTTGAATTTCTTCTTTTGATTGTCACTATGCACAAAGAGTATATAGCCGCCATTGGCTACCGTATCACCTTGTCCGTTGCGGCCATCCCAGGATAGCTGGTTCAGTCCGGTCCGGGCATTCATATCGCCTGTTGGTATCTCCCAGGTCTTGACTAAGTTACCCAGCAGGTCATAGATGGCTATGGTAACCTCAGATTCATTTAGCAGGTAATACTGTATCGTGATGTTTTGCTTACATGGATTGAATGGATTTGGATAGCAGCTCAGGTCATCCAGAGAAGCACCTGGGGCATTGAAACCAGCCAGGGCAAACATACCGAAGCTGTCCATCTCTATGGACAGTTCCTGCGCTTGGGCATTGTAACTCTGTTCAGCCATCAGGCGCGGAGAGAATTGAGCCTTTTCGCTGTTACTGGCAACTCCCTGATGGGACATACTGGCTATGAAGTCAGCTACACTGCCAGTCTGGTAGACTTTAATATTCTTGTATTCAATGGGCTTGGTTTCCATAGCCAGGGTGATCCACTGCTGGTTCAGAGAAAGCAGTACTTGGAACGGTTTCTTCACTGGCTGTTGGACTATGATCCCATTTTCATCATAGAAAATCACCTGGTATGCTTTTTGGCCATCGAACAACCAGTTTAACGGCTTAGGCAATTTAGGTGGATTGATCTGGTCCAGTAAAGCTAACTCAAAATACCCGTCTACCGGCAAGCAATTCGGCGGTACGATCAAGGTCAGGCCAGTAGCTGGATCACTGTAGGTGCCACCTTCAGCAGCATTCATCATCGTCTGGAAACTGAACTGGCACGCATCCAGGTAATTCTTGACCCGGTCGGAGATAGTATTCTTGAGGGTGAGGTTGTATTGCGTATTGTTCTTGAGCTTGCCGTCTATCTTCAAGGTATAGGTAGTTGAGTCGTAGGTGATAGTATAGTCTTTAACCAGTTTGCCCTTGGCTTCCTGGAGCATGATATCAGCGCTCCAATCAGTACTCTTTACTGGTTCACTAAAAGTAATCGTGATCGGAGTAGCTAGTTTAGCTTTAACTTTGGCGTTATTGGCTGGATAAGTGCTCTTGACCTGCGGCTTGGTCCCGTCAAAGTTAGCAGTATAGTATTTCTCCGCTTCTGTATTCTCTACGTTGTCTATGGACTGATAGGCGATAGTATGTTGTCCGTCCGGTATATGTGTTGATAGTTGATAGTTGGTAGTTGATAGAATAATCGTAAAAGAGCCATCGTCAATTTTGTATTGTGTCTGTTTGATACCAGAGGATACTCCGTTGGAGAGCGGGTCCACGGCTGCTACCGTAAATGTGCTATGGCTATTGACATAAGTAGTTGTTCCTTCTGTCACCTGATAACTGGAGTCTGATGGCTGGAGACTGGTATCTGGCGTCGTGGTATCAACGTACAAAGTCTGGCTCTTCTCTGCTTCTGCGGTTCCCAGCCTGTCAATAGCTGAGTAGAAGATAGTGTGCAGGCCTTCGGCAAGTCCAGCTGGAAGCTGGATGCTAAATGCTGAAAGGGTACTACTGGAATTAATAATATTCCAGCCCATAGTATCTACATGATACTTTATTGTTTCTATTCCACAGCCGTTATCAGTAGCGGTTAGTTCGATCTGCGTGCTTTGATTTATGTATGTCTTGTCATCCAGCTTCCAGCTTTCACCTTTTAGCTGTATTTGGGTCACTGGTCCATTGCCGTCGATGAGGAAGGTTAAGGTCTTTTCAGCTTCCTTGTTCCCCAGCTTATCCACAGAAAAATACTTAATATTATGACTGCCATCTACGAAATTACCAATGATTTCAATGGGATTTTGATATTCTACTTTTATAGGCGTAAAGTTATCCACAACGTATTCCACATAATCCACACCCGCCAAAGTATCATTTGCACTAATGGTAAAGGTAGCTGGCGAGACAAAATAGGTACTGCCATCAGGCATTTGGAAGCTGATGTCTGGGGTCTTGATCACGCTCACGGGAGCAGTAATATCCAGGTAATATATAGCCTGCTTGGTATCTTCCAGGTTGGAGGCCTTGTCACGGCTGCGGTACCTGACTATATGCTCCCCTTCCCCAGTCAGGGTAAAGCTGGAAGCATACACGGTCCAGGTAGAAGCATCAACCGCATATTCGGTAAAGTCAATACCTGAAGGTTCTGTGCCTGTATCTATAGCGACAAAATACAACATTGTCTTATCTGTAATGTAGGTCTTATCATTCAGCATCAAGCTTCCAGCTTCCAGCATGATTTCCGTTTCCGGAGCTTCAGAATCATAAATATCAACATCAAAAGCTTTCTGTCCACCGCTAAGCAGTAGTTCCCCTTTGTAGAGGCCAAATATTACCTGCCCCATTCCCTTATCTGTCAGGGACATAGGTACTTCTGCAGTTAAATTGGTTTGTCCTATTTCTATAGTTACCGTACCACTATAGCACTCTATCACTTGATTACTATCTTTCAGCCAGATCTTGAGTTGTGTATCTGCTACATCCTTATTCGAATCTATCCTGGTTTTGAACTTGACTGTATCAAGAGGATAATAGATGTTCTTGTCGAGGATAGTTTCCAATACTTTGATCGTATAGCCAACTACATCAATGGGTACTTGTCCTTGCTGGATTGTCCCGCTGGATGGCGTAAAGGTGTAATTAATATAATGGGTCCCGGTAATTATATCTACAGGTAAGGCAAAGGTAATAGTCTGGGTATCAACTGATACGATATTGACATCAGACTGGTATCCTGGGGCATCCAGGTGCAAGACGCCGGTTTCGTTGAGCAGGAGCGTTAGGTTCATATTTTCGCCAGCCTGGTATTGCTGTTTATCAGTAATGAAGGATACGCTTCCTTCCTGCTTGTACACATAGAGGGTGTTCAGGTTTAGGGAGCGGCCACTTTCATGATATACGCCATAGAACAACTTTGCCCCGGTGTGGTATACCGGCACATCAAAGGTCTGGATCACTGGCGTGCCTTTGGTGACAGTAATAGTATCAGAGGTTATCTGATAGTCATTGAAATTAACTTTTGTGAATACCGGCGCTTCCAGACTGCCATCATTGGTCAGGGTCAAAGTCAGATGCGCTATTTCCCCTTCTGCATAGGCCATTTTATCAAAGCTACTGGTGACCCCGATCTTGTATCCATTCACATAGAATTTAATCTGCTGTTCTTTACTTTCAGCATCCAGCATCCAGCTTCCAGCTAATGTAGCGTAAGCTACATAAGTTTTCTCTTCCAAATCATCGGCTGGTACAAAGTTAAAGGTGAATTCTTTTTCTTCCCCGCTCTTGAGCCAAGCGGCTTGACTGTAATTCACAATATCCCCGCTAGCCAGTTGGACTTCTGCCTGGCCTTCAACCGAGCCGGTATTCTTGACCCTTACCTTGATCGCTGCTTGACCGCCGGCATTGAAGATCTGGTTGTCATCAAAGGAAACTATGCTATAGTCTGCCTGCAAGACAATATCTGTATTCCGGGAGGTGATCTCAAAGCCATTGTGTAATATCCGGGTACCGATGAGATAGTTACCAGCGGTGAGATTAGTGGTCGGTATATCAAAGGTGATTGTCTTTTCTTCATTAATGACTAAATTCAGTTCTTCTTCTTTTTCCCAGGCTTTTCCCTGTTCCTGACCGCTGACCGCTGACTGCTGACTTAGGACTGCTCGTACATTGCCGACAAATTCATTAGCTCCGGTATTCTTCACTTTGGCGTTAACTGTAATGGTCGAGCCGCTTACTGTATATTGCAGGTCTGTAACTACTACAATATTAAATTCAGCTACCCTGACCAGGACTGAGCCATTGGTAAGATCTGAGGTATAGTTCAGGACATAATCACCTGCTGGCGCTCCTTCCAGTATCAGGTTGTCATATACTCTGTCTTCAGCGGGGATGTAATATTCTTTGCTTTTCTCGTAATTAAAATTGGCATTTGTAATTTGGAATTTGGCATTTAAAAGCATATCCACTGTACCAGTATTGGCAATGTTCACTGGTATTTCAAATATCTGCTTGCTGGTAGCTGACGAAGCTGGATAGACTGGCTCCGGGGTAATAGTCACCACTGCGGTACAGCCAAACTTTACTTCTTTGGTAATATTCTGGGAGGCATCTCCGGTTAGTTTGACTTCAAACGTCGTATCTTGGCTGATCTGACAGCTCTGGCTGATATATTTCGTCTCTCCCGGTTGTAGATTTATCTCCCCCAAGTCTTTCATTTCTTCTTCCTCTACACCATTACAGCTATACACCTTTACATCTGTCTTTGTTTCCACTTGTCCTGTATTCTTGACTAGTATCCCTAGGTCAAAGGCATCTTGTCCTGCTGTGTCTGGTCCGGTCACAGTCATTTCTAGTTGCGGGTCAACCACAGAGATATATTCTTCAACTATGTTCTCTTCAGTCCCGCAGGTGGTCTTGCCAGTGAGCAGGAATGATTTGTCAGCTACGGTTGAAGCGGTATATGATTGCTTGGCTCCGGCGGCCAGGGAGTAACTGCCGGCTGATATATTGTTGCCTTCCCTGCCCAGGCTCATTTGGACACTGCTTTCGTCCAATATGCCGCTGTTAACTACTTCCCCGGCAATATTTATAGTCTCCCCGGTCTTATAGAGCTTCTTTGAGGCATTCATGGTCATGGCCACATTACTAGTGGTCACATAGAAATTATTCTCTGCTTTGGCCAGTTGCTGGCCCAGGGAGTTGGTCGCGGTACCTTCAACATAGAATTTACCGGTTTCGCCAAGCTGGCCAACCAGTTCATTAAAGTTGATAGCTCCAGAGCCATTGATCGCCAAATCCTTCTGCCAGAGAATGGTGCCTTTTTCCTTGAACCTGCTAACTCCGCAATCAGCTATAAACCAGACATAATTAATATCTAAAGCTATACTGCTGACCTGTCCGTTGATCAGTCCATTATTAGAGTTATATATCGTCCATTTATCCAAACTTTCATTATATTTGGCTACTGAGCTGGCTCCACTATAGGAATTGCTGTTTATCCATATTGTTCCATTCAATGAACTTATGGCTGTTCCTGTATTGTATTCGGTTCCAGGATAGGTGATGGTTTTTGATATCTCTCCCGTGGCCATATCATATTTAACTAAGCCATTCGTCGTTAGCAGCCAGAGCGAACCATTATCATAGGTGCAATCGTTAACAGCCAACGATTGCGGCCAGGATATAGCGGAGATGCTATTATCTATTTTGGATAATTTTCTGATTTGATCTGCCGCCATGATCCAAATTTGATCTCCATAAGGTACAACTTTGTAGCTATTATTATACCCTGTATTCCAACCAGGATATTCCTCGGCTGTTTTAGTATTTAGGTCATATTTAGCCAGATATTCTGTTCCTAACAATTTGCATAATAGCCATAAATAATTACCTTCTTGATAAATATAGCCAATAGCATTGGGATCAATAGTTCCCAGAGGCAGTTCAGTCAGCTGGTTAGTGTTTTTGTCTATCTGATATAGTTTATCCTCTGCTAACCAATTATAGCTATCCCCAACGCAGAAAACTCTGGCGTTAACATTAAGCTTTATAAATTGGTCAGTATCTTTGGAATATTTCACCAAACCATTATCGGTAGTGAACCAGACATAGTTATTGTCCGTATAGGCTTGTTTGGCCTGGTCTAATAACAATTCATCTTTAAAACTCTGCCAGTTGGCAGTCGTATTATAGCGGCTAATACCTTCATTGGCGCCAAACCAGATATTATTGCCATTGGCAACAACCGCGTTAATATTAGTACTGATCAACCCGTCAGCCTGGCTATAAGTTGTCCAGGAATTAGTCGGGCGGTTATATCTATTATTCCCGACCCAGACATCATCAGCAACAAAGGAAATAATCCTGGTGTTTAGCGAGCACATCAGCAGAGTGTATTGTTCAAAAGCATTGCTGGCTTTATCAAATTTCATTACTCCCGGGGTCAGGAACCATAACTCTTTGTCTCCCACTACAAAATCCGGCGGCGATGAATAAAATGGGATATCAGTGCTGAATGAAGACATGGTTTTGCTGGTTTTATCGATCCGGTATAGATCTATTTTGGCGGTATAATTCCAAATATCGTTTGTGTATTTTTGTATCCATAAACTGTCACTATCAGCTTTCAAGCGTATAGGAGCACCCCAATAATTATTGATATCAACAATGTTTAGATTATCTTTAACTAATTCCAAGCTGTCATCAACATTGAGTTTGTATAATTCCTGCAGAGTCATTATCCAAATGGCCTGCCCGTCAAAGGTAACCCCGAGGATAGAACCATAATACTGACTCCCATTTTGCTGCAATATCTGGGCATAGTCCAATACCGTTAAGATCTTGGCTATTGGGTCAAATTGCAGCAAACCATATTTAAAGCCCCAAGGAGACGCGCCTATTTCAATCAACAGCTTATTATTGCGTATTCCCAATATTACAGCGCCTCCGGTGCGTTGAACCGGGAAATTGTAAGTGGTCACGTATCCGGAAGTTTTATTCACCTGATACAATTTTTCATTGTCATACATATAGCTGTCATTGCCGATAAAATAGATGTACTGTGTATCGCTGAACAATATTTTGATCGTTCCCAAATCATAATCCTCACCGACAAATACTGAAGACACAATACCCTCTGCTACGCCCCAAGCTTTCCAGGAATCATTAACCTGGTCATATCGTTTCAACCCTTTACTGGTCAAGAACCAGACGTAATCGCCATCTGTCAGGATATCCAGTATCGTGTTTGTATTAACGTAATTTGTCCACGCTTCGCTAGCCCGATAGACCTTGATGCCTAAGGTGGTCCCATAAAGCGCCGCGCCAGCAGAAGTCAAGGCTCCTAAGGATGTGACATTCTCTTCCTTCCGATATATCTGCTTATCAGTTAGCATGGTTAAGCTGGCTTCTGTCCCGCTGACCTTTACGGCTCGGGCCCATTGTGCGGATTCTGGATTGGACACATCCCGGTAACTTAATGACAGTGAATACCAGCCGGAACGAAGCTGAGCAGGCAGTCTTAAAGAAATCTGCGTGTCCGCATCTACTAATACTTTTCCCACTCCTGATGTAGATGCTATCTTCAGCCCTTGATCATCATAGAAATCAAGGGTATATTCGCAATCTGTATCTACTCCGCCACTATTATCCAACTCAATATTAACCAGCTCTCCTGCTTGATACTCTGATTTACTTAGGCTTATTTTTAATAGTGCCCCAGTAATCTCAAAAGAAGTATTTTTAATTACTTTACTTGAGTCTGAAACCTGGCAAATTAGCGCAGTTTCATATACAGCGCTGGGAGCAGCATCTGGTATGGTTAAGGCGTATGTAGTCTTATTTATTTCTCCCGGGCTTAATTTGATCTGAGAGGTTTGGATTAAATTCAAAGCGGCTATTTCCGCTTTAATGCCTATCGGCAATGCAACCTGGCCATCATTATATATTTCACTGGCAATCACTACATTTTCTCTTTGCTTGTATTCCTGTTTTTCGGGATTAAGAGAAGTTATCTGCAAACTGGACAAATATGTCTTTTCGCCAGTTTCAGTCTTATTACTATATTCCAATGTGTATTGCAGCTTATAGTTTCCCAGGGTAAATTCGTTTATTGGGAAACTAAAATCTAGCGCGACTTCTTGCCCAATAATTAAATCTGCAATAGACTTTGACTCTGACCAGACTTCTACCCCAGCAGGATCCGCCAGGCTGCAGCTAACTGTCCCTGTCGATACATCAGCAGTACCAGTGTTACTCAGGGCAATGCTTACTTGATTACTAGAATCAAGATTCACCGGATAAGCCGTGGTTAATGCTATTCCCATCCGATCTAAACTGATTGGTTTGACTAATTCAAATTCATTCTGGGTCGCTTTATCCGTAGCAATAACTTCCAGGCTATACTGGCCATCAGCAAGATTAGTCGGCAGGTCACAGGAATACAAAATACCTGAAGCACCTGGCAATATCGTGCTTTCACCTGTTTGAGTGAAGACTACTTCGTTAAGGTTATTTTTCAGATTAACCACAAATTCAGTGACTGCTTTAACGCCACCGGTATTCTGCACCTTTATTTCGAGTATTTGGCCGCCGGTGTAATTACTTTGAGCTGTGCTCAATTCTAATTGCACTGGCAAGATCCGGATGTACCCGTATTTACTCCAGGAAGTTTCAGGATCATAACTGGTTTTCGCAAAAACCTCATAATCTCCAGGCATAGTTGTTTCAGGTATCACCGCTGCTACTTCTGCGATAGTATAACTACTGTGAATTATTTTATATAGCGAGCTGTCAGCTAAGATATCTAACCCGGGTATCTTGATATTCATGCCTGCTAATACTTCGATATTATATCCATAGTCCTGGACATCTAGCTCACCGAATATATTAATAATTTCTCCTGCTTTACATGTTATAAAATTGCTGTTCCAATAATTTGAAAAATATGTATTTTTCATGTAAAGATATCCCAATCCAGGATAAACACTAAAATCATTTTCATTATGTAACTGCAATTCTTTACTGTTTAGGTCAAAAGATAAAGTATATTTACCACTTTTGTTTAATATAGAATCTATAGGTACTGCATAGACAACTTCAGTAGACATCCCAACCTCAAAATCCCCTATGCTCTTATCCTCACTCCAAATTACTTCATCTTCATAATTATTCAGTATTTTTAAAGTGCCCACTAGTGAGGATAATTTTGCTGTCCCCATATTTTGGACTGAGTATTTTATTAAATTAGTATCATAAATAAGGTTATCCGGAATCTGGGGATTGATTGCTACAGAGCAGGTGAGCAAATTAATTGAGCCAATAACACTATATTTGTAATTACCATTAATTCTATAATATCCCGACACATCATACTTGCCCTCTCCGCAAACAGGGCCAAAAGTGAGTATCTGCTCTGACTGCGATTGCACAAATATAGATCGTTCTTCATAATAAATCATATTAGTATTACCATTTATAATATTTCTTATATATAATTGATAACCGAAACTAGCATCAATACCGCCATTGTTTCTTACCTTCACTTTAACAAAATCACCACTATAGGTTTCACTAGTTAATAACTCGGTTTTAATATCAGCAGGGGTAACAGTAAAGCTGGAGACTTTTTCAGTAGAGTCTCCCGCTGTATTTTTTAGCGTGATTTTCACTTGATGCTGGCCACTGGCCAGTGTTTCCGGTAAGCTGATCGTAAACGGGAATTCGGTGTTTTTGGTTGGATTTAAAGAAAATGTCTTTTCTGATTTGAAATTGCAGTCTGGCGATTCAACTATTACGGTTACATCCTTCTGTTCAAAGACCCCATTATTAACAATAGTGACTTTCAATCCTAAATCGCTTCTAATGTTATATGCCGTCTTATCATACTCGGTTTGGATCAGGCTGGTATTTGCCAGGTCAACGACTCCCTTGATAATATTTCCATCAAAATTACATTTATATCCTAATTTGTATATCCCATATTTTATCTGTTCCAGGGGTATATCCTGCGCCAGGGTTATCTCTGTCTCCGCGCCGCTGTTTAAATTACTGAAGTCTTTCTGCCCAGTCCAACAGATACTGCCAGCCGGGTCAGTCAGGGTCAAAGATAGAACACCTTGTATTAAATTCGTTATCCCTGTGTTTTTAACCTTGAAGGAGAGCTGATTATTATCAGAAAACGTTGGCGGCAGGATAGGTTCAAGAGTAATCGTAGGCTCAGGTATCTCAAAGGTGACTAACCCTTCTCCAATCTTTTCAGCGCTATTTTTTAGTTCCGCTTTGACTATATATATGCCAATAGCTGAATTCGCTGGCACGGTAAAAGGAACCTCTCGCTGGATACTGCCATTGGATGTTAGAGCTAATGATTGGGTCTGTTCAAAGTAGTTACCATTCACAGGATCGAAGATATTGACTTTTAGCTCACCCTGGTAACTTAGTCCTTGTAGCTCAGTCAAGTTCATTTGTATTTTACCGGAACCACCAGCAGACCCATACATGTTTTGGTCAGTTTTGAGGTCAATTTTTACCTGGGGGACTTTGAGGAAAATGTATCTCAATGTATAGGCAATAGCTTGATAATAATTACCCATATTTCTATCCTTGTATGTTATTCCCGGTCCATATAGACCGATGCAAAAACTAGCAGACCAGTCCACAGGGACATTGTAGAGAAATTCTTTTTCTTGTCCTGCCGCTATGGTAATATTGACAACATCCCCAACGAATTTCCACCATGCGCCATTTTGTTCGTGCGCAAAAATACCTATGTTGGCGCCACTTAAATCGCTCTGAGAGTCGTTCTTGACATGAAAGGTAAAGGGTACCGTGCTACCTTGGGTTGTGAATTCTGTGGGAGTTGTCACCCACATCTTAACCCCGGTACTTTGGTTGTAGGACAGGTTTTGGGTTAGGCTCTGGTTAGGATCCAAGACATAGCTGATTAGCTGGCTTACCAGGCAGCTTTCGGCAGCAGAACCTGCCCAGTGGCAGGAAGCCCAATCACTATAAAGAGTAGATACGATGACTTTTCCTTGTCCTATACTGTATTCCAGCAGAGCGGGCTGGTTATTTTTAGACCGGTTCAGCAGAATCTTGGCATTATCCGGCCATTTAGTAAAATATCCATCTACATTAGCATCAAGGGTAGCTGTAGTCTGCCCATTAAATACTGCTGAAACTTCATTGATATATACACCGGCGCCGTAGCAGTTCTGGTCCTCTTCCCAGCCATAACCGCTAATGTCGCCAGGAAGTACCCTGAACTCGGACGCATATCTTTGAGCATAGCAGATAATTGTCCCGCCTTGATTTACATAATCAGCCAATTTCTGTTTGAAAGTGGCTGAACTATCAAAACCATACAAGCCACCAGAAGGGATAACTAATATAGGATAATTGAAGGCCTTATCCAGGTCTGTCACTCTGATCAATCTGGTACTAATGCCAAGCTTGGTCAATTGCACATAGGCATCATAACCAAAACCAGTGCCTAATAGCCCCACTTTCGGCTCAGTAGTAAGCGGCTGAACTATTATATTAGTAGTCTCTACTCCGACATTGTCATCCGGATGCGAAAAATGCAATGCGCCACCAATACCACCCGTGGTTGAGCTGGTGGTAAAGTAGAAGCTATACTTGGTAGCCATATTGACGCCAACACTACTTTGCGCAGCTGTACTTATAACCACGGAATAAGTCGTATTAGGTGATAAGTAATTATAATTATAAAATACTAATCTCGAATCTGAATCCCATTTCCAAGTACCTGGTTGTGCCGGGATAATTTTGGGGATTGCATTAGGATCTATAGAAGTATTCATCGGCTGGTCAAATATTACTTCAACTGATGGTAGATCTAAAGGTACATTTTGGGTAGCGTTAGCAGGAATAGTCTGGATAACTGTGGGAGCAATTGAAGCATTTATGGTGAATTGATGCAGGGTGTCGTTACCAGGATT